>DFDI01000101.1 GCA_002367635.1 Betaproteobacteria bacterium UBA3031 | reverse complement strand
CAGTTTCAAAAATTGTGGAGTCCGCTCGGTGTGCCAATACCAGAATTGGGTCAGCCAACGATAGATACCTGCAGGTATTGAGAAAAAAATTACCGAATTAAAGCTAGTAGAAAGTTGGTTAAAAACGAACGCTGGCATGGCTAAAATGACCATCAAGCGTTAGCAGAGATACAAAAGACGGTCTTAGAGGCGAATACACGCTTCAGCGGACGCCATTAAGGCTACTGAAAAAATGAGCAAAATAAAAAATGAATCAGTTACAACGTCTACCGGAGAGCGATCACGCGATTTTTAGAGGTACAGTTCGGCAGTGTCCAATATATGGAGATGCTCAAATTAAGGGAGCTTCAACTTAGAGCGTCCATAGGGTTGGTTCTCGCTAATTCTGACCTAGAAGGTGAAGATAAGCAGCATCACTTCGGTCTTTTTAATTCATCCTTACAGCTTTGTGCTTGCGTTGTATTGTCGATGGAAAACTCTGGTCAGCGAGGTAAGTTGCGGCAAATGGCCGTTGAAACTGATTACCAATTGCGTGGTATGGGTCGCTCGCTTTATGAGTATGTTGAGTCTTGGTGTCGTGTGCATGGCGTCCGTCAAATTGTGCTTCATGCGCGAACATCGGTCAAAGGGTTCTATTACAAGTTAGGGTTCACCGAATGCGGAGTCGAGTTTGTTCAGGCGACTTTGCCGCATATTAAAATGTTAAAAGCTTTGTGATGCACGATTGATACTACTATGGTTATTATAATTCTTATTAATTCACCAAGAGGACTTTATGGATGAACAACTGAGACGTTCCGCGCTCCATTACCACAGGTACCCATCTCCAGGAAAGCTCTCCATAAATGCTACAAAAGGATTAACAAATCAGCGTGATTTGGCATTGGCTTATTCTCCTGGGGTTGCTGCTGCTTGTGAGGAAATTGTTGCGGATCCTTCCGCTGTAGATCTCTATACCAGTCGGGCAAACCTTATCGGTGTCATTACTAATGGTAGTGCTGTGCTTGGTTTGGGGGCCATAGGGCCATTGGCCGCTAAACCTGTGATGGAAGGAAAGGCTGTTCTATTTAAGAAATTTGCGGGCATCGACGTGTTCGATTTAGAAATAAACGAAGATGATGAGGATCAATTAATTAAGATTATCGCTTCACTGGAGCCAACCTTTGGCGGCATCAACTTGGAGGATATAAAAGCGCCTGAGTGTTTTAGAATTGAGAAAGAATTAAGAAAAAGACTGAAGATTCCCGTTTTTCATGATGATCAGCATGGCACATCCATTATTGTTGCGGCTGCCTTTCTCAATGCGTTAGAAGTTGTTGGGAAAGATTTGAAAGACGTTAAGGTGGTTTGCTCTGGCGCCGGTGCCGCAGCCCTTGCCTGCCTTGAACTGCTGGTTCAAGTGGGTTTGCCAATTGCCAACATCTATGTGGCGGATATTCACGGTGTGGTCTACCAGGGTCGAGAAATTGAGATGGATGAAATCAAAGCTCAATTCGCCAAAGACACTGATGATCGAAATCTTGCCGATTTGATGGTCGACGCTGACGTTTTTATTGGCCTCTCTGCGGCAAATGTACTTAATGAAGACATGATTACTCTGATGAGTAAAAATCCAGTCATTCTCGCATTGGCTAATCCTGACCCTGAGATACACCCAGATATTGTTCGTCGGGTACGACCCGATGCAGTGATGGCGACTGGTCGATCGGACTATCCGAATCAAGTCAACAATGTGCTGTGTTTCCCTTTTATCTTCAGGGGCGCTCTTGATGTCGGCGCGACTGAAATTAATGATGAGATGAAGCTGGCAGCGGTGAGAGCGATAGCAGAGCTTGCAAGAGAAGAGCAATCAGATGTTGTCGCAATGGCTTATGAAAATATCGAGATGAAATTTGGGCCAACTTATTTCATTCCGAAACCATTTGATCCTCGTTTAATCGTACGTATTGCGCCAGCAGTGGCTGATGCGGCAATGAAAAGTGGGGTCGCTACTAGGCCGATTCTTGATTTTGAGGCATATAAGGAACGTTTAACTCAGTTTGTATACCATTCCGGAATCATCATGAAACCGGTATTTTTGGCCGCTAAACAAAAACCACAGCGGGTTGTTTACTGCGAGGGTGAGGACGAAAGAGTGCTACGAGCAGTTCAAATTGTCGTTGACGAAGGACTTGCTCGACCTATATTAATTGCTCGACCCGAGGTGCTGGAAAATAAAATAGAAAAGGCTGGCTTAAGAATAAGGCCTCATCGAGATTTTGAGCTATTTGATCCTAATTCTGACCCTAGAATTGAAGGCTATTGGAAGCAGTATTATGAAATCATGCAGCGGAAAGGCGTCTCGGAGGAGTACGCGAATCGAGAGGCCTCACGAAGAACCACATTAATTGGTGCTTTGATGGTTAACAACGGCGATGCTGACGCGATGCTCTGTGGAACGATCGCTAACTTTGATATCCATCTTAGGCATATCGACGATGTGATTGGCTTACGCAGAGGTGTAAGTCGTTATGCCGCAATGAATGTATTAATTCTTCCTGGAAGAACAATATTTATTTGTGATACCTATGTGAATATTAATCCAGATGCGGAGCAAATAGCAGACATCACGATATTGGCGGCCGAAGAGGTGAGGCGTTTTGGTCTTGTTCCGAA
>DFDI01000108.1 GCA_002367635.1 Betaproteobacteria bacterium UBA3031 | reverse complement strand
CTTCTTAGCTGCTGGCTTCTTCTTAGCTACAACTTTTTTAGCTGCTGGCTTCTTAGCTACAACTTTTTTAGCTGCTGGCTTCTTTTTAACTGCCATTTAAAGTACCTCCTTCTTAGGTTAAAAAACTCGGCATTATTACATCTTGTCTATTCAATATGCCGTTACTGATGAAACACGCATAACTATCTGCGGGCATTGGTCAGTCCATAACAAAAAAGTACATAAATCTGGAGACTTATGTACTCTTTTTTTATTTAAAAGGATAGAAGGCCGTTGAGCGCGCAAAAAAATATCGCCACTCAGCAGTGGGGGATTGGTGCCACCCCCGATATAAGATAAACAAAAGGTCATTAAGTATATAACCAACCTTGCTTATTGGCTCGCCATTAGGTGAGTACGCTTTTTTCTCAAGCATCGAGAAAACGTAGTTCTATTCATTCAACTCCATTATGCGTCATTCAGAATGCGACGCGTAATACTACTTAATTACTTTGTGGCCAGATTATTATCATAAAATCACCGCCTCGCAAATGATTCTAGTGTTTTTTTGACGATGTGTGTTTTTTTTACCACTAAATATTTTCTAATCCCAACTAAGAGCACCACCAGTTTGATATTCAGTAACGCGAGTTTCAAAAAAGTTTTTCTCTTTTTTAAGGTCAATCATCTCGGACATCCAAGGAAATGGATTATTTGCATTTTCGTAAAGCATGTCTATACCAATTTGCTGACAACGTCGGTTCGCAACGTAACGTAAATATTCTTTAAACATCGGCGCGTTCAATCCAAGCACACCTCTAGGCATCGTATCTTCCGCATAACGGTATTCCAGCTCTACCCCTTTCTTCATGAGGCCTTGGATATCTTTCTTAAATTCTTCTGTCCATAAGTGGGGATTTTCTTGTTTAATTTGGTTGATCATATCGATACCAAAGTTACAGTGCATTGATTCGTCACGCAGAATGTATTGATATTGTTCTGCAGCACCCATCATTTTGTTTTGCCTACCTAACGCCAGTATTTGCACGAATCCTACATAGAAAAATAAGCCTTCCATAATGCACGCGAACACAATCAGGCTTCTTAGAAAATCCCTGTCCGTCTCAGGCGTTCCGGTTTTGAAATTTGGATCTGACAATACCTCAATAAATGGAATGAGAAATTGATCTTTATCTCTAATACTTTTTATCTCGTTATAAGCATTAAAGATCTCGCTCTGATCAAGTCCCAGGCTTTCTACAATATATTGATATGCGTGCGTATGAATTGCCTCCTCAAATGCCTGTCTCAATAAATATTGTCGACACTCGGGCGCCGTGATATGCCGGTAGGTGCCCAATACAATATTATTCGCAGCTAAGGAATCTGCGGTAACAAAAAAGCCCAGATTGCGTTTCACAATCAGCCTTTCATCGTCAGTCAGGCCTGCGGGATCCTTCCAGGTCGCGATATCCCGAGTCATGTTGATCTCTTGCGGCATCCAATGATTAGCGCAGCCAGCCAGATATTTATCCCAAGCCCAGTTGTATTTAAAAGGGACCAGCTGGTTAACGTCCGCAGTCCCATTGATGACTCGCTTATCCTCAACACGAACCCTTGTGCTGACCACATCAACCAATGGATCAGATTTGTCCACCACATTACCAATTGTATTGGCATTCACCACTGGTGTATCTTCAAATTGGAGCATACTATTTCCTCATTAATACTTTTAAAGCTTATTAAAATAATGCCGACATGCTTAGTGGCGCTGTTGTCTATTCAGTTCAAAATGAAAAATTAAATCCCATTTTTTTTCTATGAACATTTTTTTTTACTATCGTCGCATTGTTTTGCTCATCCGTAGGATTGGAGTTACGTCCCGTAAAAAAATTTGCTCTTCGCCTTGCCGCAGAATGAATCTTTTTCATTAACCTCATTGACAAGCCTCACATTCAGGGTCGTCGATTACGCAAAACTTGGGCTCGACAGACTCCATGGACGAAGACACAGCATTCAGCTGCCCTGCGGCTACCGTGGATTTCTCCGCTGATGTCGCTCCCATGGTCCTTAGGTAATAAGTTGTCTTCAGACCTCGATGCCACGCAAGTTTATAAATGTCATCCAATTTTTTCCCAGAGACGCCTGCCATATATATGTTAAGAGATTGCGCTTGGTCGATCCATTTCTGGCGGCGAGAAGCACACTCGACCAGCCAAACAGGATCCATTTCAAAAGCAGTTGCATACACCGACCTCAATTCGGCTGGTATGCGGTCTATTTTTGAAAGCGCCCCATCGAAGTATTTGAGGTCTGAAATCATGACGTCATCCCAAAGGCCATATTTTTTCAGATCGTTAACTAAATAACCATTTGTTACTGTGAACTCACCCGACAGATTGGACTTCACGTATAAGTTTTGATACGTGGGCTCGATCGATGCTGAAACCCCAATAATATTGGCAATCGTTGCTGTGGGTGCGATTGCCACACAATTTGAATTCCGCATACCAACTGATTGAATGCGGGCCCGCAGCTGGTCCCAATCAAGTGATTTCTTTCGATCAACCTCGAGGTAGCCGCCCCTTTCCTTTTCTAAGAGCTCAATCGAATCGATCGGCAGAATGCCTTTAGACCAGAGCGATCCGTCAAACGTTGAATACCGACCACGCTCTTCTGCCAAGTTCGTCGAGGACAAGTATGCGTAGTAACACACAGCCTCTGTAGACTCATCGGCGAACGCCACCGCTTCGTCCGATCCGTAAGGAATTTTCATTTCATGAAGGCAGTCCTGAAACCCCATCATTCCCATCCCAACCGGACGGTGTTTTAAATTGGAATTCCGCGCTTTTCCGACAGCATAAAAGTTAATATCGATCACGTTATCCAGCATCCTCATCGCGGTAGAGATTGTTCGCCTTAATTTTTCGTGATCTAATTTCCCGTCCTTCAAGTGCGCAACAAGATTAACTGATCCCAGATTGCAGACAGCGATCTCACTTTCAGACGTGTTTAACGTGATTTCAGTACATAAATTAGAACTATGTACAGCTCCAATATGCTGTTGCGGTGATCGAATATTGCAAGGGTCCTTAAACGTAATCCATGGATGTCCTGTCTCAAACAACATGGAGAGCATCTTTCTCCAAATCTGTGTGGCCGGGATCTGCTTGAATAGCTTTATGTCGCCCCCTGCAGCCATCTGCTCATATCGAGTATAGGCTTGCTCGAAAGCCTCCCCATAGAGGTCATGCAAATCCGGCACCTCTGAAGGAGTGAAGAGTGTCCATTGTTCATTTTGAATCACGCGCTTCATAAATAAGTCGGGGATCCAATTCGCCGTATTCATGTCGTGGGTTCTGCGACGATCGTCCCCTGTGTTTTTTCTTAATTCAAGAAACTCCTCGATATCCATGTGCCAAGTTTCGAGGTAAGCGCACACCGCCCCCTTCCGCTTACCGCCTTGATTAACAGCAACAGCGGTATCGTTGACCACCTTTAGGAATGGCACAACACCTTGTGACTTACCGTTTGTACCCTTGATGTGTGTACCCATGGATCGAACAGGAGTCCAGTCGTTCCCCAAGCCCCCCGCATATTTCGAGAGCAACGCATTTTCTTTGATGGCGTCATAAATACCGCCCAAGTCATCATCCACAGTAGTCAAGTAACAACTCGATAGCTGTGGTCGCGTGGTCCCAGAATTAAACAGTGTAGGTGTAGAGCTCATAAAATCGAAGGACGACAAAATGTTGTAGAACTCTAAGGCCTTTGCCTCTCGCTCTACCTCCCCCAAAGACAGACCCATCGCTACCCGCATAAAAAAGGCTTGCGGCAGCTCTATACGACGATCCTCTACGTGCAAAAAGTAACGGTCATAAAGTGTCTGAAGCCCCAAATAACCAAATTGCTCATCCCGCTCAGGCTTTAGCGCAGCACCTAGAGCTACCAAATCGAATTGAAGCATACGCTCATCTAGGAGCTCTGCGCCCACACCCCTTTTGATAAACTCCGGGAAATACGTTGGATAGCGAACCACCATTTCTTCCCTGGTAAGCTCTGTTCCAACGGCTTCAAGACGCAAATCATTGAGCAGCAATCTTGCAGTAACATAGCTATAGGCTGGATCTTTTTCAATTAATGATCTGGCCGATAAGATCAAACTCTTATTAACCTCATCAAAAGGCACACCGTCATAAAGATCCCGAACCGTTAAAGACAGAACCTTGTCTGCAATTACCGCTGTACCGAGTCCTGAACAGGCATCCTCGATCAATCTCTTTAGGTTAACCAAGTCAAGTGGCTGAGACACCCCATCGACGACCATGTTCAATATGGTCTGAGTATCGCTCTGATCAACTTCGGCTTCTTTCTTAGCGCGAGTCCGCTCCTGGTTTCTCTCCTCCCGATAGAGCACATAAGATCTCGCAACCCCTTGCTCACCGTACCTCATTAATGCCAACTCCACCTGATCTTGAATATCCTCAATGTGAACCGTGCCGCCTGTCGGATTTCTTCGCTTGAGCGCGACAACTACATTTTGAGTCAGCTGTGATACAAGCTCTCGAACCCGGGCTGACGTAGCTCCCTGCCCGCCATTCACAGCGAGGAAAGCTTTAGTCATTGCTATTGATATCTTGGATGGCTCGAATCCAACCACCGACCCATTTCGACGAACAACCTTCATCATTCCGGCATCGATGCCCACTGCCTCGCCTTGTATTTCACGCATATTTTCTAAGCTCAAATTCTTTGCTTCACCCACATTAGCCGTCAATTGCATTTAGCCTCCTCAACTTTTATCTTTTTGTGTAGTTCACACATCGCCGTTCGATTTCAATCCCAATCCCAGCCTTCCACACAGATAAACTCTAGCTACAATCGGCATCAGACAATAAATTAATGACCAAACCCTTACGAATCATCCACAAGTTATACACACCTAACACACAAGATGTTGTGCTAATACTTAGGGAGTAACACTAATTCTAGTGTTGGCGCGCCCAGTGTCAAGGTTTTCTTATATTAATTTAGGGTGGGTTTTTGGCGATGTTATGCCGAAAACTTCGCTTTCAAAATTTTTACTTTTAAATCAATGTTTTTCAGTCTTATGAGCGGCAGATTAAAGCCGACTGAAAAGGCTAAATTGGCAGATCGATGTTTTGTACCGCTGAGAGCTCGCTCCAATTAAACCCAATTCCAGGATCTTGCTTCCGACCCAGAGGTAACGCAATGTGAGAGTGTCCCACACAAGCCTCAATCGGATAAGACACAACCAACGACTGACAAATCGCTCTCAAGCTAATGTACTGTTCCGCCTCAAAACCATCCGATTCGGTACCCTCAAGCTCAATTCCGATCGAATAATTATTGCAGTTTGCCTCCCCTCTCCAATTTGACTCTCCAGCGTGCCATGCCCTATTGAGACAGGACACAAACTGCGTAATGCAACCAAGACGGTCAATCAAAAAATGTGTGGAAACTTTTAAGCCGCGAAGCTGCTGATAGAACGGGTGAGCATTGACATCAAGTTGGTTCGTGAATAAACGCCGGATATCTACCCCGCCAAAATCTCCTGGCGGCAGACTGATGGAATGAATAACAATAAGACTCGGCTGGGTACCACTTGGCCTCTCGTCATAATTGGGTGAATAACACCACTCGGCATACTTTAGGTAACCATTCTCAATTCGAGAATCGGGTTCAATCATAAGCGCGTCTTATCCAGCTCTTTAAGGTGTTCACTGGAGCAAAAGATTCGACCGCTCGACCGAAAACCTTCGCTCAACGGGAAATGCACCCCACAATGAGCACAACGAGCCATATCTTCAACAGCAGGCGCTGAACGAGCTCCATCGGAAGGCCTCTTGATTATTTTTCGGCTCTTCGTCTTGATAAAGGCATAGGCCAAAACACATACCAGTAACAATAATAGATACTTAACCACACGCGCCTCCAATGAACCCACTCATAACCGCAGGGATTTACCCACAAAAACCAACCCAACGCTAGTCTTAAACGCCAACAATCAGATTCTAAAATTAAGAGTCTTGCCGTCCATCCCGGATAAATACAATACCCTGAGCAATAAACTACTGGCAGACCTAGTTTATTCGAGACAAAGAGTTTCGGGCCAACTCCATCATGCAATCTTTAAACGATGATTGCGGCAAACTTGAAATACTCTGCTGCGCTAACTCTACCTCCATCCGGGCGAGCTCACGCGAATAATCAAGCGAATCCAACTTGCGAAAAATATCGACTACGCCAGAAAAACCGCTCGCGCCATCCGTCAAAATCGCTTCCCGAATGACTGCGACATCTTCTTTCGAGCCGTTTTCTAACGCATGTATGACTGGCAAGGTAATTTTACCTTCCGCCAAGTCATCCCCTGGCTTTTTCCCAATATCACTCTCAGCTCCATCATAATCCAGTATGTCGTCGACAATCTGGAAGGCGGTACCGATGTGGGTGCCGTAGCACCCTAAATCTGCAATTATCTCTTTACCACCACCAGCCACGATACCGCCCAACATAGCCGCTGCCTCAAACAACCTAGAGGTTTTTGCACGAATCATTTCGAAATACGAGCTCACAGTAAGCTCAACATTCTTCACATTTGAAAGTTGAAGCACCTCACCTTCAGATATGTCGTTTGTTGCATCTGCCATGATTCGGAAGACCTCACCCTCACCAACATCAACCATAATTTGGAACGCTCTCGAATATAAGAAATCCCCAACCAACACAGCAGCTGCATTGCCGAAACACTCATTCGCTGTTGGCAAACCCCTGCGAATTGTGGAGCTATCCACCACATCGTCATGCAATAGCGTTGCTGTATGAACAAACTCGATCGCAGTAGCCAACTGAATCGCGCGTCGCTCCTGATAACCCAAGCTGGCAGCAGACAAGAGCAATATGATAGGCCTCAGCCTCTTACCACCACTATCAATCGTGTGCCGAGCAACCTCCCCAACTAAGGGCACTTGTGACACGAGTTGGGTGCTGACCTCGTCATTCAGGCGTGCCAGGAAGTCAATGGCAATGGGACTTGAAGCATTCATGGAGCAACGAAAGAAAGATAATTAATCAGGTAAAGGATAATTAATCAGGTAAAGTATGGTTAATTAACGACTGGGTGCGTTGATGTTATGGTCCACCCACTGGAGTGTCAAATAAGTTTCTGAATTATTGCGTAATTTGATGAAATCTTGTATGCTTCGCTCCCTTTTTAGTAAGATATACCGGTTAATAGCCGCTTGAACTCGGGATAAAATAAAGCCATGTATGCTGTAATTAAAACTGGTGGGAAGCAGTACAAAGTCGCCACTGGAGAAAAATTGAAGATTGAAACGTTAGGCGCTGAGGTTGGCGAGAACATCACGCTTGACCAAGTTCTGATGGTTGTTGACGGCGCCAACGTCTCAATAGGCACCCCCATCCTTGCTGGTGCGAGTGTCGCGGCAATAGTTTTAGCCCATGGCCGCGGCAAAAAAGTTAAAATATTCAAACTTAGAAGACGAAAACATTACAAAAGACAGCAAGGTCATCGTCAAAATTTTACTGAAGTCGTTATCGGCGACATTACAAGCCAGTAAACACGCGACTTTAACGTTTTGAAAGGCAATTAATTTATGGCACATAAAAAAGCTGGCGGCAGTTCTAGAAACGGACGCGACTCAAACGCCAAACGACTTGGCGTGAAGAGATTTGGTGGAGAGCTGATCAGCGCGGGTAGCATTATCATTCGACAACGCGGAACGGTGGTTCATCCCGGGGAGAATGTCGGCATGGGCCGAGACCACACACTATTTGCAAAAGTGCATGGCCACGTCTTATTCGGGAAAACCGGCCCGTTAAATAAGAAAATCGTTAGTATTGTTCCTGCGTAGGGTTTACCTTATTTCGAAAAAACCCTGCCCGTAAGGCGGGGTTTTTTTTTACCTGACTATTAAAAATATAGACGATGAAGTTTATTGACGAAGCTAAAATAGAAGTGCACGCAGGCAAAGGGGGCGATGGCATTGCCGCGTTTCGCCGCGAAAAATTTGTCCCTAAAGGGGGACCGAGCGGCGGGGATGGAGGTCGAGGTGGGACGATCTATGTTCGCGCTTCCAGGGATATCAATACCCTTTTAGACTATCGTTTCAAACGAATTTTTCGCGCTAAACATGGTAAAAATGGTCAGAGCAAAGACTGTTATGGTCGATCAGGTGATGACCTCTACCTAGAAGTTCCCATGGGCACGATTATTTACGATGAAGCCGACAACTCCATAATTTTTGATCTAAGCCAAGATGGGCAAACGGAACAACTATGCAAAGGAGGCAAAGGGGGGCTCGGCAATATACACTTCAAGTCGAGCATCAACCGCGCGCCTAGGCAGTTCACCAATGGTGAGCTCGGCGAAATCAGGATGATTCGTATGGAGCTTAGTGTTCTTGCGGACGTTGGCTTGTTAGGATTTCCAAATGCGGGGAAATCGACCTTCATCACTTCGGTATCCGCTGCGAAGCCCAAAGTAGCCGACTATCCATTTACGACATTACATCCTCATTTAGGGGTTGTGCGCTCTGGATTTAGAGGCAGCTTTGTAATCGCAGACATCCCCGGGCTAATTGCTGGCGCCTCGGAAGGAGCAGGACTGGGGCATCAGTTCCTAAAGCATCTGCAACGCACTAAATTATTAGTTCATGTAATCGATATAGGCACTGAATACCCAGATACAGACTCAATCGTGCAAGGAGCTAACGATATATGTCTCGAATTACAAAAGTATGATGAAGCACTATTTAAGAAACCAAGGTGGATTGCATTAAATAAAATAGACTTAATTCCTAAGGAGGAACAAGGAGCGTTTGTTGCGGAGATATCCG
>DFDI01000006.1 GCA_002367635.1 Betaproteobacteria bacterium UBA3031 | reverse complement strand
CTTTGCGGCAAGAATCTGCTAGCGAGCGTCTTGGTCTGTCAAATAGACTTATTGCGGGTACTCCAAGCGTCACACTTTCGCAAAAAAGTGATCGATGGAATAAGGACGTTGGCGAGCAGGAGGATGCGCTCGGGCTTTCGGTACCACTCTGGCGCTGGGGTGAGCGGCAGGCTGCTTCTACAGCTGCCAAGTCGGAATTCGAAAGTTCGCGTGCCGAATCAAATAGAACTCGCCTTGCCGTTGCTGCTCAAGTACGAGAAAGCGTCTGGGGCTTTTTGCGAGAATCCCTTCGTGATCAGGTGCTCGCTAATCAGTTCGAGGAGGCTAAGAATACCGAGCATGACACGCTTCGACGGCTAGAGGCAGGAGAAGTCTCCAGAGTTGATTGGCTAAATGCCAAAATGGCAACACAAAGTATTCAAACGGCACTCTTCGAGCAGAGAAACCGAAGGTTTAAAGTCGAGCGACAACTTATGGCTGTTACAGGTTTGTCTAGCGTTCAAATGGGATTGGGGGCTAAAGCCATCATCTCGAACCCTGCGATCAGCCGTTTGGCAGAGACTTTACCCAGCCTGAATGATCGCCAAGCAGCTCTGGACGCATCGGTTGATTACCAGTGGCTGAGGGCCAAAGTGCGACACGCCCAGGATCGACTTCGCTTGGTCCAAGAGCGAGGCTCGGGTAGCCCCACTTTGAGTCTCGAGTCGACCCGCTCTCGCAGCGCTTCGAGTGAGCCTTTTGCACGAACGGTGACTTTATCAATTTCGGTACCTTTTGGTGGCGCCGGTCAACGGCGGGCCGACGTGGCGGATATCACCGCTGCGCTTGTACGCGACGAACAAGAGTTGCTTCGCTATCAAAAGACGTTTGAGTTCACCTGGCAGGCTAGTCTTGATCTGATTAGGCAGAAGCGGCTAGCTCAAGAGCTAGCTAATCAGCGCATGGTGGATTCCAATGCTGTTCTGCAGGCCCTGATGAAGGCATCAGAAGCAGGTGAGATCGAGTATCTCGAGCGCCTTCGGGCAGAACGTCAGGCATTCGAGGTACAAATTGCCGCGATCGAGGCGGATGTGGACTACCGCCAGACTATTTCCGACTTTTTGCAATCCATTGGCCGTGTGCCAGGCGAGGTTAATCAGCCATGAAACGATTATTAACGAGTTTTATTTTTCTACTGATTTCAAGCAGTGTAGCTCTCGCGGGCCCTGGTCATGACCATGGCGAGAGTACAGCTACGGCAAGTCCCACAGTCTTCGTTCCGAAGGTCACTATCGAATCAGATCTCGCCGAACTCGTTGCGGTTGTCGAAGGCAGGCAATTGCGAATCTACCTAGATGCGTGGGCCGATAACCAACCGTTGGATGCTTCTCTCAACTTAGAACTCAACGGCACCCCCGTTGAGGCTAAACGCTTGGAGGTTGGATTATTTGAGGTCCCCCTGGATCAATTCCTGCAGCAAAAACAGCTTAGTGTGGTTGCCACGGTCACTCTCAAAGACAAGGTCGATTTGTTAGCCGGAGATCTGGTTCTTCAGTCAGCCCAAGATCCTTCCCATGGACTGCATTGGGAGGATTACCTCGTTGGGATCCTGAGCGCTGTTGCCTTTTTCATTCTTGCATTTGTTTCTGTGCGAATGCTTCAGAAACGTCGCTCGCGAAAGGTTTCATTATGAAAAAATCTCATTCATCACACTATCTGAGTATTTTGGCTGTGGCGGTAAACCTGCTTTGGCTTAACCCTGTTTCTGCTGGTCCCGGCCATGATCATGGTGACACACCCGCCACAGCTGTGTCCGGAGCTTTCCCTCAGCGACAGTCTGATGGGTCAGTATTTATGCCTAAGGCTGCACAGCGTCAGTTACGAATACAGACCCAAGTGATTCAGAGGGAGCAACGCAGTCCGGTTATTGAATTGGCTGGTCGTGTGATCATGGATCCAAATGCCAGCGGAAAGGTTCAGACCATCATTGCTGGTCGGGTTCATGCTGATCAGAACGGACTTCCGCAGGTTGGACAGCGGGTTCAAAAGGGGCAGGTCTTAGCCCGAGTGTCTTCTGAAATTGATTCCCAGGGTCGTTCCTTGGCCCAAATTCGTCTTGAGCGTCTCTCTGCATTATCGGATTCCGTTCCCCGTCGTCGTTTGGAGGAGGCTCAGGCTGCGGTTGCTAACGAGGTGCTTCGAGCACCAATCTCAGGTGTCATCGCTACAGCCAATGTATCGGTTGGTCAGGTAGTTGAAGCCCGCGAGGTACTCTTTGAGGTTGTGGATCCGAAGCGATTGATGGTGGAGGGCCTGCTCTACGATCCCACGTTAGCCTCTGCTATCGGCAATGCCACGATGCGTATCGGACAGACAACTGTGTCGCTCACGTTGGTTGGTGTATCCAGCGCATTAAGGGATCAGGCTCTACCCGTGACGTACCGCGTTTCCGGAGGAGAGGTTGCAGCGTTGCAACTCAACCTACTGACTACGATCTACGCCAACATAAAAACAAAAGTCGATGGTTATATTTTGCCGTTGCAGGCGATCGGACGCGGTCCCTCAAACCAGTCGATTGTCTGGGTTAAGCACGACCCTGAGCGCTTTGAGCCTCGCTTGGTGACATTTACAACGATCAGTGCCGATCAGGTATCAGTGACTTCCGGCCTGCAAGACCGCGATCGCGTTGTGACCGTCGGTGCTTCACTCGTAAACCAAGTTAGGTAGGGGCTTGAATATGTTTACTTGGATCTTACAGAGTAGCCTTAAAAACAGACTCTACGTCGTTTTGGCCAGTGTTGTAGTCATGGTCTACGGTGCTTTTACCCTGACACAGACAGGCGTAGACGTGTTTCCGGATTTGAACAAGCCGACGGTGACAATAATGACCGAGGCGGGAGGGATGGCAGCCGAAGAGGTCGAACAACTCATAACGTTTCCACTTGAGAGCACTATCAATGGCCTACCGGGGGTCGAAGGGGTTCGGTCGGTGTCCTCTGCAGGGCTGTCTTTCCTCTACGTGACCTTTGGTTGGGATATGGATCTGTATCGGGCCCGCCAGTTGGTATCTGAACGAATTAATTCAATGGAGGAGGCGTTACCCGGTGGGGTGGTGCCGCGGATGGGGCCGATCAGTTCCGTAATGGGGGAGATCATGCAGGTCGCTATTCCGATTGATCCGAGCAAGATCTCTTTGATGCAAGTGCGCGAGTATGCCGACTGGGTCTTGCGGCCGCGACTCATGTCGATTGCAGGCGTCGCACAGGTCATTCCAATTGGCGGGGAGGTCCGACAGTTTCAGGTACAACCTGATACGGTTCGCATGGCTCGACTCGGTGTGACTTACGACGATTTGGAGTCGGCTCTGAAAGGATTTTCTGCCAATACATCCGGCGGTTTTCTAGAACTCAATGGCCGAGAGTATTTGATTCGGAATCTGGGTCAGACTTCTCGTCTTGACGACCTTCGCAATCTAGCGATCAGCGCGAGAGATGGTCAAGTGATTAGGCTCCAGCAGATTGCAGTCGTTGAATTTGCGGCTGCAATTAAACGCGGTGATGGCGGCTTCGGCGGAAAACCTGCAGTTATTCTCGGTATTCAGAAGCAGCCCACTGCCGACACGATCTCGCTAACCCAGTCGATTGAGTCAGCTCTTCTTGAACTGAAAGCGGGGCTTCCAGCTGGAATGGAACCGCCCAGGGTCACCTTCAGGCAAGCTTCATTCATTGAGGCTTCCATCAGCAATCTGAACGGCAAACTCATCGCCGCCTCTGTGTTTGTAGCGCTGACCTTGTTTGTCTTCCTGGGCACGATTCGTCCGACGATCATAGCCTTGACAGCTATTCCGGTCTCTATCTGCGTGACGGCTTTGGTTTTTGCCTATTTTGGATTAACCATTAACACCATGACTCTAGGTGGTCTAGCGATCGCAATTGGTGGGCTGGTAGATGACGCAATTGTTGATGTTGAGAATATTATTCGGCGTCTTCGGATGAACAATCAGCTTCAGGGTTCGCATCGTCTTCACCCTCTCGAGGTAGTCAGGCGAGCCTCCCTCGAGGTGCGAAGTGGCATTTTGTATGCGACAGTGATCATCGTTTTGGTTTTTTTGCCCCTATTTTTTCTGCCGGGTATTGAAGGTCGTCTATTCGTTCCGCTGGGGGTTGCTTTTATCGCCTCAACGCTCGCATCGCTCTTAGTCTCGGTGACCATCACACCAGTTTTGGCTTATTACTTGATCCCATCCATGAAGTCATTGGATCACGGTGACACGAGATTCCTAACCTGGCTTAAGCGTCGTTATGTGATTGCGCTAGAGCGAGTCATGGATAAACCTAACCTAGCCCTAAAGCTTGGCGTTGCTGGGGTGATTCTCGCGATTACTGCAGTGCCATTTTTTCCAACATCTTTTCTACCGCCGTTTAACGAGGGAACCCTGTTGGTTGGTATGCGCCTCAATCCCGGCGTTACTTTATCGGAGTCATCCGCCTTGGCCGGCGAGGCGGAGCGTCTCGTGGCCCAGGTACCGGAGGTCGTCTATGTTGGGCGTCGCAGCGGGCGCGCTGAGCTTGATGAGCATGCAGAGGGAGTTCATGTCAGTGAAATCGATATTGGCTTGATTCCAAGTGGCGAAATGAAGCGATCAATGACCGAGGTGCAAGCGGATATAAGAGATCGCCTTAAGAATCTGCCCGCAGCGATCGCAATCGGTCAGCCCATTTCGCATCGGATTGACCACATGCTTTCCGGCGTCAGAGCGCAGATCGCCATAAAGATTTATGGCGAAGATCTAGACCAACTCAGAGCCCAAGCGGAAATGCTCCGGGGTCGTCTAGCTGGCGTAAATGGTCTGGCGGACCTTGAGGTTGAAAAACAGGTTTTAGCGCCACAGATCAAGATTAGAGTTGATCAGCAACGGGCCGCTCAGTACGGTCTGTCGAGTGCTCAGCTTACAGGGGTCTTACAGTCCTTGGTTGGGGGCGAAAAGGTTACTCAGATTGTTGAGCAGGGGCGACGATTTGCTCTTGTTGTGAGAGTGCCAGAGTCGGCGCGGGGTCCGCAGGGACTGGGTAACTTGATGATTGATACGCCTAGAGGTCGAGTGCCTTTGTCTCTCTTAGCGGAAATTGAGGAAGGGGATGGGCCTAATCAGATTAGCCGAGACGACGGGAAACGCCGAATCGTGCTGTCGGCCAACACCCAGGGACGTGCGTTATCGTCGGTCGTCGCCGACATTCGTAACGTAACCTCTGAAATGAGGCTTCCCGAGGGGTTCTATATTACTATCGGCGGGCAGTTCGAGGCGCAAGAGCGAGCCTCTCGTTTGGTTATGCTCCTGTCAGTTGTTTCGCTGATCATGATGTTTGTGGTCTTGCATGCCCGCTACCAGTCGTGGCGACTTTCAGCCTTGATCATGGCCAATATCCCCCTCGCCCTTGTGGGTTCCGTCATTGGCTTAGCGCTCTCTGGTCAGCCTTTATCAATCGCAGCACTTATCGGCTTTGTGACTTTGGCCGGTATTTCAGTCCGTAACGGGATTTTAAAGGTCAGTCATTACCTCAACCTGATGCAACAAGAGGGTGAGCAATTTGACCAGAAGATGATTATTCGAGGCTCGCTAGAGCGTCTTGCTCCAGTACTCATGACCGCCTTGGTTACAGCGCTCGCTCTAGCTCCCCTGCTGTTTGAAGCAGAGCAACCCGGCACGGAGATTTTGCATCCGGTAGCAGTAGTTATTTTTAGCGGACTATTAAGTTCGACCCTTTTGGATTCATTTCTGACGCCAGTAATGTTTTGGGTATTCGGGCGCAGAGATTCAGAGAAACTCGTACGCGAGTCGGAAGCAGGTGAATTTTAATTTTCTAAAGGAGTAATTGATGAAGAAGTTTGTGTTAGCGATTCTGCTTAGCGTTGGAGTTCAGATGTCGGGCGTTGCTGGGCCGGCTCATGACCACGGTAAAGATCACAAGGCGGTGCATGGCGGACTGTTTTTTCAAGCGGCTTACGACTATGAACTCCTGGTGAAAGATGGAGAGGCAAGGCTGTTTGTCACGGATCATGGACAGCCCGTGATTTTATCAGGATCGACGGCAAAGGTGACGATATTAGAAGGTACAAGGAAGACTGATATCGACATGACCCCATCTGGACAGTACTTCGTTGCAAAGACGGCGCTTAACCCTGGGAAGGGGGCGAAAGCTGTGGTTCAGTTGAAAATTGGCGGCAAAGCGTCAACCGCCCGTTTTACATTTTAAGTTTGACGGGGAGCGTGTGAGCGCGCCACTTACACGCTCCGGACCGGGCAGATAATATCGATAGGTGCGAGAGCCCCGGTCTTGCAGTCCACAAAGCCATTTGTTTAGAGTTTTATGCCGCGGATTTGAATCGTGCTTTGATAAAACGCGAGGAATACATTTCCGTCAAGCCTTGTTTAGGACAGCTTAAGAGTTCGAATCCCCGACCCCACCAGAACTTGATT
>DFDI01000036.1:53091-73570 GCA_002367635.1 Betaproteobacteria bacterium UBA3031 | reverse complement strand
CAGAAGACAGAAGTTCTCCTAAGAAAAGGAAAAGTAAAGAAAAAATACCTACAGTGGAGACTTATGGAGACCACTCCGATAGATCGATTTAGAATATCTTTATACGAACAATTTCGTTCTATTTTTATATGTTGCGGTGCAATGTCAGGCTAAGGAAGCATGCGCTTAATCACATCATCACGAAGCACCAACCAATGGTACATCGCAGCAAGGACATGAATACCTACCAACACCATCAGCACGAACGCTAAGTCATGATGGATGGATTGCAAAAAATCGCGCACAACAGGATCGTTGGGACCCATAGGCGGTATTTTAAATAAACCAAAATACGTGACGCCATATTTAGTAAATTGTGACGCAGAAAAACCTACGACAGGCATTGAAATGAGGCATATATAGAGCAAGCCGTGCGACAACCGTGACATAAAACCCTGCCATCGAGGTATTGATGACGGCAGTGCGGGCGGTGGATTTTTATGTCGCCACCACAATCGAACTAACATCAGTATTCCTGCTGTTAATCCAAGAGATTTATGCAAATTAAAAAAGAATGCTCGATCTGGATGGCCCTTCGGAAGGTCATGCATATACATACCCAGAGCAATTAACGTCAACACGATTAAAGCGACCACCCAATGAAGCAGTATTGAGAACTTGTGGTACCGCTCTTTTCCAAAAATCATGTTGGCCTCTCCACAATCTATCGTTACAAAAATTAATTAGTGCGTGCTCGAACTGTAACTATACCCTGATCACATCAAAGTACTAACCAGCCAGAAAAAGAAAAGGCCACCCAAAGGTGGCCTTTTCAGAATACTACTCAAATCAGATTAACGATTTGCGATGTACATTGTTACTTCAAAACCAAAACGCATTTCTGTGTACTCAGGCTTGCTCCACATAGTCATCTCCTTATATTCAATTAATCGGGGGTTTCTAACGTGATTGATTATCCATATCTGAAGCACCAAAGCAATTCAGAATTTTCTTAAATGAGCCTAGTGAAAATCATGAGAGAAACCCTCGAAAACAAGAATAAATCATTAAAAATAACAACTTATATATCTAGCAGGCCAGCCCTCATAGCAATGATGGCCAACTCCGCACTGTTAGATGCGCCAAGTTTTTGCTTAATGTTATAAAGATGTGTTCCGACCGTACGAGGACTTAAAGACATAACCTCAGCAATATCTAGAACTGATTGCCCCTTGGCAAGCGCAACAAACACTTTGAATTCCTTCTCACTCAGACTATCGACAGGATCTTTATTACCCGTAACCTGCTCTACAGCAAGCTCCTGAGCAATTTGCGGCTCAAGATAGGTCTTGCCACGAAAAACCGTTTTCACGGCCTCAATCAGAGCTTCGGCGGCGCTGCGTTTAGTAAGATAACCAATCGCACCCGCTTTGAGCACCCTCCTCGCATGCATCACGTCTTCATGGCCAGAGAGCACCAAAATTTTTTGACGAGCTTCCTTCGCCAACACGCGATCAATAGCCTCTAACCCACCGATACCGGGCATCGAAATATCCATGACCAGAACATCAGGCTTATGCATTTGAAAAGTGCGTACAGCCTCTTCCCCACTCTCAGCCTCAGCAACGACCAACAAATCCTGAGTGCCCTCGAGCAAAAGCTTAAAACCCATTCGCACGACCGCATGATCGTCAACGAGCATTACACGTATCACCTCTGCCGACATACGTACCTCAAAAGTTGATTACATACTTTAATCACTGTCCACCTTGACCGTCATGTCCGCCGTAATGAGCGTTCCCGTACCTGGGTCTGACTCAATCTGTATATCTCCATTGAACGCTTGGACACGCTCCCTCATCCCAAGCAAACCGAAACGCCTTGATTCTGACAAATCGACATCAAGACCTTTGCCATTATCTTGGACCTTAATCTCGATCCGAGCAAGATTTGACTCAACCAGAAGATTAGAAACGGTAACCGATACCCTGGTCGCACCCGCGTGTTTGGCGGCGTTCGTAAGGCATTCTTGTATCACTCGATAAACAGTAATATTGACGTATTCATCGTAGCGATTAAGAACTCCGTCAAAATTCAGCTTCAGATCCAAGTCAAGATTGACCCTACGGTGCCGCTCACATAGCTCATAAATTGCATCCTCGAGCCCCAAATGATCAAGCGCGCTCGGCCTTAATTCACGAATGATCGAATGGACCATGTCGTAAATACGAGAGGTCACCTCGACAATTGTAAGTGCATTCTGACGCGTAATTGACCCCTCATCAGAATCACGATTAGCAATCGCCGTTCCAATTGTCTTGATCGCAGTTAGGTTCTGACCCATTTCATCGTGAAGCTCCCTGGCTATAGATTTACGCTCCTCCTCCAATTTCTCTTGGATAATCTGTGTCAACCGTTTATTTTGCTGTAACTCCATCTCAGCAGAGATCCGACTTTTATAATCGGTCATATCACGCAGCACACTGATTTGCCCCATCAGTTGTTTCGTATCTGGGTCCACAAGCGGTGCGACCGACACTTCAACGTCAACGACCTCACCATTTTTCTTGAGCCTTTGACTTTCAAATTGCTCTATCTTTCGAGACGTCGACACCCGGTCTTGCGTCGACATATGTTGCGCGAGGCTCTCTTGGGGAACGATCGTATTGGCAGGTCGTCCTAAAATTTCATCAGAACTGAAACCGAACAATCGTTCCGCTGAAGGATTCCAAAATGACACCTTCCCCTCTAAATCAACAATCAAAATTGCATCGCTCGACTGTTGCGCCACCAACGCAAGCTTCGCGTTCTGAGCCAACGCCTCATGCAAGGTCGTTGCCATACGATTAAACGTATGGCCAATGGCATCAAATTCAGGCAATTTATAGTCGGGAAGCCGTATCGACAAATCCCCTTTTTCTAATAGCGACATCCCGGACAGGATGCCCTTTAACGGGCGCATAGCCCTACCTAACAAACCAAAAATAGCCACATTCAAACTGACGAAAAATATCATCAATACAAGACCAAAACGCTTGAGCTCATCCCAAGCGTCCAGAACCGACCTCGAGGAGTCTGGCGTAATAACAATTGAACCAAAGGGTAAATTAAGTTGGAAGTTTCGATCTCCAGGTGACATTAAATGCGAAAACCAATCGGGCGCCCAACGACCTTGCTTGTAATCAGACGGAGGAGATTCGTAAACGAGCGTGCCTGCTTGATCATATAGCCTGATCTCATTGCCACGCACTCGTCCGGCTCTTCTCAAAAATCCAGCAAGCCCTTCAACGGGGTCAGTCCCTTCCATTAATGGAAAACGACTGAGTGCAACAGACTCTAACAAATGAACAGTAACCCTTGTCCCGGCTTCTAACTCCTCATTGATCGCTTGGCGTCTATCATCAATCAAAATAAATGCGGTGGCCAAGAGAAAAATAATAGCGATAAAAGAGATCGCCGCATTAACTCGAAACCTAATGCCCATAATTCATCTGGAGTTGTTTTTTAAGCAGCTCCATTTCGTTCGATAGCGCCTCAGCGATTTTCGATTGCCAAGCCCCATGACCACCAGCCCCAACAAAGTTCAGCTTTGAGTCAGGCAAAGCCTCATGCAGCCGATAAGCAGTGATTGGCGGACAAATCATATCCATCCCACCTTGCACAATGATGGTAGGATTATTAATGAACCGAGCCTTTTCCAGAAGCTCATCCTTTTCGAAAAAACAACCATGTTTGAGATAATGAAGTTGTACACGAGATCTAGCTAACTCAGCATCTGTTCGCGCACGCGTTGTCTCTTGCCTTTGAGCCTCTACCTCACTGCCAATCAACATAGTCTGCGTTTCATATTCGTCCCAACGACGAGATGCTTCACTCGCGAGTTCTTGATCCATCGAGTTAACCCGAGCGTGGTACTGATCGACTAAATCACCATCAATATCCCAGGTTAATTTTTTATGCGCTTCAGGAATAAAACGTTTCAACTCATCGGTGTACCAGAGCACCTCCTCGCGGGATCCGAAAAATATTCCACGCAATACTAAGGCTTCTACCGCTTCGCCATACTTGGCAGCATAAGCCAGCGCCAGAGCACTTCCCCATGAACCCCCAAAAATCACCGCTTTTTTTGTAAGACCCAAAGTCCGTCTAATCAAATTGATATCTTCAACCAAATGCGCCGTCGTATTATTTTGCGTTAAGCCGAGGGGTTTCGACTGACCACAACCGCGCTGATCGAACAAGATGATATCAAAGAACTCGGGATCAAAATATCGTCGATGATTGCCATTAGTGCTACTCCCCGGGCCCCCATGTAGAAAAATGACAGGTATCCCCTTTGGCTCCCCGCTACGCTCCACATAAATCTGATGCCCCTCTTGGGTATCGATTAAGTTATTGAAGTAAGGTTTTATTTCCGGATAAATAGGCACGTTTTTTATAGGTTTACAAAGTTTAAATTTACTTAATCTCAATTGGAATGATCACAACCGTAGTATTCAATCGCTCAACCGGCGGAGCTGGAAATGCCCCATCGTCGACCAACCGTTTAATTAATTTTAAATAATAGTTATCTAAACGCTCAAACTCACTCTTTTTTGCAACTTTCCAGTCAATGATTTTCCCTTGAGCATTAAAGCTGAGACTGATCTTAAATTTTGCTCCTTTATGTTTCGCATCGACTTTTGAACGACCACGCTTTTGATCTCTTTGAAGTAACGCCTGCAATGAAGCATGTACTTCTCTACGATACTCCTCAACGACTGCGAGTTCCAATTCCCTGTCGACCGAAGGCTCAACAGGCACCGCAGACTGAGGGGGGGCGGGCCGAGGAGCAACAACTCGGGGCTGCTCTGGGGCCTTAGGCTCCAGTGCCATCACGGTCTCAATAGGAGCTACAGGCTGAACAGGAGCTGCGGGTCGAGGAGCAACAACTCGGGGCTGCTCTGGGGCCTTAGGCTCCAGTGCCATCACGGTCTCAATAGGAGCTACAGGCTGAACAGGAACTGCGGGTCGAGGGAGTACATTCCGGTTGTTATCAGACTCACGCTTAGTTGGGCTATCTCTTTCTGGTTGCTGAACACTGACCGAGGATGTCCTTTTGGGAGCCTGAAGCACAGGTATATTCTCGGGAGTGCTCTCTCGCTGCACGCTAGGTACCGGAGGAACGATCTCAGTCGGCACCCCGTCAGGTTGTTTTTGCGGCTGAATGCGTCGCTCCGACGGCATTTGCACATCTGGAGGTGACGGAATGATCGGCTCCATCACCTTTTCCGGCACTGGTTCGGACATTTGAACGCGCTCAGGTTCCGGAGTCGAATCGATCTGAACAGTTAAAATATCCCTCTGATCGTCAAATCGAACCTTGAATCCAGGCATCGTAGAAACGACGAGCACGTGCAGCAGCAACGATGCAAGAAGCCCCCAAAGCATTCCACTGCCATGCCCATTTATAGTTCCAATTGACATTAGAATACCAAATGCCCCGGATAATTTCCGCTGTAATCACAAACCATCAATTCATACGGTTTTAAACTAATGATAATCATGAGAACGATTTGCTGAATTTTCCGCAGAGTATAACTGGCAAGACCGTCACAATCTCTTTGCCATTGAACTAGAGTAACTAAAAATCTCACTCTGTGAGTAATGAAACTGTAGCGACATGGTGGCCGGGAAGCAACTTAAAGGTTGATAACTGGTCCGTTTTAAAACTTTTTTGGAGGTATTTAACATGTGGACAAAGCCTGAGTATACCGAAATGCGTTTCGGTTTCGAAGTCACCATGTACATCGCAAACAGATAATTTCTGTTTCGAATGTATGTGGAGGAAAGCCCCTGTTTCAGGGGCTTTCCTTATTGAGTAGCACAAACAAAAAAAGAGAGTAATACGTATGAGAGTAAGAGTTCTTGGTTCAGCAGCTGGCGGTGGATTCCCACAATGGAACTGCAATTGCCCCAATTGTGATGGTGTACGCAAAGGAACAATCAATGCGAAGCGCCGCACCCAATCCTCTATTGCGGTCAGCAGTAATGACGTTGATTGGCTATTATTCAATACGTCTCCAGATATCCTTACACAATTCCAACAGTTCCCTGAGTCACAACCGGCTCGAGCAATCCGTGACACCGCGTTTAGATCAATCGTACTTTTAGATGCACAAATAGACCACACCACCGGCCTGTTCATGCTCCGAGAATCTAAAACGCCGCTCAACATTTACTGCACAGATATGGTGTACGAAGATCTCACCACGGGAAACCCGATCTTCAAAATCCTCGAACATTACTGCGGCGTTAATTGGCATAAAATTTCCACCGAAGAAGGCAACTCCTTCGAACCAGAGGGCATCTCCAACATCAAGGTCAGAGCTATTCCACTGTCGAGCAAGGCTCCTCCCTACTCGCCACACCGACACGATCCTCATGAAGGAGACAATCTTGGTATTTTGCTGGAAGACATGACGACCGGGAAAAAAACATTTTACGCTCCGGGACTCGGACAAATTGAAGCCCACATCAAGCCATTTATGGAAGAGGCTGATTGCCTTCTTGTTGACGGCACCTGTTGGACAAATGACGAGATGAAATCACTTGGCATCGCAAACAAAATGTCACTTGATATGGGGCACCTTCCGCAATCTGGCCCTGGCGGGATGATAGAAGTACTGAGACCACTCCCAGCGGAGAAAAAAGTCCTCATTCACATAAACAACACGAATCCCATTTTGCAAGAGGACTCGGATCAACGCCAACTCCTCACAAAAGAGAATATTGACGTTGCTTATGACGGAATGGACTTCGTCGTCTAACTCATATTATAAGAGAGGCTTTCTTGAGCACAAAAGACAACACTCCTTGGTCCATCGAAGAATTCGAAAAAAAGCTAAAAGCTAAGGACAAGAGTTACCACATACACCATCCTTTCCACATCGCGATGAATAGCGGTGGTTGCACGAAAGAACAAGTGCAAGGGTGGGTTTTGAATCGCTTTTACTACCAGATCATGATACCGATCAAAGACGGTGCGATCTTATCGAACATGCCGGACAAAGAACACCGGAAGCTATGGATTCAGAGAATTCTAGACCACGACGGCATTGGCGATGACGAAGGTGGCATCGAGGCTTGGATCGCACTGGGGGAAGCTGTCGGTCTAAAACGAGACGATCTAGTTTCCTTAGAACACGTGACACCCGGAGTGAAGTTTGCAGTTGACGCCTATGTTAACTTTGCTAAAAAATCACCGTGGCAAAAGTCGGTTTGCTCATCCTTAACCGAATTATTTGCACCCGCGATTCATAAAAAACGTTTGGACTCTTGGCCCGAGCACTACCCTTGGATAGAACTTGAAGGCTATAAATATTTTAGAAAACGCCTATCTGAGGCAAGACGTGATGTCGAGCATGGCCTCAGAGTGACTCTAGAACATTTTAAAACTTTAGAGGAACAAGAAGAGGCACTTAATATTTTACAGTTTAAGATCGATGTTTTATGGACAATGCTTGACGCCATACACGTCACATACGGCATCGGACCAGACAAACTAGGTGCGGTAGAAAGAATGCAAAAATGAGTGCGAATACACTTGCGCGAGACAAGCTTCTCTCGCTAGAAAAACAATTTAGATTCCAATGGGAACCAGCCCAAGAGTCCTTCGTATTACTCTACCCAGAAGGACTCATTAAACTACCTGGTAGCTCAGGAGAGATCATGAAGTTAATCGATGGCTCAAATAGCGTTAACATGATTATTGCTCACTTGGGGGAGCAATTTCCAGGAATTGACCTCAAAAATGACGTTTTAGACTTTTTGGAGCATGCATATGAAAAAAATTGGATCCGCACCGACTAACCAACCCAAAGGGCCACTTTGGGTTAACGCTGAAATCACTTACAAGTGTCCTCTCCACTGCGTCTTTTGTTATAACCCCTTAGATTACGCGTCCACATTTGACTCTGAGCTCTCTACCGAAGACTGGCTAAAAGTTTTTAAACAATCCCGCGAGCTCGGTGCTGTTCAGTTAGGCCTCTCTGGTGGCGAACCACTCATGCGAGACGACGTAGAAATTATGGCGTCAGAAGCCACCAAGATGGGCTACTACGTTAACCTGCTGACTTCAGGCATCGGGCTGACCGAAAAACGTATTGCCGCTTTCAAAGAGGGCGGCCTGGGTCAAATTCAATTATCGTTCCAGGACTCCACCAAAGAACTCAACGACTTCTTGTCCAGCACCAAAACCTTTGAATTAAAGTCGAAGGTTGCAAAGCTAATTAAAGAACACGACTACCCAATGGTGCTGAACGTCGTACTCCATCGATTAAACATAGATCATATCGACCAAATACTTGAAATGGCCGAAGCAATGGGTGCGGATCACGTGGAGTTGGCTAATAGCCAATATTATGCATGGGCCTTAAAAAATAGAACTTACCTCATGCCAAGCGCTGAACAACTGAGAAAAGCAGAGGAAACAACAAACCGTTTCCGCAAAAAAATTGGTAACAAGATGAAATTATATTTCATCGTTCCAGATTACTATGCGGAAAGACCAAAGGCGTGCATGAATGGTTGGGGATCTGTATTCCTAAATGTTGCACCAGACGGTCTTGCCCTTCCTTGTCATGAGGCGAGAATGTTGCCTGGCTTAACATTCCCTAATGTTCGAGAGCATGAAATGGCATGGATTTGGAATGAGTCGCCGGCCTTCAATGCGTATCGAGGTGAATCTTGGATGCAAGAACCATGTAGCAGTTGTGACGAGCGAACAAAAGACTTTGGGGGATGTCGCTGCCAAGCATTCCAATTAACAGGAGACGCAACTAACGCAGATCCAGTCTGCGACAAATCGCCTCATCACAACATAATCACAGAGCAAGTGGAACTAGCACAAAAACCTCAAGCACCGGCAGTCGACGTCAAACCCATCATTTTCTTCAGAGACGATAAAAACTCTAAAGCTCTGATCGCGCAGGAGAGCTAATCCCTTTCTTCTCCTACTGAGTTCATGACAACCAGTTAATGCACTTTAAACTCACAGAATGATTCAGGCAAAAAAAATCACAAAAGTCTACGGCGACCAACACGCCGTAGACCAGTTAAGTCTTGACATTCCACAAGGACAATTCTTTGGGCTCTTGGGGCCTAACGGATCGGGGAAAACAACCTCGATACACATGCTTGCAACGCTTATCCGGCCAACGAGTGGATCTATAACGATTAACGGATTAGACGTTCAATCGCATCCGCAACAAGTTCGACGAGATATAGGGCTTGTATTTCAAGAGTCGGCCCTAGATCGAATGCTCTCCATTGAAGAAAATTTATACTTCTGCGCGGGACTGTATGGGATCAATAAGGATGCGATCACAGCACGAATGAATGCGCTACTGGACCTATTTGAACTTCAATCGAAAAAGCGAGCCCCAGTCGGAAGCTTATCGGGCGGCATGCGCAGAGCAGTCGATATCATTCGGGGGGTGCTACATTCGCCCAAAGTATTATTTCTGGATGAGCCGACCGTCGGACTAGACCTACCCAGCCGACGAAAAATTTGGCGATTCATCAGACAACTTATCGACGATCACAAACTGACTGTAGTATTGACCACACATTATTTAGAAGAAGCAGCACCTTGCGATAATGTAGCCTTCATTAAATTAGGAAAACTGGTCTCCGAAGGATCTCCAGAAGAGCTCCTTAAAGAGCTTGGCAAGACAATCGTTGAGGTTGATGGGCCAAATGTCGACGATTACATTAAGAAGCTTAATCTGAAGACTGAGGACTACATGCTTGACGGAAGGACCCTACTGATACGAGTACACGAACCTCAGCACGATCAAGTCGTTCAGATACAAACCACATTGCGTGACAGTGTCGATGTGATCAGCGTTAGGAAATCCAACTTAAATGACGTGTTTATTTGGTTGTCTAGCAAAGATCAAGGAATTAGTTAATGCTCATAGCCTTGAAATCAGTGCTCGATAGAGAACTCAAAAAAACCTTCCGGCAGAAATCACGGCTACTTTCAGCAATGGTGAGGCCCCTCATTTGGTTATTTGTGATCGGTGGTGGCGTTGGCTCAATCATGCCTAACAGCGGGCCACAAAACTACCAAGATACGATCATTCCAGGGGTACTCGGCATGACACTTTTGTTTGGCTCGATGATGTCGGCATTAACAACTGTCTACGATAAAGAATCTGGCGTCATGCGCATGTTTATTATCTCGCCCATGCCAAGTTACGCCGTTATCTTGAGTAAACTGGCCTCATCCACACTAGCAGGCCTCGTTCAGATCATAATGTTATGCGCTCTACTCTTCGCACTTCAACAAATTAATATTAGCCAACTGAATTGGCCCTTATTTCTATTCAGCATCACTTTGACAGCCATCGCATGTTCCGCACTTGGTCTGATCACCGCAGTCGTATCTAAGTCCATAGACAATTTTGCCGCAATCATGAATTTTGTGATCTTTCCCGTTTTTTTCCTAAGTGGCGCACTCTATCCGGTTCAAAATCTACCAACGGTGCTTCACTGGGTCGCCACCGCCAACCCCTTTACCTACGGTGTTGACCTGATCAAGCATTCGCTTAACATCGAATACGTGAGTGCGGACTTTCCACTCTACGTCGACGTATTAATGCTCAGCACCTTTTCAATTCTCGCAATAGCGTTTGCCAGTTGGAAATTCTCACAAGAAACTACGCTATCAACGCTCATCAATAAATTAACGGGTGGGAAGCGTTAAGTAATAGCGACTCGGATCTTAATCGGCCCTAATGATGATGCCCACCGGCACCATGAACATGCCCATGTGATAGCTCCTCCTCGCTAGCAGCCCGAATATCTTGTATCTTACATTTGAACAGCAAACCTAAACCAGCGAGTGGATGATTTCCATCTACGACAACCTTTCCATCCGCAACATCAGTCACACGAAAGATCGTTTTAGCCTGGCCTTCTTCTTGATGACCCTCAAACTCCGTACCAACTTCCACGGAACCTGGAAATTTATCTGCCGACTCTAAGTGCACCAAACCCTCATTGTAATCGCCAAAAGCCTCCACTGGCTCGAGCTTTACGTCAACAGCATCTCCGACGGACTTTCCATCCAATGATTTCTCAACCATTTCGAAAATACCTTGATATCCCCCATGAAGATATCCAATGGGCTCTGAAGTTTTCTCAATTAAATTCCCATCCAAATCAAATAACTCATATGCCAGAGAAACCACTGTATTTTTTCCAACTTTCATAAAAAAACCCCTAAAATAAATAATTCCAAGTAACAGCATACAAAATAAATTCCATTGGCACATAATCGAGCATTATGTGGAAAAGTTTTAACATGAGTATTCCCAAATAATTTTGTCACTATGAAATATAAAAATCACCTTGGAGGTCTCACTCCCAATCAATTTTTAAAACGACACTGGCAGAAAACCCCGCTGCTGATCTCCAATGCATTACCGACTGGTGACTGGCTATTAAGCTTAGAAGAATTATTAGAACTATCTCAAAACCCCCTATGCTCGACTCGATTAGTCGTCCGCAATCATTCGGACTATCGAGTGAGTTATGGTCCAATTACAAAGAAAATACTGCGTGACCTACCTCAAAAAAACTGGACCTTATTAGTTCAAGGAGTCAATCACGCACATCACGAAGCAAATAAGCTCCTTGATCTATTCTCGTTTATGCCTTATGCAAGGCTTGATGACGTCATGGTCAGCTATGCGGCTCCCGGAGGAAGCGTTGGACCACACTTCGATTCGTATGATGTCTTCTTACTTCAAGGTAGTGGTTCAAGACGCTGGCAAGTCGCTGAGCCACGGTCCATGGAGCTGCTGCCTCATCAAGATCTAAAAATACTGAAAACGTTTAGACCCGAGGGTGAGTGCGTAGTCAAAACAGGGGATATGCTCTACCTCCCCCCAAACTTCAGTCACCACGGGGTCGCGTTAGAACCTTGCTTCACGTATTCCATAGGTTTTCGTGCCCCAAGTTACGATCATATCAAAAATGAGTTTCTCCACTATTTGGATACTCAAATTGAACTGTCAGGCATCTTTCAAGATACTCATCGCAAGGCAACGAATCTTCCAGGACTAATACCTATTGATCTTTTAGCTGCCATCAAGGAAGTCACATCAAGAATCGCGTGGACTGAAAGAGATACCTTAAAGTTTGCTGGCGAATTCCTGACACAGCTCAATATTGATAACGGCGCCGACACAAAAAAACCTGAGCCAAAGACAAGGTTTCTATCTCAGCTAAGAAACTACTCTTATCAAATTCATCCGGCAATCAAGTTCCTATATCGCGGCAACTTAGGGTTTATCGCTGGAGATACATTTGAAATACCTCGATCAGATCAATCTACATTTAAGTTGCTTGCAAACAGAAGAATAATTCACGGGGAAAATATGCAAGCGAATACCTTTTTTACTGACAAACTATACCAATGGATGCTTGATGGATATATTGAAAAACTGAAAAAAAGCAGTCTTTGATTCTATGCGGCGCCAACGATTCGCCAATCGACGCCCAGCTCCTGCGTTGCAATATCTATGTGCTCTTCATTCCAACCTAAAGATTGGGCAATTAAGCTCCGAACCAAATTAGGGTCATTATTTTCCTTCGACAAATGAGCGGCTACTACATACTGCAGTTGAGGCCCCTTGATTCGGCCAAGCAACTGCACCGCATCAGAATTACTGATGTGCCCGTATCGCCCCAATATTCTTTCTTTCAATGTTAAGGGGTACTGAGAACGCTTTAGCATTTCCTCATCATGATTAAACTCAATAAATAGCGCAGAGCAGCCTGTCAATTGCCGCTCCATATGAGGTGTTATCGAGCCGCAGTCGGTGAGTATTCCCAGCTTGTCTTGAGCACAGGTTATCGTAAACTGGCTTGGCTCACGAGCATCATGAGGGACTGGGTATGGCTCAATCAAAAGATTTTTAATTTTGAACGAGGCGTAACCCTTAATGGGTTGAACAGAATTTAAATTGCTCAACTTGGGGCTGGCTAAAAACGTACCAGGCGTGCAGTAAACCGGCAATGAATATTTCTTAGCAAAACCAGCGACACCTCCAACATGATCCCCATGTTCATGAGTCACAAGCACAGCATCAATCTCCGCAGCATCAACATGGAGCCGCTCCAAACGCCGCTCTGTCTCAAGAATAGAAAACCCGCAATCAACCAGAACTTGCGCCTCATCAGAAGAAACCAAAAGCCCATTTCCTTGGCTACCACTCCCAAGCGATGCAAACTTAAAGGACACTCAGGTATTCCTATCCCAACCTTTCTTGTAGAACCAGCAAAATGCGTTTTTCTGTGTCGTTATGCACCGCCTGTCCATTTTCGTCCTGGATAGTGACCATGCTGGCCTCATCGTCACCACTCACCATAATTCGATATACCATAGGCTCAGAAACTTTTGCCTCTTTCCAAAATTTAAGTCGATCAATCCCCTTTTTCACCACTTGCCCATCTGGGTCGTGATACCTGACGAAATACAAACCCTTGGCCTCATCACGACTTTCTAAAGACGCACCCATAGTCAACAGAACGATCCCAACCCGGTCCCACACTCTTTGAACAGAGTCAGCAACCATAAGGGCATATCCTCCGCTCTCGTCATCTATGGAAACAAGTGTAGCCATGGGTTTTGCTTCATTTGAGATTCCGCTAGCCGCGACTGTCTCCTCCGGTAGGCCAAGATACAACATTAACTCGTATAGCATCTTAGCCTCGGCATTGGGGTCTCTGGGCGTATCTGCCCACGTATTTAGAATCATCTCGCCACTCATCGTCATGACTTTTTTCATTCCTTGATGACTAACGTAGATCTCTGTCTCACCCTCACTAACCCGCTCAATTCGGGTCCAAAACTTATCTCTCTCAGGAGAAGAATAAGCGCTAGAGAAAATATTTTTCACCCATGCCTGAAATCCCGTTAAGGCTGTCTTGGAGTTCTCCTCAGCCCAATCCGTTTCAATAATTCCCGTAACCGGCGATTGATCTGTAATCAAAAAGCCTTTCATCATCCAAAATTCCGTAATAACGGGCCATATTTCCTCCACTGGTCGATCGACGATTAACCATCGATACGTACCCTCTCGGCCAATATTTACATCAGGCACAGTCGGCAAAAGTGTCGTTGTCGCAGTCGCAGTCGCAGTATCCGAACCTTTCTCCTCTAAATATTTGGAGAATGTTGTCTCATTATCACCTGGAATCGCATAGCGCTCACTTTGTTCAATCGAACCAAGTTCTGGAGGAATTACTAGTGGGGCCGTTCGAGATCCTGCCCCTGCAGACTTATAATCAACTTTCCTTTTTTCGGAAATCGTATCGCACGCAGCAAGAGAAAGACAGATAAGAGAACATAACAGTAACTTCTGTAAATGATTAAAATTCATAATAAAATTTTTTGCCATGTTTTTAAAATAATTTGATATATATTTTATACATCAAAGTCTAATTCCTGCATGAATCAAAGAGTCAAGCACCGCTTGATGAAACTTTTCATCCAAGTCCGTTAAGGGAAGTCTAATGCCAGTCTGGATTTTACCCATCCTTTCGAGCGCCCATTTGACAGGAATCGGATTGGCTTCCACAAATAAATTGGTATTCAAAAGCGACAGTTGCTCATTAATAGATCGGGCTCTCTGATAGTCTCCCGCAAAAATAGCATCACAGACCAACTGAGTCTCCTTAGGAGCCACATTAGCAGTGACTGAAATCACCCCCTGTGACCCGAGCATCATCAGAGCCATGAACGTCGCGTCGTCCCCACTATAAACAACAAAATCCTTAGGCGTTCTATTAATCAAGTCTGCGCCTCTCGACATGTCCCCGGTAGCATCTTTGATCCCGATGATATTGTCCACTTTGGCAAGCCTGAACACCGTATCATTGTGAAGATCCGCGATCGTTCTTGATGGCACGTTGTACAAGATTTGAGGCATATCGACCGACTCAGCAATTTTACGGAAATGCCTATACAAGCCCTCTTGAGTGGGCTTGTTGTAGTAAGGAACGACCGACAAACTAATATCGGCCCCAACCTTTTGAGCGTGGGCTGATAGCTCAATAGCTTCAGCCGTCGAATTAGCACCCGTGCCAGCGATCACAGGAACCCGACCAGCTGCGTGCTTCACCGCATACTCTATTATTGCCGCATGCTCATCTACGGCCACTGTTGGAGACTCTCCCGTAGTGCCTACAACGACGATCCCACGTGTTCCACAATCGATATGCCAATCGATCAAATGCCCCAAGGACTCGTAGTCTAGACTCCCGTCCTCAAACATTGGGGTCACAATAGCAACAAGGCTTCCGACCAACATGGCCACCTCCAAATTAAAGAAAATTAATACCTAAGTTTAGAGTCTCTATTTTACCTGAATCACTTGTCAGGCAGACATTTTTCAGAGAACTGATAATCAAGGGAGACCGCACAAACTCTTTGGATATAAGCAGGCTTAGGTAAACTCACCGGACCTGCCTCATACATGACCACCTGCAGCTTTTCTCGGACCGCATCAATCAACTCATGGGCTCGTAACAAAAAATCTGGGTTACTGGGTCGGCCTACTCGCTCATTCCCAATCATAAAAGTCTCGTAAATCAATATTCCCGAATCAGATAGTCCATTTACGATATGAGAGATGATTGGTCGGTGTAAATAATTTGTCACTACAATGCCATCAAACTTCTCTTCTGGGAAAGGCCACTCTCCCCTTTCCAAATCAAACTCGACCACATGGATACCACTGAAATTTGCGAACTGCGCCAAGGATTCCGCGTCTTTATCCACAGCTGTGACAAGATGTCCCCTATCGGCTAGGTAACGGGCATGCCGACCTGATCCACACGCCAAATCGAGCACTTTCGAGTTAGGCCTTAGCAGCTTTGCACACTTACTAACCCACAACGACGGTTCAGAGCTGGTATGCACGGGAGTAATCACTCAAAATAGAGAAAAATTTAATGGTGATACGGTGAAAATTAATTCATGTAAGAGTATTATAGTTCATGATATAAAATATTTAATTAGATAAGTTAAACACTAAAGTGTTATTTGTGTAGCGAGTCTAATACTTGCATCACCTCATTAATTTTCCTAAAAAAATGCAATTAAACCACTCTCCAAAAACTCTTAGCCAAATTATCTTTACCGTTATAGTGACCTCGTTGATATGGGGATGTAGCGCGGTATCCGTTTTAGCCCCCATTGACGGCCTAAAAGGTAGCGGAACTGTTCGGTTTTATGAAAGCGGAAGTTTTCTAAAAGTTCAAGTCCATCTATCAAATTTAGCACCCCATAGCATTCATAATCTTCGCATTCATGAAACTGGAGATTGTCGAGATCCCTTAGGGGGAAGCGCCGGAGAACCATTTAAGCCTATCAACCATAACTTAGATCTAAGTGATATCAAAGAGCCCCACTTGGGCAACCTAGGTGATGTCGTTGCCGACGAAGATGGTGTAGTGGAATCCCACTTCTCTCTTTTGGGGACAAAGTTAACAGGTCCGAGAACTGACAGCATCCTAGGAAGATCTCTAATTTTGACACTCGAGACGAAGGGCAGCAGCTCTGGCCGAGTCATTGCATGTGGCTTGATCAGTAAAAATCCTACGCTATAGAACTAGAAATGGTTCCTGTTTTAACCCCCGGGGACCCCTTCCCCCCAACCAACACTGCGCTACAAGATCCTGATGGACTCCTTGCAATTGGAGGAGACTTATCTCCAAAAACGTTAATTCGCGCTTATCGCTCAGGAATATTCCCCTGGTTTACAAGAAACCAACCGATACTTTGGTGGTCGCCAAATCCAAGATTAATACTTCGTCCTAAGAATCTAAAAATATCTGGATCCCTACAAAAAACTTTACAAAAAAGAATGTTTGAAGTAACCATCAATCAATCGTTTGAAGAGGTAATACAAAACTGCGGTCCGAAAAGACGTGATGATCCAAACAGCTGGATAACCGAAGAAATGTTGCTCGCTTACACTAGGTTATTCGACCTTGGGATCGCAAGATCAGTAGAAACATGGTTGAATGGAAAGCTTGTTGGCGGGCTCTATGGCCTGTCTATTGGTCGTGTGTTTTTCGGGGAGTCTATGTTTTCATTCGAATCTGATGCATCCAAAGTTGCTCTAACAACTTTTGTGGATACATTAATCGCCGAAAACGTCGAAATAATTGATTGCCAAGTCTACTCGCGTCATCTCGAATCGCTGGGAGCTGAAACGGTAAGTCGTGATAAATTTGAAGCTCTACTATCCAAACTCATACAGCCAAGTGAGAGGATCATTGCTCGATCGCCGCATATTTGGGACAATTAACCATGAGTGACTTTCGAGACCTTCCCATCAATCAATTACAGTTTTATACAACCGCACCCTACGCGTGCAGCTATCTTTCTGGTCAGCTTGCAAGATCGCAAGTTGCAACACCAAGTCACAAGATAGACGCGACTATCTACTCGGACTTAGTAGGCATCGGATTTAGACGAAGTGGGGTCTTTACCTATCGTCCAAGTTGCGATTCATGCTCCGCATGCACTCCTGTAAGAATTGATGTCGAGAAATTCATGCCATCTAGATCTCAAAAAAGAGCAGTGGGTCGACACGCCAATCTGGTAGCCACGATGACAGACCTAAAAAACTCTGCTGAACACTATGACCTTTATCTTAAATATCAAAGTGCTCGCCACAACGGAGGAGGCATGGATAAAGACAGCAAGGAACAGTACCGACACTTTCTGCTTCAAAGCAATGTAGATACGAAGCTTATTGAGTTTCGTGATGCGAACAAAGTGGTTGCTGTTAGCATTATCGATCAACTTGAAGATGGGCTATCCGCTGTTTACACATTCTTTGATACAGCGGAAAAATCAGCCAGCTATGGCACCTACAGCATTTGTTGGCAACTAGATCTATGTAAAACACTAGGCCTTCGATACCTGTACCTCGGATATTGGATCGAGGATAGTAAAAAAATGTCCTATAAAAAACGTTTTCGCCCCCTTGAGGCATTAGTACAAGACCGCTGGATCCCACTCGAATCTTTATGACGCTCTGAATAAATGTCCTCGATACTTTATGAAATCACGAAAAAAGCCCTCTTTCGACTAGACCCTGAAAATGCGCATGAGCTTGCTCTCTGGGGACTCAAAAAAGCAGATCAGTTAGGGTTATCTTTCCATAAATATAAATGCGTGAAGGACCCGACGAGCGTAATGGGCTTAAATTTCAGAAACAAAGTAGGCCTTGCGGCAGGTTTAGATAAAAATGGTGATTTTATAAACTGTTTGCAAAATCTAGGATTTGGATTTATCGAACTTGGTACCGTCACACCAAAGCCACAAGCAGGAAATCCAAAACCACGACTTTTTAGAATTCCAGAGTCTGAGGCGTTAATAAATCGACTTGGCTTCAATAACAAAGGTGTTGATCACCTGGTTAGTAAAGTAAAAATCTCAAAAATAAATTCAGTCATAGGAATAAATATTGGGAAAAACAAAGACACACCAATAGAAGATGCCCATCAAGATTATGAGCACTGCATGCGGAAGGTATACCCACTGGCTGACTACATCGCAATCAACATCTCTTCGCCAAATACCGAAAATCTACGAAACCTTCAACAAAGAGACAATTTGCACAAGCTGCTCAAGCATATCAGCGAAACGCGCTCGATACTTCAAAATGTCCATGGTGAATTTAAACCTATAGCCGTGAAGATTGCTCCAGATCTCGATAACTATCAAATTGAAAGTATAGTTGATGCTGTAAGAACCTATCAACTAGACGGCATCATCGCGACAAACACAACGGTTCAGAGACCAGATATGCAGTTTAAAAACCTCTCTGAAACGGGTGGTTTAAGTGGTGGATTATTAACTCAAATATCAACACGAATTATCGAAAATATAGCGAACTTAACCCAAGGCTCCATTCCCATAATTGGGGTCGGTGGCATTGTTACACCACAAGACGCTCTGGACAAAATAAACGCCGGAGCCTCACTCGTCCAAATTTACTCTGGCTTAATTTACAGCGGACCTAAGCTCATCAAGGATTCCGCTCAAGTGATATCCCGCGCAGAACATCGCAGCGCGTAATATAACAACATGAACACTACGCTTACACCCTCGAAGAAACTCTTAAACAAAATTTATCAAATATTGCCGCAAACCCAATGCCAAAGTTGCGGATACAAAGACTGTCTCGCCTACGCACAAGCAATTTCTGAATCGAAGGAAAACATTAATCGCTGCGCTCCAGGCGGAGAACAAGTCATCCAAGACCTTGCTCAAATAACGACATATCCAGCAGTTCCACTGGACGTCAACATCCGACCCTCCGACCTAGAGTCAACCGCATTAATTGATGAGCAATTTTGTATTGGGTGCACGCTATGCATCGATGCCTGCCCTATAGACTCCATTGTGGGCGCTGCCAAGCGAGTTCACTCGATTCTTAACTCCCTGTGTTCTGGTTGTGGGCTTTGCTTACCACCCTGCCCGACTAACTGCATCGAGATCGTGCCACTAAATCTATCGCTTGCTACAAACAAGCCATCAAGTCTTGAACTTATAAACTTAAACCAAACAAAGCGTTCCGCATTATGGCGTGAAAAATACGAAAATAAGCAACTGAGAAAAGAAAAAGAGTCTGCGGAACTAAAACAGAAAAAAACTACAGCAGATGCTGATCTAACCCTGATTAAAAATAAGGCAACAAGGATTACAACGGCCATGGAAATAGCCCGTACACGACTGGCTCAAATCTCTAATTCTTAAAAATCACTCAGTCGAGAGCAGCGCAAACATGAATAAAAAAAAACGAGTAGAAATTTTTACTCGATTAGCTGAAAAAACTCCAAATCCCACCACGGAGTTGATATACACAAGTAACTTTGAACTTTTAATTGCCGTAATGTTATCCGCTCAAGCAACGGACACGAGTGTGAACAAAGTCACGACACGACTTTTCAAAATGGCAAACACTCCAAAATCAATGTCGAGCCTTGGCGTTTCAGGGATTACCGAAGAAATTAAAAGTATCGGTCTCTACCGAACCAAAGCGAAGAATGTTGCTGCAACATGCCAGCTATTAATCAACAAACATAATAGCCAAGTACCAAGAGATCGAAACGCACTCGAGTCTTTACCTGGAGTTGGCCGAAAAACTGCCAACGTAGTACTGAACACCGCATTTGGAGAGCCCACAATTGCAGTGGATACACATATTTTTAGAGTTTCTAATCGGACGAGAATTGCTAAGGGGAAAAATGTCGCCGAAGTAGAGCAAGGTCTAATGAAAAACACCCCTAAAGAGTTCTTAAGAAATGCTCATCACTGGATATTGTTACATGGTCGATACGTCTGTAAGGCAAGAACACCTGATTGCGGGCATTGCATCATAGTCGACTTATGCGAATTTAAGTACAAATCAAATCCATAAAAAAG
>DFDI01000036.1:37032-52942 GCA_002367635.1 Betaproteobacteria bacterium UBA3031 | reverse complement strand
GCAAAGTTGTAAATCTGAGCCGCTACTTTGGCACCGATAGCGTACTGTTTTGACCCTCGAAATACTTACCGATGGCTTCCATTTCGGCTGGTGATAGTGTCCCTGAAAAAGCAGACATGATGGCGTTGTTACGCGCACCACTCTGATAATCCATTAAAGCCTTTGCCAAATAATCAGCCTTTTGACCACCCAACTTGGGGGCACCCATAACCATGGCGTTACCATCCTGACCATGACAACTCACACACACCTCACCCACAATTTTTGCCGCGTCTCTGGGAACCTCGTCCTCAGCCTGAGCGGACCAACCTATACACATCCCTAAAACAACACAAGCCCTCACAAATCGGTTGAACATCTTTTCAACTCCCTTTTTCTTGAAACTAGGTTAGACCCGTCTCGATCAAATTTAAAAGCCTAATACTCACTCAGCAGGCGAATAATAAGCTGCCAGATCGTTGATATCCTGGTCACTCAAGTTAGACGCAATTGCGTGCATCGTTTCGTTGGTCCGATCACCATCTCGGTAAGCCTTTAAAGCAACAACAATATAGTCGTAGCTCTGCCCGCCAATTTTAGGAACCGAATAAACCTTTGGGAAAGCAGCTTTAAAATCTACGATCCCGTGACAACCTTGACATTGAGCGTTTATTTGCCGACCAGCCTCTGGATCACCAGCAGCGAACGCGGACGGCGCCGCAAGAAGGATTATGAGCAATGATGTCCTGAAAAAATTAGTAATATTTTGCACGTTTGTATCCCTTGTAAAATTCCCAGCAAAACTTTATCGGATACCCCTCTGGGAGTCAATGGGTCCTTTATGTTCGGTTATCACTTATCATTCCCTGCTTTCACAGAAGCGGAAAAATGCGTGTCATGTGTATTTTCCGCCATCACCGACAAAGGCCCATCGGTTTTCGGAAAAAAGTAGAACTACAATAGAGGATTATCTGATATTGAAAAATTAATCTTCCCTTTCCAAATCCGTATAAGTCGTTGTCACATTTCGAAGGTAATAACGCTCGAAGATTAATTCGACGATTAAGAAACACTATAAAAGCACTTAATGGGTATTATTGCCTGACTGACTTTAAACAACCTTTAATCAAACACGAAATAATTATGGGCAATCGACTGACGAAAATTTATACAAGAACCGGTGATTCTGGGTCAACTGGCCTAGGAGATGGTACACGAACCCTAAAATGCAGCGATCGTATTGAGGCCATCGGCACAGTCGACGAGCTAAACTGCATCATCGGAGTGCTGCTCTGCGAACCTCTTTCTAAAGAACTATCCGATTTTTTGACAAAAGTACAACATGAACTGTTCAACCTTGGAAGCGAGCTCAGCGTCCCAGGCTATAGCGTCATGTCAGAAGGGAATATCCTAACAATCGAAAATAAACTCGACGGGATTAACCAAAACCTGCATCCGTTAAAGGAATTCATATTGCCGGGCGGTTCGCGCGCTGCTGCTTTATGTCACCATGCACGGGCGGTTTGTCGTCGCGCAGAACGATGCATCATCCGCCTAGAACAACACGAGAGCATCTCGGAGCTTTCAAAAAAATATCTTAATCGGCTCTCCGACTACTTATTTGTCGCATGCCGAGCGATCAACAAATCATTGGACGTGGAAGACGTTTATTGGTCAAGCCGAAGGACGCAAGACGATTAGATAACTTTCAAACAGGAAGTTTTCTTACCTAGCTTGCTCTTAGCTGCATACATAATGTTTCCAGCCCATCTAAAAATCGTGGGCCTGGACGCATCAGAAGGTCAGCGTCCCCCTCAATAGTAGGCATAAATGCTCCGAGATGACCACCTTTAATCGACTGCAGTTCTAATTCATTAGACAGTAGGTTGCCGGTCAAATCCAAAATAGAATCAGCCCCCGACAAAACCACAGCCTCCATCGAAACAGCACCCGCCACAAAGGGGTAGCTCGCTCCTACATTGACAGCGCCGCATAGCTGAAGCCCTTCATTAATGAGGTGTTTACGCCCTATCGCAAAAATAGGCTTATCCCAAATTTGGATGAAAATCTTCTTCTGATGGTCCTTCGATTGATGACGAGAAAGTTTTAATATTCTTGAAAAAATAACACCTGCACTCTCAGTAGCAATCAATTCTGTTCCAAACAGACCACCAACCTCAACAATTTGTTGATGCAAATCAACCAGTCTATTCGAAGACAGTATGCGGACAGGAATCCCTAGGCTTTGCAACTTTGCGATATCTGCAGGCTTGGTACCTTCATCCCAACCCAGTACCATCGTCGGTTCTAGCGTAACCAGTTTCTCGAAATCTATCCCATTGACCCCACCAACAATCGGAATCTTTGTTGTAGAGGCCGGGTAATCTGTTCCTGAGATCACCCCGATTAGGTACTCACCTGCACCAGCGGCGAACACTACCTCTGCAAGGTGTGGAGCGAGAGTTACGACGCGATGCCCTTTGTTAACCACTTCATCAGCCGCTGATACCGGATTATAGCTATGCGGCCCAATTAGAATGGTAAACGTCGCACATACAAACCAAATATAGCGCAGTTGATGCGTAAATATCATCAATATTGTTACTGATATGAGAAAAAATACAGCGCTCAGGAAAGGTCGGTGCCGCCGACCGTGAGGCCATCAATGCGCAGCGTAGGCTGACCAACCCCTACCGGAACACTTTGCCCATCTTTGCCACACGTACCGACACCTGAATCAAGTGACATATCGTTACCAATCATGGACACTCTCGTCAAGACGTCGGGTCCATTCCCAATTAACGTGGCCCCTTTAACGGGTTTGGTTATCTTTCCATTTTCAATGAGGTAGGCCTCAGACGCGGAAAATACAAATTTCCCACTAACAATGTCGACTTGACCCCCACCAAAATTCGCAGCATAAATTCCATTTTTTACTGAGGACAAAATCTCTTCGCGTTCCATTGCTCCATTGAGCATGTATGTATTTGTCATTCTTGGCATAGGCACATGAGCATAAGACTCACGTCGCCCGTTACCTGTAGGGGACACGCCCATCAATCGAGCGTTTAAGGTATCTTGCATATAACCACACAAAATTCCATCATCGATCAGAACAGTTCTAGCAGTTGGCGTACCCTCATCATCAACGCTGAGCGAACCTCGCCGATCGGGTATGGTCCCGTCATCAACCACAGTCACACCTTTTGCTGCCACACGCTCGCCTATGCGACCAGTGAACGCTGAACTCCCCTTACGATTGAAGTCGCCTTCCAGTCCATGACCAATTGCCTCATGCAATAAAATTCCTGGCCAACCAGCACCCAAAACAACCGTCATTTCTCCCGCTGGGGCTGGTCCAGCATCCATGTTAATTACAGCCTGATCAACCGCTTTCTGCGCATAATCCATCAAGCGTTCATCATTAAAATAATCATATGAAAATCGTCCACCTCCTCCAAAGGAGCCTTGTTCTTTACGACCGTTTTTCTCAACAATCACCTGAACCGACAAACGAACGAGAGGCCTCACGTCACAAGCTACGTGCCCATCTAAACGCGACACCAAAATAGTATCGTGAACAGCCGCCAAGTTAGCAACAACCTGGGTCACTCTGGAATCAATCTGGCGAGCGAATGACTCAACCCTCTCAAGAAGACTAATCTTGTCAGAGTTTGAATTAGTTAATATTGGATCTTCGTTCGAGTAAAGCGAAGTTGTCGTAGCCACCTTCGACGGCATCGACAGAGTAGACCCTTGACTCGCAATCGCTCTCGTCGCATCAAGTGCCGAGTGAATGGCCGCCATTGAGATTTCGTCCGAATAGGCGAAAGCAGTTTTTTCATCAACAATAGCTCGCGCACCAACGCCTTGATCAATATTAAAACTGCCGACTTTTACAATCCCATCCTCAATAGACCAAGACTCTGACCGACTATATTGAAAATACAAATCTGAATAATCAATTTTTCTGGAACCAATACGGGAAAACAAACTAGGCAATGTCTCCAGAGATAATTCAGCAGGGTTCAGGATCACCTCTTGCACGCGCTCCATATTTTTATCACTCAAATTCATAACCTCATTACCAAATGTTTTAATTTAATTCCTTAGTACATTAATCTAATGACTCTTAACGTATGTCTTTATTATTCATCACCCCAATGGACTCGGGTCACCTCAGGATTCCCCCAGTCACCCCTAACTCTGTAGTGCCTCGTCGCAATTTTATCGAAGGGGTTACCAAGCAGCTTTTGAGCTAAGAATGCCGCCAATCCAATTGCAGGATTCACAACAACAGCCCCCGCTACCGAGGCTGCATTGGATAACTTAGGCGTGACGAAAACCTCTATATCATGATCCTTTCTAACCAAGTCTACACTACCAGAAATAGCAACCGACGCCGAAGTACCATCCATGAGCAGCTTATCGGTACGCGCAATTCCATTCGTAACCAACACCTCGGACCCTATACGATCAAAACTGAACCCCGACGAAAACACATCCCGAAAATCAAGCGTAATTCGTCTTGGCAATGCTTGCAAACTGAGCAAACTTATTATGTGTCCAACTCCAGGATTAATTTTTAAAAACCGACCATCCTTAACCTCGAGGCTCAATTCCCCATCCAACGTATCGAGGTCAATGGAAAACGGGCTGCCCTCCCACTTGACAGAGCCGCTAAGTCTCCCTACACCCCCGACCATATTCTCTTTTCCATCTAAACTAAAAAGGTACTGACCTACATCTTGGACATTAAACTCTACGTCATATTCAACATTTGATTTTAGTCCGGGCTCCCATTGACCACTCATGGTCAAGATTCCCATATCTGTGATGGTCGAAAGTTCATTTATCTCCCAACGCCCATCATTAGGTCTGGCACGCAAGGTAATTGCCCCTCGCTTACTCCCGTCGAGCTGAAAATCATCAATCACAGCATCTACTGCTATCGGCACACGATTCGGATTCGCTAACTCATTAGTTACTGCCTGTGATGAAGTTGGTCGGTGCAGGATCAATCGAGAGAGGTTGGCGGATACTTTAGCTTCATCAGTACCGTAATCACTAAACACTATTTTCCCTGAAACGGCTTCACTATCAATCGAAAATACACCATCGAGCTTAAAGATCTGACCATTAATTGCGACTTTGTGGAAAGTGTTAGCGAAAACATCCACCCGATCGATTTGAGCGTTAACTTGAACCGTTAACGGCACACCACTAATCGATCCATCTTTATTCTGGTCGCTAAGCAAAGAACGCCAACCATCAATGTCCAAATGAGGTATTTGCCCGCCGATCACCAATACGTTATCTCTACCGCTTTGGTTTGTATTAAAGGTGCCTTGAACTAACTGGCCGTTTAAAAACACAAGATTCCCTAGCTGGCCATTTTCGTTAGAGAACGTGATGTCACGCTTTCCCGACCTCAACGCAGCATATTGAACATGCAAAATCTGTTTATCTGCCCCTAATGTCGAAAGGGGCTCTGGCAAATCAGATACAAGGCTCTGAAGATCGGCACTAAGATCGATATGCAATCCATCGTCGGAGAACCCCAGAATACCTGATGACGAAATCTGACCAGAAAGGTATTGCGGATCTATGGGCAATCGAAGATAGTCCATAAAAGCTTGCACAGAAACATCAGACTTAAACTCAATCGCTCCGAAACCTCGCTCCACGTGCCTGGATGCAAACGTAGTTTGCGCATCGAATATTCGCGCATGACCACTCCGAATTCCGACGTGAATCTTGTCAAAATCTATAACCGCATCAAATTCATTAAATTGCGGCGCTTTCTCACTCACCTGCATAAATGGACCCTTAATATGAACAGATCCGCTCACCTTTGACTTTTTACGATCAACAAAAGGAATGCTCAACACTAAATTGAGCTCACCAACTCCTTCCGCGACCATGTTTCCCACCACACCCTTAGTCAATTTATCCAGAGGACTATTTTTAACGTACTGAATGAGTTCAGTGACAGTAGCTGTAGCCACTCCAGTCACATTAAGCGTAGATTCAGGAGTGCCTGTTTTCTCAATAGATAAAGTGCTCCGGGACACATCGACCCCAAAAATTTTCGCCCTACTAGGAGAAAAAGAGATTGTATTATCTACATACCTGAATGCGCCATAAATCTCGTCAACCATTGGCCAACCACCACCCACTTCGATGCGTCCGCCCGTGATGTCCGCGCTCAAGTCAAACTGCCCGCCACGAGCAAAAAGAGAAGTCGACAAATCGCCACTGGCGGTCATCACCAGATTCTTTACTCGTCCAGATAACACACGATTCTCTACCCAAGCCTTAGTTTTTAATAACTTGCTGGGCAAATAAAACGGCAACCGACTGGCATCAACACTCTCCACTTCCAACCTTACATCAATAGCACTATTCTGACCCTCATGAGCAACACCTAAACGAGCGAAAGCCCCTCCAACCAGATCAGCGTTCGAAAACCGTGTATTACTAACATCAACAACCCACTCACTTTCTGTTTTTCGTCCCGTTATACTCGACTGAAATTGAGAGAAATTAAGTGGTTGCGGAAATATTTCAGGCAAATCAAGCGATACATCTTTTGAGTCAATCTGAACAAGAAACTCATCGTTTTCAAATTTGATCGCTCCAGTTAACCCCTGTACACCAGGCTTTTGCTCCGACGCATAGAATCCAATATTTTCAAATCGTGTTTGTAAAGCAAGGTCCATATCAGAAAGGAACCCATCATCCGCCTGCCAGGAAATATCGACCAAATTCAAAATGCCACCCGGTAGCAACTGATCGACGAGCTCTAAATTGCTCTTGTTATCAATAACACGTCGGCTGATGAACTTAAACAAATCAACGGACAAATCGCGAGTCACAATTTTGTTTCGTCCTGTCGAAACATCTCTATCCATACTCACAACATCCAGATGGACAGGCAATCCACTATCGACCACAGCGAACATCTTTGAAAGCGTTAGCTCCTGCCTATCAGCAGAAGCCTCCCAAGACGCCTGAAAAGAAGCCTGAGAAACACCCACAGGATCTGCGCCATTTATCGAGGCCAGAGAAAAATCATTAAGCCTAAGATCAAAGACTACGCGCTGCGAATCTCTACCGTCAAAGTTAGCTGCGCCCTGAGAATTAACCACCGTATTGCCTACCTGCACTTCAGGAGGCACCCAATCCTTAAAGGGGGACAGGCGAAGCGCACTCACATCCCAACTCATCCTCCCTATAAAATCAGATCCGTCATTAGGGTTAAACAAATTAGAGCTAACAAGGCTTATATTAACCGCGTCATACCAGTCATTCTTCATTTCACTTGAAAGTGCGATGCTGGATTCCCCAGCCGAAAACGACGTAGTCAGCAATACATCATTTAATGTGATTGTATAGTTATCCAAAGTCTCATCGACAAAACTAAGTGAGCCTCCTGTAATTTCCACTTGCTTCTGTCGAACCAGCCAATTCAATAATGGACCCTCCTCTGAACTGAAGGGATAGACCCGCTTACCACCTATCCATATCGCATTATTCTTATCTCTCTTCACCGGTAATTTAGGGCTGAAAATTTTAAGTTTTAATACATCAATCTCGCCAACAAATAAGGCCAGAGTGGATACTTGAACCTCGAGCTTATCCAAGCTGAAAACTACTACATCTCCGTCATCGTAGACCGTAATCTCAGAAAAAATAAAATCGGGGTGAAGTCCATCCCAACGAGCCTCTATTCCTCCGATTTGTACCAATTGCCGAATTGAATCCGAAAATCTCTTCTCCACCCAATCTCGGTGTTGATTAATATTGGGGATAAGATAGAACTTGATGACAGTGAGGCCGCACGCGAATAAGAAAGCCAAAACGAAACAACCCAACCAAGCGACTTTCAAAAGTCGTCGGGAGAGGCTTCTATAAGGTTTCAAATTTGCCGAAAAATTCAATGTTTCGCCTTAGGCGGACCTCAACGTAAAGGTAAGTGCTCTAGAAATATGCAAATATTCCGTAAGGGTAAACAAATTATGCCCTGAAATCCAATTGGATTATGATTATTTTTTGCACCCAGCTACGTCACTTACAACTTTAAGTGAAATATGCGCTAAACTTGCGGATTTTATAGATGGGTTTTCTCGGGGGATTTAAAACATGTCCATGGCAGATAAGGACGGAGTAATTTGGCACGACGGGAAGATGGTCCCATGGCGCGAAGCGACAACCCATGTATTAACGCATTCCTTGCATTATGGATTAGCCGTTTTTGAGGGGTTAAGAGCCTACAACACGCCTAAAGGTCCGGCAGTTTTTCGTCTCAAAGAACATATTGAGCGCCTATTCGCCTCTGCACATATCTACATGATGCCCATGCCATTTCCAAAAGAGGTTATAAAACAGGCTTGTCTTGATGTCGTTCGTGAAAACAAACTTGAGTCCTGTTACATCCGCCCCATCGGATTTTATGGCTCTGAGAAAATGGGCGTGTCGCCGAAAGGAGCGACCGTACACATCTCGATTGCCGCATGGCCGTGGGGAGCCTACCTCGGCAGTGAAGGCATTGAGAAGGGTATTCGCGTTAAAACATCCAGCTACTCAAGACACCATGTTAACGTCACGATGTGCCGTGCAAAGTACTCGGGAACCTATGCCAACTCAATACTGGCCAATCAAGAAGCTATTGATGACGGCTATGACGAGGCGTTACTCCTAGACGTGGATGGTTTTGTTGCGGAAGGCGCAGGAGAAAACCTATTTATCGTAAAAAATAATAAGATTTATGAGCCTGAGCTAACGTCAGCACTGATGGGCATAACCCGAGATACAGTGATAACTCTAGCGAATGCGGCCGGAATCAGCGTTGAATCAAGACGACTTACACGAGACGATGTGTACACTGCTGACGAAGCATTTTTTACAGGAACGGCAGCTGAGGTCACCCCAATACGAGAATTGGATAGACGAACCATCGGAGAAGGCACGCGCGGACCCGTTACAGAACTCATTCAAAAACAATTCTTTGATATCGTGAATGGCAAATCACCCGCATACGATAAGTGGTTGACTTATGCCTGACAATAAAACTGTAACGACCTTATCGAACCAAGCTGAAATTGTAGGCATAGCGGAATCCGATCTTCCTCTAGCCTGCCCTTCTCAACCGAACCAAACTTGGAACCTTCACCCGAGGGTATTTTTACACTTTCACGGTGACAAACAAACTCAATGCCCATACTGTGGTACGCGGTACCAAATCATCTGATTTCTCAAAAAACCAGTCTGCCTGGCGAACCGCGTCTACAGGCATAAATTTAAGAGAGCACAAATATCGCTCCGTCACGACAAACCAGTGACTCACTTCAAAAACGTTAATCGCATCTTGATTATTGCGCCATCGTGGCTTGGCGACGCAGTTATGTCGCACTCCCTCATCCGTCACCTGTCTCGAGAATATCAAGCAGCCTCGATCGATGTCTTCGCATCCAAGGCCCTGCAGCCTATATACAAGCAGATGCTCGAAACTAACGAGATTATTAATAACCCGTTTGGCCACGGACAACTAAGGCTACGCGACCGTTGGCGCACCGCCCAAACCATAAAATCAAATCGGTACGATGTGGTTTACATCTTACCGAATAGCATTAAAAGTGCCCTGGTTCCTTTTCTCTCAGACATACCTCATCGCGTCGGATATACAGGCGAATCAAGGTTCGGGTTACTCAACCACCGACGAACGCTCAATAAGATTCAACACCCGCTTCTCGTCGATCAATATTTACAACTGGCAGGAGAGACACAATCGGATGGTTTAGCTCTCCGCGAGAACCCCAAACTCAGAGTGAACAAAGAAGATTTTGAACGGACACTCAGGAAATTTAATATTAACGCTGAGATTCCTTACGTTTGTTTGTGCCCAGGAGCGGAATATGGTCCAGCCAAACGCTGGCCTAAAGAACACTTCGCCGCATTAGCTCAAAAGCTTCGTACTCACCATTTATCTTCGGTCACCTTAGGTAGTAATCCCGACGTCGACATTGGAGCAGCTATCCATCAGTTGAGTCACGAATCAACTGAAAATTTAACAGGAATGACTACCTTGGAAGAAGCGGTGCATTTGGTTTCTGGCGCCAAATGCGTCATCACTAATGATTCTGGATTAATGCACATCGCCGCGGCGCTTAATACACCCTTAGTCGCGTTATTTGGATCCAGCTCTCCAACCTACACGCCGCCACTGTCAGATAACGCCAAGATCCTCACACTATCCTTAGGATGCTCTCCTTGCTTTCAAAGAACATGCCCGCTTGGCCACACCAAATGTCTCACGGAGATCACGACAGATAGCGTACTGACGGAAGTGTTGGCGGTAGTCGGTAAAAACATAAATCAATGACTACAGACGTCAACGAATTACATAGTTACCATCCGCCCGATTGGTTACCCGGCAGTCATCCCCAAACCATATTTCCATTTTTATTTAGATCCCCAGAATCAATCATTTACCAAAGGCAAAAAATTGAAACACCAGATGGGGATTTTCTGCATATAGATTGGGTTAATAAAGCCGCCAGGAGCCCCCTGGTCGTTTTGCTACACGGACTTGAAGGAAGTTCAAATAGTCATTACTCAAAAGCGCTAATGGCAAAAATTAAACACCTAGGTTGGGCTGGGTGCATCGTACACTTTAGAGGCTGCAGCGGCAGCCCAAATCGATTACCTCGAGCTTACCATTCGGGAGATAGTAACGAGCTTGAATGGATCATCCACGAGCTGAAAAAAATGTGCTTTGGGCCTCTGTTCGTTGCTGGGTATTCTTTAGGAGGCAATGTACTTTTAAATTGGTTAGGGAGGCCTGGTTATCAAAATGTCGCGGCGATCAATGCGGCAGTTGCCATATCAGTACCTTACGACTTAGTTGTTGCGGGAAATCGACTGAGCCAAGGTGTTAACAGAATTTATGGTGGGCATTTCTTACGAACACTGAAACGAAAAGCATTACGTAAAATTGAAACTCATAGGCTAGATATCTCACCAGAATCAATCAAAGCATGCAAAACACTCAAAGAATTTGACAATCGCTTCACAGCACCCATCCATGGATTTAATGGTGTCGATGATTATTGGTCCCGAGCAAGCAGTAAACCTTTTTTATTATCCATCAACAATCCCACTCTGATTATCCACGCAGAAAATGACCCGTTCTTATCTGGAATTGAGCTAAAAACACTCACCAAAAACAATAATCACATTACGTTGAACTTAACAAAATACGGTGGGCACGTAGGGTACATTAGCGGCACATTTCCAGGGCATATAGAATGGTTGCCCGAAAGAATTACGAAATACTTTATGGATTTTTTATGAATATAGAGTCATCAATTTTTAAGGCTTACGACATACGTGGTGTCGTTGGAACTTCATTAACAATCGAGGGCGTGAGATTAATTGGTAAAGCGATTGGGAGTCAGGTTCAAAATGGAAAAGCAATATGTGTCGGTCGAGATGGTCGGCTTAGCGGGCCTTCCATTGTTTCTGCCCTCATCGACGGCTTAATCTCTGCGGGCGCCGATGTGATCGATATCGGCCAGGTCACGACACCAGCCTTATACTTTGCCACCCACGAACTTGAGGCAGGGAATGGCGTTATGGTGACTGGCAGTCATAATCCTCCAGAGTATAACGGGCTTAAGATCGTCTTAGACGGACATGCCATTTATGGGGATCAGATTCTCAATCTACTCAAACGAATACAAGAGAAGAATTTCGTGGTTGGTAATGGTCAGGTATCGAGTGCCGATATAAGTGAGCGATATACGACCCGTATCCACAGTGACATTCGGTTATCTCGACCAATGAAAATATCGATCGACTGCGGCAATGGTGTTGCTGGAATGTATGCTGCTAAAATATTCAAATCGATTGGCTGTGATGTGCGTGAGCTATTCTGCGATGTGGATGGCACCTTTCCGAATCACCACCCGGATCCTTCTAAACCCGAAAACTTAGGAGATTTAATCAAAGACGTCGCTGAAGGAGAATCCGAGCTGGGTTTAGCGTTCGACGGCGATGCAGACCGACTGGGCGTTGTGACAAAACAAGGGGAAATCATTTACCCAGATCGACTGATGATGATGTTTGCTGATGATTTGCTCACTCGACATAAAAATGCGGAGGTCATCTACGATGTCAAGTGCTCGAGAGACTTGGGTCGCCGGATCAAAGAACGCGGCGGACGCCCTAAAATGTGGAAAACAGGTCACTCTCTTATCAAAGCTGAAATGAAAGCGTGCAACATACTCTTGGGGGGTGAGATGAGTGGTCACTTCTTTTTTAAAGAGAGATGGTATGGCTTTGATGATGGGATTTATGCAGGCGCACGATTATTGGAGTACCTCAGCAAACAATCGTCATTAGCTCAAACATTTGACGATTTGCCTAACGCTTTCTCAACTCCAGAACTCCAAATTCAGTGCGAAGAAGGAGAAAACTTCACAATCACTGAGCAGCTGAAGACCTCGGATTGCTTCTCAAACGCTGAAGATAAATTAACGATGGATGGAATACGCGTTGAATACAAAGATGGATTCGGACTAGCCAGAGCATCCAACACAACACCCACAATCGTATTGCGCTTCGAGGCAGATACCATACCCGCACTCAAAAGAATTATGGGGGAATTTAAGCAGGCACTTGCTATCTTAGCCCCCCATCTTGCATTCCCTCTATCTCCTGACGAGTAGTCATCAACGGGTTATGCTGATCGCTCAGCTACCCAATTTAAGACAGAATCTATTGCTGCATTCAAACCTTCTGGATTTGTACCCCCAGCCTGCGCAAGATCAGGCCGGCCTCCACCTTTACCGCCAACTTGCTTGGCAACGTAATTAACCAGCTCGCCCGCTTTAAACTTACCCGTTAAATCATCAGTCACTCCAGCAATTAAAGTAATCTTTTCACCACTAACTGATGCTAACAAGATTACGCCAGACTTCAACTTTGCCTTTAACTGGTCAATGGTCTGGCGTAACAAGACAGCATCCGAGTCCTGTAGCACTGTCGCCAATACAGTAACCCCATTAACCGTCTGAGCCTTAGCAACCATGTCCTCGCCTTGTCCTGAAGCGACTTTCGATTTGACGCGAACAAGCTCTTTCTCAAGATTTCGAACATTATCTAAAATTTGTAACAATCGATCATTAGCTTCGTCTGGTGCAACCTTCAATAACGTTGAAATCTCATCAAATTGGCTGTCTCTTCGATGAATGTAATCAAGGGCACCTTGTGCAGTCGTCGCCTCTATACGCCGAACACCAGAAGCAACGCCTCCCTGAGCAGTTATCTTGAACAATCCGATGTCGCCCGTCCGTTTGACATGAGTGCCACCACATAATTCTGTTGAAAAATTGGCCATCTCTATCACTCTGACCTCATCACCATATTTTTCCCCAAATAAAGCGACAGCCCCTGTCTCGATCGCTTGGTCATATCCCATTACTCGAGCCTGAACGTTAGCGTTACCGCGAATGCTATTGTTTACCGAATTCTCTACTTGCTCTAGCTCCACCGATGTAAGCGGTTTAGGGTGGGAAAAATCAAATCTTGTTCTTGTTTCATCCACCAAAGAACCTTTTTGTTGCACATGATTACCTAGAACCTGACGTAACGCCGCATGAAGGAGGTGAGTGGCCGAGTGATTAAACATCGTTGCAGCACGAACAGCACCATCAACCTCAGTAGCAACCGAATCACCTACTTTCAACTCACCATTTACCACCTCACCATGGTGTCCGAAGACCTCTGCTTGAATCTTTTGAGTATCGCCGACGCGAAACGTCGAATACGGCGGAACCTCGGTCGCAATAGTCCCGCGATCACCTACCTGGCCGCCCGATTCGGCATAAAAACTAGTCTTATCAAGAACTACAATGCCGCTGTCCCCCTTGACCAAACGGTCCACAAAAACACCGTCTTTGTAGAGTGCGACCACCTCTGAATTTGTTACCAACGAGTCATACCCATTAAATTGAGTATTTAGGCCTTTGTATTTGAGTCCTTGAACAGTTTGGAATTTGGAGGCAGCCCTTGCCCTTTGACGCTGCTGCTCCATTGCCACTTCAAATCCTGAAAGATCAATCTGGATACTACGCTCACGAGCAATATCCGCAGTTAAATCCACTGGAAAGCCGAAGGTATCGTACAAACGGAATACGGTTTCACCATCCAAGACCTTATCTTCCCTTAGTAAAGCAGCTTCTAAAACCGTCATCCCCTTTTCAAGAGTTTCTGCGAAACGACGTTCCTCTTCAAAAAGAACCTCGGAGACCCGTTCTTGGGTAGCCAAAAGTTCTGGATAAGCCTTGCCCATAACCGTAACAAGGTCGGCAACTAGATTATAAAAAAACGGGGTTGAACGACCTAATTTGTATCCGTGCCGAATAGCTCTTCGAATGATTCTCCTCAAAACATAACCACGGCCTTCGTTACTTGGAATTACGCCGTCCACGATGAGAAAAGCACAAGAGCGAATATGATCGGCTATTACCCTTAGAGACGCGTCACCAGAATCTTTACAGTTTGTCTCACGAACAACCGCATTGATTAAAACTTGAAACAGATCAATATCATAATTGGAATGAACCTTTTGAAGAACAGCCGCCATGCGCTCCAACCCCATACCTGTGTCAACAGACGGTTTAGGTAAAGGATTCATAGCTCCAGACTCATCCCGGTTAAACTGCATGAAAACTAAGTTCCAAATTTCAATGAAACGGTCCCCATCCTCATCCGCGGAACCTGGTGGGCCACCCTCAACGTGCGCGCCGTGATCCCAAAATATCTCTGAACAAGGTCCACAAGGCCCGGTATCTCCCATTTGCCAAAAATTATCACTTTGATATTTTTGACCTCCAGGTTTATCACCAATACGTACAATACGTTCGGCAGGAATCTTAATATCTTTAGCCCAAATGTCGTAGGCCTCCTCGTCCGTCTCGTAAACCGTGACCCACATACGACTAGGATCCAAACTAAACTCATCAGTCAATAAACCCCAAGCGAGTCGTATCGCATCTGATTTGAAGTATTCCCCAAAACTAAAGTTCCCGAGCATCTCAAAAAACGTGTGATGGCGCGCGGTATAACCTACGTTTTCCAAGTCATTATGTTTACCTCCGGCTCGCACACATCGCTGGGAGGTCGTAGCCAGAGAGTAGGAACGTTTTTCATGACCAAGGAATACATCCTTAAACTGGACCATGCCTGCGTTAGTAAACAATAACGTTGGGTCATTTCCAGGAACAAGTGGGCTGCTCGAAACAATCGCATGACCACTTCGCTCGAAGTATTTCAGAAATCTTTCTCTAACTTCATCACTTTTCATTTGCGTGTCTCATTACATTAAATAACACTTTTATCAATCCCCAAAAACATCTCGATCGAACGTGCAGTCTGGATCTGACAAGACCTTCTTTATCGCACTTTGATCAAAACCTCGATTCAATAAAAAGCGGGCTTGCTTCGCCCATTCGGCAGGAGACTCTGGCTTCAAACTGAATTTTTTTGACCAAACCAATCGAGTAGCAGCCAGGTCCCCGTTAAGCACCTCTTCTCGATATTCTAGGATGGTACTTTTATCGACACCTCTCGCCTCCAGGTCCCGAAAAATTTTTCTCATACCAAACCGTTCACGCTTAGTGCGAATAAAAGCTTCAACATAACGACGGTCGTCTAGCCAACCTTTATGCTCAAAGTCATCCAGCAACTGGATGACATCTTGCTGATTTCCACCCTTCAGAAGAAGCTTATTACCCAGTTCAAAACGTGTATATTCGCGCCGCCCCAATAAACGCATCGCCGTTAGTGTGAGTGACGCTTCCAAAGGAATTCCCCCGAACTCTACTCTTCAGATACTTCAGAGCCTTTTGGAGCTTTTGGAGCTTTT
>DFDI01000036.1:33299-36858 GCA_002367635.1 Betaproteobacteria bacterium UBA3031 | reverse complement strand
TTTGGAGCTTTTGGAGCTTTTGGCGCGGTGGCAAGACGAACGCCAACAATCTCACGCACTTTGTTTTCAATTTCGAGAGAGATTTGCGGATTTTGCTTTAAAAATTCTCGGACATTATCCTTACCTTGTCCGATACGGTCGCCATTGTAGCTGTACCAAGCGCCCGCTTTATCCACAATATTGTGCTTGACTCCTAGATCAATGACTTCACCTTCTCGAGAAATTCCTTGGCCGTAAAGAATATCAAATTCCGCCTGTCTAAAGGGAGGTGCAACTTTATTCTTTACTACCTTGGCACGAGTCTCATTACCGATCACTTCGTCAGATTTCTTAATCGCACCAATACGTCTAATATCAATTCGAACCGAAGAGTAAAACTTAAGGGCATTTCCTCCTGTCGTGGTCTCAGGATTCCCAAACATGACACCAATCTTCATACGTATCTGGTTAATAAAAATAACTAAGGTATGAGATTTCTTAATATTAGCGGTTAGTTTTCGAAGTGCCTGAGACATCAATCTAGCCTGTAGGCCCATTTGTGGTTCACCCATTTCACCCTCGATCTCCGCGCGAGGCGTTAACGCTGCAACCGAATCAATAACTACCACGTCAACAGAAGCTGACCGAACCAACATATCGGCTATTTCCAATGCCTGCTCACCGTTATCGGGTTGGGAAATCAACAACTCATCAATGTTGACACCTAACTTTGTCGCGTACTCAGGATCTAGCGCATGCTCCGCATCAATAAAAGCTGCAGACCCACCAATTTTTTGCATCTGTGCAATCACAGAAAGCGTCAATGTGGTCTTACCAGATGACTCTGGACCGTAAACCTCAACAACCCGACCTCTAGGTAATCCACCGATACCAAGAGCAATATCAAGACCGAGAGATCCCGTGGAAACCACCTTCAAATCCTGATCAATTTCCTGCTCTCCAAGCCGCATAATGGAGCCTTTGCCAAACTGCTTCTCAATCTGAGAAAGTGCCGCCTCTAGCGCTTTTTGCCTATTTTCATTCATTTGTATTTGAGCTCCAGATGTCTAAGATTAATCGTGATTCATTAGATTATCGCACAGCCTCGAAAAGTCCGAAGCCCCTTATTAAAACCCATCTATTCCGATGCGCTATACCTCAGGAAGGTCTAATCCTGAGCTAAAAAATGCTCCATCAAGCTAAGACTCTCTATCACCGATTGCTGACGCACAGAGTTGCGATCTCCTTCAAACAAGAATTTTCTCGTCATCAAACCTTTAATCTCATGCCCGACACCGATCCAAACTGTGCCCACAGGTTTATCTTCGGTGCCTCCGTCAGGACCTGCTACACCACTTGTCGCAATGGAACAATTGGCTCCGGTACGAGTCAAAACGCCGATTAACATTTTCTCAACGACAACGTCAGACACCGCACCATACTGATCGATCAAGTTAGGATCCACCCCCAATTGTTGCACTTTTGATTGATTAGAATACGTGACGAAGCCAGCATCGAACCAAGATGAACTACCTGGCACCATCGTAACTGCTTGTGCGATCCACCCTCCCGTGCATGACTCTGCAGTCCCAACAATCAAACCATTTTCTTTGAGCATCAAACCCAAACGTTGACTGAGTTGATAAATATCAGATGTAAGGTAAGCGCTCATCACTGAATCAGTTAACCCCCATCGCAGTTAAGGCCACCATGATAACTGACAATACACAGAGGGTGTATACCGCAGCGACCAAGTCATCCAACATCACGCCCAAGCCTCCTTTTACGCGTTGATCTATAAGACGTATTCCGAAAGGCTTCACGATATCAAAAATACGAAAGACAATAAAACCAAGTACATGAAAGATTATATTTTGCGGAATAAGCGCTAATATCATTCCGTAGGCTACGATTTCATCGATCACAATTGCAGAATGATCCGAATGACCTAAAATAGTTTCTGAAACTGTGCAAACCTTAATGCCTACCAAGAACATAACAATCCAAAACAATAACAGCAGCTCTAACGACAAGCTAGCACTTAACAAGTAGTGCATTGGCAAAGCGAGTAACGTCCCCCAAGTTCCTGGGCCTGGACGAATCAAACCAACACCAAAGCCACAGGCCACAAATAAATATGGATGTTTAAAAACCCTATTAGCTATAGAAACGCTATTTTCTGGTTGCAAAATGATCAAAACCTTTTTGAAAGTCTTTTTTGAGGCCACCATTCCCGTCACAAACTTCAACACCAGCCCCTTGGGTCACACGACCGATCTTAGTGAGCGGCAAACCCAGCTCCGCAGCGATGCTATTTATGCGAAGCATATACTCTGCCTTGGCCGTAAATAAGAGTTCATAATCATCACCACCACCGAGAATACTACTCTCAATATCTTGATCAAACCGTCGATTTTTTATTGACTCATGTACGGGAATTTCTTCATAATCAATGATGATTTTCACGCCAGATTGGTTCGCGATATGCCCAGCATCAGCGACTAACCCATCGGAAACATCGATCGCAGAATTTGCAATCCCGATTAACTTTTGACCAAGCTCTATCCGAGGTTGCGGCTCATGCAAACGTCGCAAAAAGTCTTGCTCTTCTTCGACAGGAAATTTAAGCACACCCTGTTTAATCAAAAGACCAATGGACCCAAGTCCAATCAAACCGGAAACCCAAACATCATCATCAAGGCAAGCATGATCCCTTCGTAGAGCAGTGTCTGACTTCACAAATCCAATTGCTGTTAGCGTAATCGACAGTATTTCCCCTCGAGTGGTGTCCCCGCCAACAAGAGCCACGGAGTGAGATCTGAGTAATGCCTTGATGCCGTTAGAAAATTGCTCAATCCAGATTTCATCGGAAACAGGCAACGTAAGGGACAAAAGCACATATTTGGGAATCGCTCCCATCGCAGCGAGATCCGACAAATTTACCGCGACAGATTTATAGCCAATAGAAAATGGATCGTCCGTAGATGAAAAATGAGTGCCGCTTACCAGCGTATCCGTAGTAAGTACTAAATCCCGACCATCGCCAATGTCTATTAAGGCGCCATCATCGCCCACACCAAGCCGCACACCAGCTGCATCATGATGAAAATACTTGCGGATAATTTCAAATTCGGAAGCCAAACTATTGACCGCTGTCCTAAATTAACGCGTTGAGGTTCTTGTCTTGCAACTCATATATAGACAGCTTCTTAATAACATCCTCAGACATACCACCCCCTACCTAAGTGTTTTCAGAAAAATTTAAGATTGAGCTGCACGACCGCCCTTGAGGTATCGATCCAGAACGCCGTTAATATATTTATGTCCGTCAGTCCCACCAAACTGCTTGGCCAACTCAATACACTCGTTGATAACGACCTTGAAAGGCACCTCAGAAGACTCAACCAGCTCAACCATAGCAATGAGCAGAATCGCTTTTTCTATCGGTGAAATTTGTGATATTGGGCGATCAAGACAAGGTCCAATATCTTGGTAATGCTGCAACGAATCCTTAATCGCAGATTCTAAGAGGCTACGCGTGTAATTGACGTCCGCCTTAGGATATTCTTCCTCAGTTATT
>DFDI01000036.1:0-33176 GCA_002367635.1 Betaproteobacteria bacterium UBA3031 | reverse complement strand
CCTTCGGATATTCTTCCTCAGTTATTAAAACCTCGATGATCTTCTCGACCGCCACTTCATTTACCTGCCAGTGATACAAGCCTTTCACAGCTAATACCCGAGCGAATCGCCGACTACCTTTCATAAATTAGATCCAGTAGCCGCACCATACCAATGGCCACATCAGCACATTCTTTTGATTTTTGCTCCATACGCTCAGTTATCTGATTCATGTTTTCACACGTAAGAATCCCATTGGCAATCGGAATGCCCGTGTCCAACTGAACCGTCATAATCCCCCTCGCAGATTCGTTTGAAACCACCTCAAAATGATATGTCTCTCCTCGAATTACCGACCCGAGAGCGATTAACGCATCGAAGTTGCCCGTTTTTGCCATAGCATCCAAAACGATGGGGATTTCCAGCGCACCGGAAACCTCAGCATATGCAATATCGTCAGGACTCACGCCCAAGTTCACTAGCTGTTCGCCGCAGGCCGAGCGCATCGCTTCCGCAACATCCTTATTGAACTGTCCGATGACGATGCCAACCTTTAACCCATCACCATTAACGTCCTCAAGGGATTGTGTCTCAAATTTTTGCAACTCTCTTGCTCCTTATTATTTCCTGGAACCACCAGGAGTCAATATTTACCAAATACCTTAATCGGATGGTTTTTCCTGATAGCCAACAGTCTCTAGATCAAAGCCAGTCATACTGGGCATTCGCCTTGGTGTAGCCATCAACCTCATACGAGCAACACCAAGATCTTTTAAAATTTGAGCGCCAATCCCATAGTTACGAAGGTCCATTTTTTGGGGCAACTCCTGGGCTGGTTGCAAATGTCGCAACAACGAATCTCCATCCTCAGTGCGGTGGATGAGTATCAATACACCTTTACCCGCTCGATTGATAGTGGCCAAAGCGTCATCAAAGTGCCATGAGTGTATGCGGCTATTCTTATCAAGAAGATCAGCTATGGACAAAGGCTCATGCACCCGAACCAAGACCACCTCAGAAGATTCAAATGTTCCCTTAACAAGTGCCAGATGTACTTCTTTTGAAATACGATCACGATAAGCAACCAATTGAAAAGGTCCCGCAACCGTATCAATAGATCGCTCCAATACACGCTCCACCAGCGATTCATGCTGGCCTCGATAAGCAATTAAATCGGCAATCGTACCGATTTTAAGATTGTGGTGACAACTAAATGTTACAAGATCAGGCAGTCGAGCCATTTCTCCATTTTCTTTTAATATCTCGCAAATCACAGCCGATGGTTGCAATCCTGCCATGAAAGCCAAATCGCAGCCAGCCTCAGTATGCCCGGCTCTCACAAGGACCCCCCCCTTCTCCGCCTTCAAAGGAAAAATATGCCCTGGCTGTACGATATCCATCGGAGATGCATCAGGAGAAGAGGCCACCTTAATTGTCCGTGCCCTATCCGCGGCAGAAATTCCAGTCGTGACACCCTCTGCTGCTTCAATAGAAGCAGTAAAATTTGTGGCCATACGGGAACCGTTGGAGCCCACCATAGGCATTAAATTTAACTTCCGACACTTTTCCTCAGTTAGGGTCAAACAAATAAGTCCCCTGCCAAATGTGGCCATAAAATTTACGGCTTCAGCAGTCACATGCTCCGCGGCCATGACAAGGTCTCCCTCGTTTTCTCGATCTTCCTCATCGACGAGAATAACCATCTTGCCGTTTTTTAAATCATCAATGATGTCGGGTATTGAGCTAATGTCAGATGTCATATTGAGTCAGAATTAGTTAAGAGCTTCTCCGCGTAACGCGCCAACATATCAACCTCTAAATTGACATAAGTACCGGGCTTAATAAGTTTTAAATTGGTCATGTTGATCGTGTGAGGCACAAGATTAATCAGAACTTTATCTTTTTTATCTTCATTCACGGTCAAACTCACACCATTTACTGTTATGGATCCTTTTTTGACTAGATACCTGTTTAATGCCGACGGAACTGTAACAGTTATCTCCCAATTCCCATCTTTTTCATCAACAGCCTCAATCTTTCCAGTCCCATCAACGTGTCCACTTACTAAGTGCCCACCAATCAATGAGTTTAGTGTCATGGCACGCTCTAAATTAACGACAGCACCCACTACAAAACCGGTAACCAGTTTTAGCGTCTCTGGCGACACATCGAACTCAAGCGAGTTTCCACTTAAGCCAACGACGGTCAAACACACGCCGTTAACCGCGATACTGTCACCAATAGCAACGCCATCCATCTTAAAAAGGTCGCTAGACACCACCAAACTTGCGGCCGCCCCAACGGTTTCGCAACGCTTCACAACACCTGTGCACTCAACAATTCCTGTAAACATAATTAAAATCTAACCGTAACTCTAAAATCCTTACCTAACTTTTTAATATCAATGATCTCTCTCTCTGCGACGTCATCCATCTTTTCTAGCTCATCAAGAAAGAGCATTCCTCTGCCTTGGGCACCCAAAAACTTCGGTGCATAGTAAATGATCATCTCATCAATTAAATTTCTGCGCAGTAATGCGCTATGTAAGTTAATACCCGCCTCCACTAAAACCTCATTCATATGCTTATCGGCCAACTCAATTAAGAGCGCCGCTAAATCAACGCGACCATCCGAGTCGGGTAACACCAATACGTTAACGCCTTTATCAATAAAAGGACTTAGCTGCTCCTTATTTGTGACCGCAGTCGCAATGGTTACTCCAGGCGTTTTAAAAAGATTGGCACTCAGGGGGCTGCGTAATTGACTGTCCACCACCACTTTTTGAGGTTGTCGACTCGTTTCAATATGGCGGACGGTGAGTCTGGGGTCATCCTCTACGACGGTACCCACTCCAGTGAGCACGGCACAGGAACGAGCTCTCCACCGATGAGCATCCTCTCTTGCTACCTCTGACGTAATCCACTGACTCTTCCCATTGTCTAACGCAGTTTTCCCATCAAGTCCAGCCGCGACTTTGACACGAACCCAAGGCTTGCCGGATTCCATTCTTTTAAAAAAACCGATATTTAACTCTATCGATTCCTGAGCGAGCAAACCCTCTAACACTGTAATACCGTTCTCCTTGAGTCGCTCGATCCCCTTTCCATTAACCAATGGGTTAGGATCCCTCGAACTCAAAACAACTCGATTTATGCCCGCCTTAATGATGGCGTCAACACAAGGAGGTGTTCGCCCCTGATGAGCGCAGGGCTCTAGATTGACATAAAGCGTTGCGCCTGCAGTATCGGAATCAGCCTGTTTCATTGCTAAGACCTCCGCGTGCGCCTCTCCAGACGAAACATGCCATCCTTCACCAACGATACGTTCATTCTTAACGATCACACAACCCACTCTTGGGTTAGGTGCCGTCGAGTTCAGGCCTCGAGCCGCTAATTGAAGAGCCTTAGCCATGAAATACTCATCGTCATGCGCATTGTTTACAACCACACTCACGATTTTTGCACTTCCTCGAGGACGTCTCGAAAATCCTCTTCATCTTGGAAGTTTCGATAGACCGAAGCAAAGCGGATATAAGCAACTTTATCCAATTTGCGTAACTCTTCCATCACCAATTCACCTATTCTGCGTGACTCAATCTCGCGTTCTCCGAACGATAACGTTGTTTGGATAATCCGATTTATCGCATCTTCAACTAAATTAGCAGGTACCGGTCGCCTATGGAGCGCACGCGAAAAGCCAGTTCGGATTTTATTTTCATCAAACTCCTCTCGGCTGCCATTAGATTTAACCAGTTGAGGCATGCGTAACTCAACCACTTCATAGGTAGTAAAGCGCTTATCACACGCGACACACCGTCTGCGGCGACGAATACTATCGCCACTTTCAGAAACCCTTGAATCCACAACTTGAGTATCTTCATAACTGCAAAACGGACATTTCATATCTTGGTTCCGTCAGAAAGTGAATCGTTCATCACCCGTACACAGGATGCCGTTTACATAGCTCCTTAATAGCATCTCTCGCTTTAGCCACCACCGAAGTATCATGCGGTTGATCCAGGACATCTGCAATCAAATTCGCCGTTTGACATGCCTCTTCATAACCAAAACCTCTAGTAGTTAAAGCAGGGGAACCAATACGGATACCACTCGTAACAAAAGGAGATTCTGGATCATTCGGTATTGCGTTTTTATTGACCGTAATATGTGCAGCTCCAAGTACGCTCTCGGCCTCTTTACCTGTAATTTTTTTCCCACGTAAATCAACTAAAAATAAGTGGCTATCAGTGCCCCCAGAAACAATCCTCAAACCTCGTTCAGACAGAACTTTCACCATGGCCTTCGCATTGATGATCACCTGCTTCTGATAGACCACAAACTCGGGAGTCAGAGCCTCTTTAAACGCGACAGCTTTCCCAGCAATAACGTGCATCAAAGGCCCTCCCTGGTTCCCCGGAAAAATCGACGAATTCACGCGTTTTTCATGTTCTGAACTTGACAAGATCAAACCACCTCTGGGGCCTCTTAATGTTTTGTGGGTCGTGGTAGTGACAAAATCTGCAATACCTACCGGGGAAGGATAAACACCTGCAGCCACCAGACCGGCATAATGCGCCATATCAACCAAAAAATAGGCGCCAATGGCTTTCGCCACTTCAGCAATTCGAGCCCAATCAATAAACAATGAATAGGCAGAGGCGCCTGCAACAATCATTTTAGGCTTATGTTTATGGGCTAGCTCCTCAATTTCGGAGTAATTAATAATCTCATCTTGATCCAGACCGTAACTCACGAAGTTATAAATCTTACCGCTAAAATTTACAGGTGAACCATGGGTAAGGTGGCCTCCGTCCGCTAGAGACATACCAAGCACAGTATCACCTGGCTTAAGGACAGACATATAAACTGCAGCATTCGCCTGGCTGCCCGAGTGTGGTTGTACGTTTACCGCAACCGCACCAAACAATTCTTTAGCCCGACTAATCGCCAACATCTCAACCTGATCAACGAACTCACACCCGCCGTAATAACGTTTGCCGGGGTAGCCCTCAGCATATTTATTGGTCAACAAAGACCCCTGAGCTTCTAATACTGCTGGGCTGGTGTAATTTTCAGACGCAATCAGCTCCACATGATCTTCTTGCCTTTGAAACTCAGAGCTCATCGCCCCCCAAAGCTCCGGATCACTATTTTGAATACGATCTTTATAGCTGAACATACGGTTTTAACCACCATTTAATATACAAGACCGGCAATTTTATCATTGCGCGCCGCAGCATTCATAAATTCATTGAATCTGTCAGAATAGCTCTTGAAGCTAAAGATTCAAAGTAATCTGCCGAACGATCATAATTAAAAATATTCAGGGGAGATAAAGGCATGCCAAAAAGCCTACTTAGTAAATTCATTTGGTTAGGAATCACAGTCCTGGGCGCGAGTGCCGTCGGTGGCATAGCAATTACTCGTGGGGAATCGATCAATGCGATCTGGTTCGTCGTTGCCGCTATTTGTACTTATCTAGTCGGATTTCGATTTTATAGCGCATGGATTTGTGCAAAAGTTCTCGTCCTTGACGAAACGCGCGCAACGCCGGCTGAAAGATTGAGTAACGGGCGAGATTTTATTCCTACCAACAAGTGGGTTGTTTTCGGACATCACTTTGCAGCCATCTCTGGGCCAGGGCCACTCATCGGACCCACACTTGCTATGCAATTTGGTTATCTCCCAGGAACGATCTGGATTCTTGTTGGCGCAGTCCTTGGAGGCTGTGTACAAGACATGATCATCCTCTTTTGCTCGACGAGACGAGATGGCCGCTCGTTAGGCCAAATGGCTAGAGATGAACTTGGGCCGATTGGAGGTTGGGCAGCATTACTAGGAACCATGATGATTATGATCATCCTGATTGCCGTTCTGGGTCTGGTGATCGTGAAGGCAATGGCTCATAGCCCCTGGGCAACCGCAACTGTGCTTGGCACAATTCCAGTTGCAATGTTAGTCGGTATTTATATGAAAGGAATTCGTCCGGGGCGCATACTAGAGGGCACGCTTATTGGAATCGCCCTACTTTTTGCATGCGTCTTAGGCGGAGGATTGATAGATGCGAATGAATCTATCCGTGGTTTATTTCAATGGAGCAGCGAACAAACAGCATGGTTCGTGATCATTTACGGATTCAGCGCGGCTGTTCTACCCATTTGGCTTTTGTTAGCGCCCCGAGACTATTTATCGACATTCCTTAAACTTGGCGTTGTATTTCTTCTCGCGATCTCAATTGTTGTGCTCGCTCCTGAAATCAAGATGCCTCACCTCACACAGTTTGCGGAAAACGGCATGGGACCTATTTTTAAAGGTGATTTGTTCCCATTTGTGTTCATCACGATTGCGTGTGGAGCCATTTCTGGATTCCACTCACTGGTATCTTCAGGAACCACACCCAAGTTGCTAACCAATGAGCGTGATATTCGAATGATTGGGTACGGATCAATGGCACTCGAGTCGTTTGTAGCTATCATGGCGGTCGTCGCAGCTTGCGTCTTAGAGCCTGGGGTCTTCTTCGCGATCAATAGTCCCGCAGGCGTTGTAGGCAGCACTGCTGCCGAGGCCGTGGCAACCATCTCCTCTTGGGGCTTCCCAGTGACTGTTGAGGAAATGGCATCTCTAGCCGCGGCAATGGGTGAAGACACCTTGCTTGCTCGCACTGGTGGTGCGCCATCACTCGCGGTGGGTATGGCAACCATTTTCTCGGGAACTTTTGGTGGCTCAGCTCTCGCTGTGTGGTACCACTTCGCCATCATGTTCGAGGTACTGTTTATCCTCACCACATTGGACGCGGGAACGCGTGTTGGTCGATTTATGCTCCAAGATTTTGGAAAACACATCTGGAAACCATTTGGAAATGTTTCGTCGTATCCGATGACCATCCTCGCCAGCGCTATATTTGTCTCAGCATGGGGTTATTTTTTATGGCAAGGCGTGAAGGACCCACACGGAGGTATTAATATACTTTGGCCTCTGTTTGGCATTTCAAATCAACTTTTAGCAGGGATTGCTCTATGTGTTGCTACGAGCATCATCATCAAAATGGGTAAGGTGTGGTATGCATGGGTCACGGGCTTACCTCTTGCTTGGCTCACATTCATATGCACATGGGCCGGATGGGAAAAAGTGTTCAGCTCTAACCCTGCGGTAGGGTTCCTGTCCGGAGCTTCAGATATGGCTGAAAAGCTTGCTACTGGAGCGCTAAGTCCAGAAGTTGCAGCAGTCGCCCCCCAGTTAATCTTTGCAAAACGCATTGATGCGGTATTAGCAATTCTCTTCGCAGTCATTTTATGGATTGTGATCATTGATATGCTCAGGATGAGCTTCAAGTTTCTCAATGGAGGGGAAGTGCTCCCCCTTTCAGAAACTCCTTACACACGATCGAACCCGAACGCGTCATCAGTGGCCACGGGATTACACTAAAAATTACGGATAACTTAATGAACATACTTAAAAAGTTATGGGCATACATTCGGCAAGCTTCTGGAGATGATGCGTACGAACGTTATTGCGTTCATCATCAGCTCAACCATAGCAAGTCCGAACCCATGAATCGTGCCGAGTATTTTAAATATTGGCAAAAAAATAAATGGACTGGCGTGACTCGATGTTGCTAAATGCGGGGAAGATCCGGGCGCTCAATACCTCGTTATGACGAGCACTCAGGTCTCTTTGGTTAGCAACAAACAGTTACCGCTCAGGGCCCCAGACATATCGATACTTTAAATATTTTCCGCCATCGGGAGAGTCCCACATCCGCGCCTCGTAGCGCCTCCCCCCAATACGTTCATAGAATGAAACAGCAGGCTGGTTATCCGCTAGCACCCATAGATACACACGTGATTCATCAAATTGCGCCCGACTAAGATCGGCAATGCGCTTCACCATTCGAGCCCCATAACCGCAGCGCTTCACCGCATGACTGACGTGCAAATTATCTATAAAAGTTCCGAACGCCCCATCCTCGGAAAAATAAGCACACACGAACCCCACTATCTCGTGCGCACTCTCTAAGCATAAGATGCGTTGATTTGCACTTGGATTAGCGAATCGGTCCGTCCATATCTGCAAACGGTCCGACCCCACCTCATGATCTAGATACTGATCGCTCAATATCCCTCTGTAAGCACGTTGCCAACTTTGAGCATGGATTGCCGCAATTATGCTGCAATCATCAATCGAAGCCTCTCGGATTTTAACCATACATTAGGTCTATTTGTTTTTTTCCTCGAAAGCCACAAAAAAAGTTTCAATCGAGGCTCTTTCAGATTCCATTTGTAATTTTATTTCTCGCGTGATGTCTTCCATGTACCGAAACACGGCCCCCATCATCGGAATGGCCAGCATTTTCCAATATTTGGGACCAACACAAAAATCATTATCCGGGCTACAAGCTATAAATGTATACGCTTCTTTCTCTCCAGCTTTCCACGTAATCATTTCATCCGGCATTCGTTTACGCGCTTCTTTTTGTAACGCCTCGAGCTCTTTACGGGTCTCTTCGAGACGGTAATCCCATCGGTCAGAAAAGGTGTAATAAAAGAGCGTTGTCTCGCCGAGGTACCATTCCATGAGCCGCCTTTGTATCGCCCCGCCTTCAGTTTTAAAATGCTCAGCGATGGATGACGCCTGCTCGCCCGTAAAGTTATTGACCATGTATTCAGTCCAAATATCAGTAAGCCAATCTCCAGAACTAAATTTATCCAGAAGTACTTCGTCACCTATTGAAATCAGATGGCTTACGGCCTGTTGGAATTCAACTTTATCCTCCCACCATTCTTTACCAAACCCACGCTCCCTACCCCACGTTACAACATATTTTTTAGCTGCCTTTACAACCTGCTGGCGAACCATGAGCTCGCCACCCCTTACAATTAAGGTTTGATCATGTGAGCTCACTACTGCTTGGACTGCACTTTCTTTAAGTTTTATCTTTTCCTCGTCAGAGCCGAACGGTTCGGAAGAATCTTGCGCAAACACCGAAAAACCAAACATTAAAGATTGAATCAGTACAAAGCTTACCACTATGTTTTTTTGCATCACCGTCTACCCCCTATATTCAACGACTAGCAGATAAGCCAGAGTATTTTATTATTCAGAACTAAAAATCATCTATTCTTTAACTTTCAATTGGACGATCTGCTCGTACCGATAGAATAAACGAAAACACCTCAGTGCAAACAAGCAATTAAATCGAAAGCTCAAATCATTCATTACAAACATTGCTGCGTATACGCGTTTACAATTAAAACTATCTTAAAAAACAGAATTGACCGTTATGAAACGCACTTATTCAACACACTATGGCGAGGTGCCACTACCTGAAGGCATTGTGTCCCGTAAGATTCAAAACAATAACGGCCTCGAGATGCATATATTGGAAGCTCGGCCGGACGAGAAGGAAAGACCGCTCATCATACTCGCTCATGGCTTCCCAGAATTAGCTTATAGTTGGAGGCATATTCTTCCCGAAATCGCAGCGCTTGGCTACGTGGTCGTTGCACCGGACCAACGAGGGTTTGGTAGAACAGTCGGGTGGAGCAATCAATATGAGAATTCGATAGAGCCTTTTAACCTAGTTAACTTGGCTCGAGATATCGTTGGATTAGTAAAGGCTCTTGGGTACAGTGAAGTTAAAGCAATCATCGGTCATGATGCGGGCTCTTATGTCGCCGGGGTCTGTGCGCTAATCCGCCCTGACTTATTCAAGGCTTGCGTGATGATGAGCGCTCCGTTCGCAGGCGTACCTCCCATGACTGAGAAAATAAAATCCGTTCTAGCACGCCCCACCATTCATGATTTAGAAGAACAATTACGCGCACTTAAAGAACCAAGAAAACACTATCAAGTCTATTTTTCTACGCCATCAGCAAATGACGACTTGATGAATGCACCCCAAGGACTACATCAATTTCTAAGAGCGTACTATCATCACAAGAGTGCGGCATGGACTCATAACCGACCATTCAAACTATTGTCATGGGATGCGGAAGTAATCGCACAAATGCCGACTTACTACATCATGCACAAAGACCAAACGATGCCCCAGACAGTAGCGCCTCACATGCCAGATGAAAATCAAATTCGTGCATGTCAATGGCTGCCTGACGAAGAACTTGCTGTGTACGTTTCGGAATACAAGAGGACTACGTTTCAAGGCGGACTTCAGTGGTATCGGTGCACCATCGAGGGGGCAAATCAATCCGCCTTATCTCTATTCTCAGGACAACACATTCAAGTCCCATCCTTATTTCTATCGGGGAAAAATGACTGGGGAATCTATCAAACGCCTGGGGCCATAGAACATATGCATCATCAGGTCTGCACATCAATGAAAGATGTTGTGCTCATCGATGACGCTGGGCATTGGGTACAACAAGAACAAAGTCACGCTGTCATAGATAACCTTACGGATTTCCTTAGGAGCCTTTAACCATGCCTCTCGTCCACTACAGCGTCTCCATGGAAGAGGCTCACGCCCATCTCTTCAACGTCACATGTCACATTAATGAACCCTGTCCTGGGGAGCAAATCATATCTCTACCAGCATGGATCCCCGGCTCCTATCTCATCAGAGATTTTGCTAAAAACATTATTCGCATAAAAGTTTTTTGCGCTGACGTAGAAATCCCGATAGAAAAAATCGATAAAGATTCTTGGTCGATTCCAATCACCGGCAAACCGATCACTGTTTTTTATCAAGTCTATGCGCGAGATCGCTCGGTTCGAACAGCGTACCTTGATCAATTTAGAGGTTTTATTAATGGCACAAGCTTATTTCTTCGAGTTCATGGCTTGGAGCCTAACCCACACTCAGTCAGCATTTCTAAACCGACTTGGTTGACCGCGCAAAAAAAATGGAGCGTATCAACCGCCATGATGCCTAACCGAATCGATAGACTTGGGTTTGGGCAATATGTAAATGAGTCCTATGACACTTTAATAGATCATCCTTTCGAAATCGGAGAATTCATTAAATCGTCTTTCTTGGTTAAAGGCATACATCATAACGTCGTAATTACAGGGAATCCCCATGCAAATATTCAACGCATATGCCAAGACCTGAAGTTAATAGTGGAGACACAAGTTAAATTTTGGGGCGATATGCCCGTAGATCGATATACATTTCTAGTGAATGCAGTCAGCGATGGCTACGGGGGGCTCGAGCACTCTCACTCGACAGCATTAATATGCTCAAAGACAGACTTGCCAGTTGATGCGGACGCATCCATCAATGATGGTTATTTGAAATTCCTAGGTTTATGCTCGCATGAATACTTCCACTTATGGAACGTCAAACGAATCAAACCCGAAGCATTTTCACCCTACGATCTCTCCAAAGAAAACTACACTGAACTCTTATGGGCATTTGAAGGCATCACTTCTTATTATGACGACCTCATGCTCTACAAAGCGGGATTGATAGATGAGAAGCGTTACCTTAGCCTGCTCGCTAAGACTATAACCATCGTCAAAAAAACCAATGGCAGATCAAAACAGACCCTAGCAGAATCTAGCTTTTACGCTTGGACCAAATTCTACAAACAAGATGAAAGCGCAACCAATTCTATTGTTAGCTACTACAGCAAAGGGAGTCTAGCCGCACTATGTCTTGACCTGCATCTACGTAAAAAAACTGATGGAAAGACTTCATTAGATACTGTGATGAGAACCCTTTGGAATACTTATGGCAAGAAAAATAAAGGGGTACCCGAAAATGGCGTCGAACATATAGCTGAGCTCGTTTCAGGATTAGATCTGCATGATTTTTTCCATCGCATTATTCGATCAACTAAAGAGTTACCAATTAAGCCATTACTTAACAGCGTCGGCGTCCAATTAACATTCACCACACCCAGTGGACCTTCAGACAGCGGGGATGCAGCTGATACGCCGCTTGATAAAAACCGACAAGCGATAAAGCATGACTTAGGATTTTCCCATAGCAACACTTCAGACGGCCTACGCATAAAACAAGTGTTTGACGACGGGGCGGCACAACGTGCTGGAATCGCTCCAGGAGATATCATTATGGCGGTTAACCGACAGAAGCCCTCGACAAATAATATCCAACAAATTATCGATCTAGAAAGAAAAAAATCAGCGATTCCGATTCATATTTTTAGGGATGATGTGCTCCACACCTTACAATTTCCATTGGTGCCAGCACCAAAAAATATTGCTTACTTATATCTCGAACCATCAAAAATGCTACCACTTAGAAGCTGGTTGAATCGGCAAACCAAATCACGTTAAGCGCGTTTTAGTAACATAGCAATACCCTGTCCTACACCTATACACATTGTCACAAGTGCGTACTTCGAGCTTGTTAGCGACAACTCGGTAGCTGCCGTAAGCGCCAACCTTGCGCCGCTCATTCCCAGCGGATGCCCAAGCGCAATAGCCCCGCCATTAGGGTTTACCCTAGGATCCCCATCTTGAATACCCAACCCGCGTGTTACAGCAAGAGCTTGAGCCGCAAATGCTTCGTTTAATTCAATAATCCCAATTTCATCAATAGAGATATTCTCTCTATTTAAAAGCTTTTGTGTCGCAGGCAGCGGACCAATACCCATAACCCGAGGCTCAACACCCGAGGTGGCAAAACCGACAACACGCGCCAAGGGCGATAAATCATTTTCTTTCATAGCGCGCTCACTAGCGAGAATCAACGCACAAGCTCCGTCATTGACCCCTGACGCATTTCCTGCTGTAACTGTTCCTTGCCCATTTACTATTGATGGAAGTTGGGAGAGCTTTTCAAGCGTAGTTTGTCGAGGATGTTCATCTTTAAGGACAACAATAGGATCACCCTTTCTTTGAGGCAATGATACAGGTACGATTTCTCGCTCAAACCTGCCGGCCATCATGGCTTTCGAAGCCTTTTCTTGGGAATTCAACGCAAATTTATCTTGATCTTCGCGTCCCACATTGAATTGACTCGCTACATTCTCAGCGGTTTGAGGCATGCTATCCGTCCCGTACAATTCCTGCATGATTGGATTGATAAAACGCCAACCAATGGTTGTATCGAATACTTGATTTGCCCTCGAGAAGGCACCCTCTGCTTTTGGCATCACGAAGGGAGCTCTAGACATACTCTCAACTCCACCTGCAACAACTAATTGCTGCTCTCCCGATTTGATCGATCGAGCAGCTATGGACACTGCGTCGAGCCCAGAGCCACATAACCGATTGATCGTACTGCCGGGGACATGACTGGGCAATCCAGACAAGAGCGTGGCCATTCTAGCTACATTTCGGTTGTCTTCCCCTGCTTGATTCACACACCCGAACACGACATCGTCAAGTCGATCCCAATCAACTCCAGACAGCCTCTCTTTAAGGTGACGAAGTGGAATCGCTGCGAGATCATCGGTTCGCACAGACGAAAGTGCACCACCATATCGACCAATTGGGGTCCGCACACCAGCACAAATAAACACTTCATTCATAGCTCCACTCCCAATTTCTTATCAATTCTGACAATTTCGTTCAGTGTATACAAACATCATCATATCGATCACTTATTGAATTACTCTCTAATTCTTAATCCAACTTTTTGGACAACACTTAGATCATCGACTTCTTTAACGACTAGTTCTAAAGGACCAAAAAAAACACGATCACCCACAACACATTGATTTCGGAAACGTGTCTGCATGAATTGTGAGAGCGTCATATTTTTAGCTGAACCGGGCACCTCCCCACCATACATATCTGCCACAGCATCAATGATCGCATCACCATTCAAAGTAAAGTCCCCGAAGTAGCGTGCTTGTTCCAACTCGGCCACCTCATCAGTTGGCAATAACATTTGATTCACGAGCGAAACTTTTTTCTGTGGCGAAATCACATATAACAAGTCACCCGCTTCGATAACGTGTTCATCCATACCTTGGACTGGTTCATCGCCACGAAACGCCGCAATGAACCGGATGCCATCTGGAGCAAGAAGACTATCAATACGGCGTTTAGTAACAGGGCTATCATCGGCAATCTTATAGCCAATAATCGTTAAATCCGAGCTGCCTGGAACTTCTATACTTTCAGCATAGTACGGTGCATTTTCGATCGGCAACTTCAACTTAAGCCATTTAGCAAAGGGTACAACTGTCCAACCCTGTAAGACGAGCGAAAAAAGTACCGAAACAAATGCAACGTTAAAATAAAGTTCCGCATCAGGCAAACCACCGAGGACTGGGAAAGTCGCAAGCACAATGGGAACAGCTCCACGTAACCCCACCCAACTGATGAACAATTTCTCCCTAGCCGCAAATCGAAACGGGGACAAACTTACCAACACAGCAATAGGCCTTGCAACAAAAACTAGGAGTAGTGCAACGACCACGCCCACACCCCAATACTGAGTCAACGTGGTTGGGGTCACCAATAAACCAAGCATCAGAAATAACGATATCTGAGCGAGCCATGCGAGGCCATCATGTACTTTTCTAATATTGTTGGCAGCATGCGCCTCAGTATTACCTACGATAAGGCCTGCAATATAAATCGCTAAAAATCCGCTCGCACCCATCGTGGTTACCAAACCAAACAAAGTGAGCCCTCCAGCTGCAGCAAGCAACGGATACAGGCCTGCGGTTAGAGTTACTCGACTTATGATTCTCGATAAAACCTGCCCACCAATCCATCCCAAGATCGCACCAACCCCAAACTGATAGACGAATTCCAGAATAATTGACGACCCAACGATATCCTGACCTTGTCGTGCTCCTTCAACAAACATCAGAGTCAAAAATACTGCCATTGGGTCATTGCAACCTGACTCAATTTCGAGCGTGGTTCCAACTCGCTTCTTAAGCTGCAGTCCTTTTGCATGCAACATAGAAAATACCGCTGCGGCATCAGTCGAACCGACAATCGCACCAATTAAGAACGACTGACTCCATGAAAAATTAAACAGCCAACGCAAGCCAACTGCGACGACTGCCGTAGTCAACAATACTCCTAGCGTCGCTAGGGATAACGCAGGTTTAAGTCCTATTTTTGAGCTCTCTGCTCGCGCCCGCATACCGCCATCAAACAGAATAATTGCGAGCGCAACGGACCCTACGGCATAAGCAACCTCAAAACTTTCAAACGTAATTCCGCCGATCCCCTCCCGGCCGGCCAACATACCGACTCCGAGGAATACCAATAACAAAGGGGCTCCGGTCCGAGAGGCGACACCAGTGGCCAGAATACTAATTAAAAATAGTATTGCACCAGCAAAAATTGCGTTATTGGTAAATTCCATCTATGAATTTAAGCTAAAACACCCTCAAAAATTTATTGTTAAAAAGTAAGTCCGAGCAGATCTACACCTCAGTCAAACTAGAATCTTGCTAAGTCGAAGAATCTATAAACAACTCACAGCATAGTCTAAATTTGCAGACATAACGCTAAGACATTTACTTCACCTCACCTCTAACTTTTAAATACCAACTAAGATTACTTTTCAAAAGTTGATCTAGGATTGGCGGAATCAATTTAGGTATAATTTTAAAACTACAAAACTAGTTTTTACATAGTCAAAATACCCTTTTCGCAATATTTCCAAAAGAAACGAATATTAGATTGGGCTTGAATTATGAATACCTTAGGCAGTTACGATTACGTCATTATTGGCGCAGGCTCAGCTGGGTGCGTTTTAGCCAATCGCTTAAGCGCTGATCCATCCAAATCAGTTCTTCTCATTGAGGCTGGCTCACGAGATAACTATTTCTGGATTCCCATTCCCGTCGGTTACTTATTCACAATTAACAACCCACGCACTGATTGGATGTACAAGACTACCAATGAAAAAGGGCTCAACGATCGATCGATAGGATATGCCAGGGGTAAGGTGCTGGGTGGTTGCACGTCAATTAATGCCATGATTTACATGAGAGGGCAACGCTCCGACTATGACCGATGGGTTCAGGCTGGAAATCCAGGTTGGGGTTGGGATGAGGTACTGCCTTACTTTAAGGGCATGGAAGATTATGTGCATGGCGCGAACGCGTTTCACGGCTCCGGTGGCGAACTTCCAGTTCAGGAACGGCGGGTAAGTTGGGAAATCCTCGATGCTTGGCGAGACGCTGCCGAAGAAAAAGGAATACCAAAAATTCCAGAATTCAATACTGGGGACAACTTTGGGAACGCTTACTTTCAAGTCAACCAAAGAAATGGAACCCGCTGGAATGCCATGCGTTGCTTTATTAACCCAATTAAACAGCGTAAGAACCTCACAATCATAAGCGACGCACATGTAGAAAAATTATTGTTTGACGAGACTGATCAAGAGACCCCAAAAGCTGACGGCGTACAAGTTCGAGTACTCGGAGATATACATGGCGTAATTAAAGCGAAGCGGGAAGTAATATTATCCGCAGGCGCCATTGGTAGCCCACAGATTCTTGAATTATCAGGTGTAGGCAACCCAATCCATATTGAGAAAGCCGGAATTAAACTCGTTAAGGACATACCTGGTGTTGGTGAAAACTTACAAGACCATCTTCAAGTAAGGATTCAGTATAAGGTGAGCAACACCATCACTCTCAATGACCGTTATAAAACAATATTTGGGAAAATAATGATGGGGCTAGAGTACATGTTCTTCCGATCTGGTCCAATGACCATGCCGCCATCACAGCTCGGCGCATTTGCTAAGAGTGATCCTGGCCAGTCTTCAGCCAACATCGAATGGCATGTCCAGCCACTATCTTTAGATAAGTTTGGTGAACCGCTCCACCCCTACTCCGCCGTAACACCTTCTGTGTGCAATTTGAGGCCTACGAGCCGAGGGACAGTCCATATCTCTGATCCCGACCCATACACACACCCTGAAATTAGCCCAAACTATTTGTCCACACCAGAAGATCAAAAAGTAGCTATCGATTCAATAAAATTCACCCGACATATTATGTCTGCTAATGCGCTCAAACAGTTTAGTCCTGAGGAGATTTTACCAGGCCCTCATTTACAGACAGACGAGGAAATATTAAAGGCAGCAGGCGAGTTAGGAACGACGATCTTCCACCCCGTTGGAACATGTAAAATGGGTAATGACTCGTCTAGTGTTGTTGACTCTGAACTTAAAGTTCACGGGATAAGGAACCTAAGGGTAGTCGATGCGTCTGTGATGCCCACGATCACATCAGGGAACACCAATGCACCGACCATGATGATCGCAGAACGTGCAGCAGAATTTATCATTAACGATAATTGCTAGAAAATCTAGCGTTAAATCTGTCTTAATCTTTCGGGAAACGCAGCATCAGACTATTGGTAAACTGACGAATTCTTTTAGCATTCTGACCTAAATCACTTTTCCCAACACGTGACTTTGACCTCACGTCAACCCTCGCAGTACCCGCATCACCCGCACTAATGCGAACCACGACATCATCCTTAAAACCATACAATAAGGTCGTCGCCGTCGCCTCAATTCGACCATTGTCGGCATCCGAACCCACGATTTCTAAACCCATTTTCGTTAAGATATCCGCTGCCTCGACCAGAACAATTTCAGGCTCAGCACCCACGACTAAGGTTTTTATATCTGGGTAAGCCTTTTTTTGCTGCTCCGCGACCTCTAGCCCATCGTAGTCAATGGAATGATGTTCTGCAGTTCTCAAACCACTCACAACCACAAAATGCGGCGGGTTTAACATATCTGTTGTGATGTCATGGATATATGGATGAGTATCCAGCGTCCTCTTCCAGCTGTAGGGGACATAGACCATCACAAGGCAAATGATGAGCCCTACAAATCCAACGAAAGAATCCATTCGCGTCTTGCTTTGAATAAAGAACATACCAGCCAATAAAATTATCAGAGTAGCTCCCGATAAAAATACCGACCATTTAAGAATTTGAAATCCGATTCTAAAGTGCCATAATCCAAAACGATAGCCTAAGCCTGAACTCACAGCGGCAAAAGCACACAAAAGTGCCAAAACAAAACCAATGTGCATGATTGTCCTTCGATTTCTTTGTCTAATCTGAAGATGGTCGCTGAACATTTTCACCCCTAGAACGCTAATGATGCATTACAAACAATAGTCATTCGACTAAGCCAAACGATTTATTTATCGTAACCATTTAAAATAACCACACGGTATATTGATGTTACTCTAAAAAGAGGTCGACAATAATCTATTATCTAGCTCCATATATCTGATTCATTTCTAATCTCAATTGTGAACTTTCGCTTCATCGTACTCGCTTCCGCTGCCTTTTTATCAGGGGCGAACCTAAGAGTCTTTGACTCACTTCTGCCAAATATTGCTGCAGAATTCAATACGTCTCACGCTACAGCAGCCGTGGTGGTCGCTGCATTTACACTCGCCTACGGGTTATTTCAAGTGATTTATGGGCCTTTGGGAGATCAGCATGGCCGTATAAAAACGGTATCCGTAGCCACCGCAATCGTCGCCATAGGTTCTTTGGGATCTGCCTTCGCCAAAGATCTAGAGTGGTTAGCCGCCTTACGTTTCTTAACAGGAATTGGAGCCGCAGGAATTATCCCTGTATCACTTGCTTGGATTGGAGACCAAACGAGTTATAAAAACCGTCAAGCAAGCCTAGGGAATTTCATCAGCTTCATATTATTGGGACAAATATTGGGACCGTCGCTTGGTGGCGCCTTAGCTGAACTCTCATCCTGGAGAAGTATTTTCTACTTCTTTTCTATTGCATTTTTTATAATGACGGTCGCATTGATTGCAGTTGATCAAAAGTATCGAGCGTCACCGCTAGATAATGAATTACCACCCTCTGCAAATCACCCGTTGAGGAATTACTTAAATATTCTCAAAGACCCTTGGTGCCAAACCGTCTTGGTGGTGGTCCATCTGGAGGGGGCTTTATTTTATGGAAGCTTTGCATTTATCGGCGCGTGGATAAAAACCGAGTTAAACCTTGACTACATGACAATTGGGCTACTGCTTTCTGGCTTTGGTCTAGGCGGGGTGTTGTACACGATTTCCATACGGAAGTTACAGACCATCATGGGAGAAGTCGGATTTGTAATGACTGGGATTTTAGTATTATTCCTATTTTTTACCTGCTTACCGATTATCCACTCCGCAACACTCATTGGAATCTGGTGTATTTTGGGCGGGTTCGGTTTTTATATGTTGCACAACACGCTACAGACAAAAGCGACAGAGATGTATCCTCAAGCGAGAGGCACTGCAATCTCGGTCTTTGCCATGAGCCTTTTTAGTGGACAAGCAGTCGGAACAATTGCTTTTGGAATCTTAACCACACTATATGGTTACACCGTCAGCTTTATAAGCATCGGGTTTTGTTTGCTGACATTAGGCCTCTTCTTTATCAAGAAGCTTCGAGTGAATTTACGCCCTATCTAGAACCCGGAGATAAATGAATCTCCGGGAATCTATTCAAAAAACTATCTCACTGAATTACATCGCCTCCACAATACGCATATCACGGATAGCAGCAACACCCATAGCGTCAAGCGCTTCTTTATAAGCTGCACTATCATGCGCTGCGATAGCTTGCTCCACACTATCAAACTCAATCATCACGACACGTTGTTCTTTCCCAGCCTCGTAAACCTTAGAAGGCATACCGCGTGCGATAAAACGTCCTCCTCCACTCTCTACAGCAGGCCTTGCTAATTCTGCGTATCTTGCCATTGCGTCTGGGTCACTGATTGAGTGGTAAAACGCGATCCAATAGGCTTTTGCCATCTTTATCCCCTCTTTAATTTTTTAAGTTATTGATCTATATTTCACTTGTATTCTAAATTAAATCGTTAACTATCTGCAGCGAAACTCGTCCAAACCTACCATGTCGATAATCTGTCACGACCAATTGTGACGCACGCTCAAAATCAACATATCCACCTTTAGATCGCATACCGCGCTTATCTCCGATTGATTCAATAAACGCGACCGCATCAATTCCTTCGAGTTCGATTTTGTATCGATCTAATAGTGCTTCAGGATATCGTTCGAGCATTTTTTGTATCAGGAAAATAGCTGCATCCTCTATGTTATATGCGTTGACACCAATTGCATTATTAACTGCTAGAAGAAGACCCGTTTCAACAGTATCCACCTTAGGCCACATAACTCCTGGGCTATCGTAAATAATCAATTGATCACTCACTTCATATCGAGCAATCCTTTTTGTGACCGCAGGCTCATCGGCAGCCTTTGCCTTCGCCTGACCAAGTAAGCCATTAAGTATCGTAGACTTGCCAACATTAGGAACGCCCGTGACAATCAACCTCAGGGGCTTAATCGCATCAGTACGATGGGGGGCTAACCTCTGACACTGCTGAATAATTTTACGCGCCTCTTGTTTTGACTTCCCGACTATAGGAAGCGCGCTCGCCAAAGACGTCGGATCCAAGAAATAACGGACCCATTCCTCGGTTACGTGTGGATCAGCTAGATCCGCCTTATTTAAAACCTTTAACGCGGGACGTTGCCTTTCTTTACGCAACTCCTCAAAAAGCGGGTTAGCACTCGCCGCTGGCATGCGAGCGTCAAGAACCTCCACGACGACATCAACTGAAGCCAGTGCTTTGCTTAAATTTTTCTTAGCCTGCGCCATGTGGCCAGGGAACCAGTTTATGAGCGCCACGTTTTACAGAATTTCAATTTAGATGTAGGTAAGAGAATGTTGCCGGACTACGTATTACAAGTATTACAAATTAATCTTCGTCAGCATCTTCAGTAGCTGCTGCTTTAGCTTTCCCTCCTGGCTTCCTGCCGGGGGCTCTAGGTGGTACATGGGCTGACAAACGATAGCTCATGCCTTCTATTTTTTTATCGCCACTGAAACGAGTCACATGGCAACATATAACTGCTCCAGCTGTTAATAACTCAGATAACTGCTTTTCAAGCTGGACTTTAGGGATCTTCAACGCTTTTGAAATGTCCGCATCAAGCTGCTCGCCTTGCGTTCTCAAATACTTCAGGATATTTTCACTCATGCATTTACCATTAAAAATTACATCAAAAATCAACAAACTAACGTCGAGTTTGCGCTAATCAGACCTGTTGTTCAAGTTATAGCTCCATATTTGATTTCCGCGATTTAAACTACTCTTATAGAACTCACCTTAAATCAAGAAATCAGGCTTCACATTTTCATATAAACCCTACCAACGTTAATCATCTACTCGATCTATTTTTATTTTTCCAGCCTCTGGATTTGAAAGAGAGCATGACCAACCGGTAACCGTTGACCCGCTATACTCAGGAGGCAGTTTCTTAACAACATCATCCAATCCCGCCTCTGCTACGACATTACATGCATCCAGCGTCTTAACATTTGGATTAAACAGGACGTAACTTATATCCTGCCCTTTTTCATCTTTGAGCATTATTTGAAGAAATATACCCGCCTCTTCAGAGGAATCTGTGGATACAACTTCAGTCTTTTCGCCACAACTCACTAATACAAACATAGCAAGCATCAACAGGCTCACATTCCAAATTCTAATCATTTTCCAACCACCCTCTTTTACAATTAAACTCTGCTACTTTATCAAGATTCACACGTTTCTTCTGAATTACTTAAAGCGAGGCGCCACAATCTCGGCAAAATATAGAGGCCTTAAGATGGCCCTCACTGAGACACTGACCACACGTTCTGGTTGTAGGTTGCTCTCTTTGAAATACAAACTCTGCACTCACAATGCCAGTTGGAACAACGAGAATGCCCCAACCTAGAAGCATCGTTACTGATGAAACTATTCTACCAATATCGGTTTGAGGAAAAATATCCCCAAATCCGACGGTGGTCATCGTCATAATGGCCCAGTAAACTGCCATTGGAATGCTAGTAAAACCGTTCTCGGGACCCTCTACGACATACATCACCGTACCCATAATCAACACAACCATCCCAACAAACGTCAAAAACACTAAAATTTTACGTCTAGAGGCGTAGAGCGCTCGGCCCAGTGATGCGTACTCAGCGACATACGCTGTCAGTTTTAACAACCGAAATAATCTTAAAAGCCGAAGTACTCTTATGTCGATAAGCACATGGATTCCCGGGGCAAACAACGCAAGATATGTAGGTATAACAGCCAGAAAGTCTACGATCCCGTAAAAGCTGCGCATATATGCGAAGGGCTTGGGCGCGCACCATATCCGAGCACAATATTCAAGGGTAAATATACCGGTGAATATCCATTCCAACGTCATCAATTGCTCGCCCCAGTTGGAATGAATCGAATCTATGCTGTCTAGCATGACAACCACGACACTTAAAACAATCAACCAAATTAGAGATAGGTCGAAGAATCGCCCCGCAGGCGTGTCGGCCTCAAAAATGACCGTATAGAAACGTCGCTTCCAATCCATGGATGACAACTGCTGTGCAACCATTAGGCCAGCACCATTGTCATAGAGTTGAGTTGATTAAGTTCATGCCGTTATTTGTTGGTTTCTTTTATTAAGAATAGATTTTGCCTCAGACATCGTTCGCTCAATCAATTCTTTGCACGAAGGAATATCGTTAATTAATCCGACAACCATTCCGCAAGACCAAACCCCCGCTTCCATTTCCCCATCAACCATCACCTTAGGATAGACACCAGCAACCTCATCTAATACGTCATCGATTTTTATGTTCTCGCCAAGGGAACGTTCTTTTTCAAGAAGTTTTTGCGCAGCGTTATTGTTTAATACACGCTCAGTATTACGCAAAGGTCTCATCACAAGTCTGGTATCCAGCTCAGTGGCCCGGAGCAAAGCCTCCTTCACATTCGGGTGGCAAGGCGCCTCTTGGGTTGCCATGAAACGGGTGCCCATATTGATCGCATCGGCACCTAACGCTAAGGCAGCAACCAGTGAGCGTCCGTCCGCCATACCGCCTGAAGCAACAATCGGGATCTCCAATTCATCAGCCGCCCTTGGCAGGAGTATAAAATTAGGAACATCATCTTCTCCTGGATGACCACCACACTCAAAACCGTCGACTGAAACGGCATCACATCCGATAGATTGCGCCTTTAGCGAGTGCCTCACGGAGGTACATTTATGGATCACTATAACTCCTGCTTCTTTTAACGCAGGCATGACCTGTTGCGGATTACGCCCAGCAGTCTCAACAACCTTGACACCCTCTTCTATGATTACTTTTACGTAACCGGGATAGTCCGGAGTTGCCAATGAAGGAAGGAACGTGAGGTTGACGGCAAATGGTTTATTCGTTAGTGCTTTACACTTTCGGATTTCATTGCGTAAATCCTCGGCCGTTTTCTGAGTCAAACCAGTTATGGTGCCAAGACCACCAGCATTAGAGACCGCGGCAGCCAATTCTGCAAAGCCAACATAGTGCATGCCACCCTGGATAATTGGGTACTCGATCCCTAACAACTCAGTAATTCGCGTTCTCATGTCTATCTATCCTTCTACTCTAAAAGTTATCAACAATATTTTCTAAATTATAAATCCCGTGTACAGTATGAATATCACCAATACTGGTAAACTTACTCCTAAAATGTCAGCATACCTCATTGCAGAAATTACCGTCTTAGACCCCAATGGATATGAAGAGTATAGAGCTAGAGTTGGCACCTCTCTTTCAATCTATGGCGCTAAATTTCTCGTTCGTGGTGGGACGATAGAAATCATAGAGGGGGACTGGTCGCCCAAAAGGCTCGTCATGTGTGAATTCACTGACATGGAGAGAATTCACCAATGGTACTCGTCTGAGGAGTATCAAAACATTAAAAAATTACGAGAAGACACAGCGATCTTCAATGTCGTCGCAGTGACGGGACTGTAACGCCGTAAGCATGTCCGCCAACGACTGACTTAGCTGCACGCCATACTAAATCAACCACGTGAAATACTATGGGGGCCTATCAATTTTCTCGGTAGAACTCGACCCATACGCGCACGCCTCAGATAATGGTGTTCAAACTTGTCACCAGTTATCAAAATAGTATCTACTTTTTGGGCTCTAGGTGAATGACCGATGATTTTGGCTGTTCTCTTATTTAACAAGGCGGTTGCAGACAGCTTATCGTCACCATCTAACCCCATCACGATCACACCGCGCCCCTTAGAGAGAAATTTGATCTCTTCCGCAGAGAATATCAATAACTTACCCTTTTCAGACACCACGGCTACCAAATGATCAGTTTCGTGATTAAAGAATTGTGGCGTAATGGGAAATTCACTTTCCGGCATTGACATAAAATCTCGTCCAGCACGTCGATTAGAAACCATATCCCTTAGCTTAGTAAAAAACCCATATCCGCCCGTCGTAGCAACAAAAATACTTGCTTTTGACGTGCCGGCGAGACAATGCATCACTTGAGCGCCATCCTGCAGATCTAATAAGGAGGAAGCAGGCACACCATCTCCCCTACCTGACGGGAGTATATCGGCATCAATACTGTAAGCCCTACCTTTTGAATCTAAAAATACGACTGGATCAACCGATCGGCATTGGATGATCGATGAGAGCCCATCTCCTTCCTTAAAGCTTAGGCTGCTGGGCTCGACATCCCAACCCTGCCGCATTCGGATCCAACCCTTCTTAGAGAATACTACCGTGATCGGATCATCGGAAGCTTTGACTTCAAGCACAGCTTTCTCCGATACTTCTATAACTGTGCGCCGCTTATCTCCGAACTGCTTGCTGTCAGACTCAATCTCTTCGATGATTAGCTCTTCAAGATGATTCTTGTTCTTCAAAATAGTCTTATAGGCTTTTTGATCTTTTGTCAGGTTTTTGAGCTCTTGTTCCAACTTAATATGTTCGAGTTTAGCTAACTGCCGTAATCTCATATCGAGAATATCGTCTGCTTGGCGTTCAGATAGATTAAATTCTGACATTAAATCCTGTCGAGGGTTTTCTGAATTTCTGATGATTTTCAGAACATCATCCACATTGAGAAGGACCAACAACCTCCCCTCTAAAACATGTATACGGTCTTCAACTTTCTCCAGGCGGTAACGTGTTCGTCGCGTTACTGTTGCACGCCGAAACTCGACCCACTCCGTCAATATCTCGAGAAGATTCTTCCCCGTTGGACGACCATCTAAGCCAACATTGACAAGATTAATAGAAACATTTGTTTCTAAACTAGTGCGCGCAAGTAATGCATTAATGAATTCATCTTCACCAATCCTCGATGTCTTGGGCTCAAAGACCATACGAACTGGATTGTTACGATCCGATTCATCACGCATTCGATCTAACACCGACAACATGGCTTGCTTTTCTTTTTGCTGAGTTACTGTAATTGCCTTCTTTCCAGCCCGTGGCTGAGGATTTGTGATCGCATCGATTTCCTCTTGAATTTTTCTAGATGAAACGCCAGGAGGTAGTTCTGTGACTACCAACTGCCATTGGCCTCGCGCTAATTTCTCCACAGTCCATCTAGCCCGCACTCGAACCGCACCCCGACCTGTTGTATAGACTTCTGCGATATCCGAGGAGCTGGTGATGATTTGAGCCCCTCCCGGAAAGTCTGGGCCCTTAATATGATGCATGACCTGTTTGATGCTCATGTCCGGTTTCTTGATAAGCGAGACAACCGCCGAAGACACTTCACTGAGGTTATGGCTAGGCACCTCCGTTGCCATACCTACGGCAATACCACTTGCACCATTAAGCAACAAAACAGGCAATCGAGCAGGTAGTAAACAAGGCTCATTGACACTGCCGTCATAGTTAGGAATAAAATCAACCGTGCCTTCATCTAATTCACTGAGCAGCACCTCGGCAAACTTCGTTAGTCTTGCCTCTGTATACCTCATGGCAGCAGCATCGTCGCCATCTCTAGAACCGAAGTTTCCCTCACCATCAACCAAGGGGTAACGAAGCGTAAAATTCTGGGAAATTCGAACTAAGGCATCGTAGACCGACGAGTCACCATGCGGGTGAAACTTACCTAAAACATCACCGACAACTCGTGCTGATTTTTTCCTGGGATTACCAGCGATGGCATTCATTTCCCACATTGCATACAAAATTCTTGACTGTACCGGTTTCTGACCATCAGCAAGCCTTGGCAGAGCTCGGTCCTTAACCGTGGCTATGGCGTACTGCAAATATTGAGTTGAGGCATATCTGCCTAATGGAATGGCATCGGAGAAATTAATACGGCCCAAGGGCGCAAAATAATCAGGTAGTACATCAGTAGCTTTCCGTAAAGAGACAGCATTGGATTTCTTCACAGGCTTTACTTCGACTTTACTCATTTCAAATAACTCTTTCTGTTGACTCATATCATTGCTTTATCGAAGTTACATATCTTATTTATCACTTCAAAATAAATTTGAATTGGACCAATTCATCACTGCCATCGGACAAACTGAATACCCACTCTCCCGCTGGTGCCTCTTTTTCCGCTCGGGCGTTGTACCCCACACACCCAAATGCCGTACCGTTAACGACTTTGAATTTTCGAGGAACGTTGTATCCCTTATTAGGCCAACCCCCATCATCCAAGATCTCAGGGTGAACCAACGTCTGTGTGAGCATATACTTATTATCATCAAAAAAATTGACAAAGACCTCAAAACAAAAACCAAATCGCACGATCTGGTCTGCTGGAACAACTTTTGTTTGTTTAATCAATTCCCGAGCATCATTGTAAATACCGTACTCAGTAATCTTAGCCTCCTGCCCCGCAATCCCACTCGAGCAAAAAAAACATAACAGCAAAAAACTAGACCGGCAAAAAAATACGAACTTGGTCATGAAAAATCAGCCTCGACTAAGTTGCCAAAAGTCTCCATCCAATTTCGACGCTGCCCCGCATTCTCCCGTGCCATCATCATTCCAAATATATCTAACGATTCTTCCATAACGTCCTCAAAAGTCACTTGTAAAGTACGCCGTGTATCTGGATTGAGCGTTGTATCCCATAGTTGATCTGGGCTCATTTCACCCAACCCCTTAAATCTACTCACCGACCATCCTTGGCGCTTGATGCCCTCATCAATCAATTTTTCTTCTAACATTTTAAGTTCCTGATCATCCAGAACGTATAACTTACGTGCTGGTTTATTCTTTCCTTGCGAAGGCACATCAATCCGAAAAAGTGGTGGTTGCGCAATGTGGATATGCCCACTCTGAATTAACTTGGGAAAATGTCGGAAAAATAATGTGAGTAGCAAAACCTGAATATGAGCACCGTCGACATCAGCATCCGCGAGAATATTGATCCTGTTATACCGCAAATTTGTTAGATCTATTGGATCATCCAAGGTGTGGTGATCTATGCCTATGGCAAGCGCGATAGCCTCGATTTCTTTGTTCGAATAAAGCGAACTCGGGGCATCCTGCCATGTATTTTTAGGCTTACCTTTTAAGGGTAGAATCGCTTGAAACTCTTTATCTCTCGCCCCTTTTGCTGACCCACCTGCGGAATCGCCCTCCACAATAAAAAGTTCATTACGGGTAGGGTCTTCAGAGGCGCAATCCGTCAGCTTTCCCGGCAACACTGCTATTCCAGATGTTTTTCTTCGTTCTGTTTTTTGAGCTGAACGGGTTCGCAGTACAGCTTGCCGGAGAACCAACTCAGCAATACGCTTGCCTTCATCGACATGCTGATTTAGCCATAACTCAATCGGATCTCGAATCATTTGCGATGCGAGCTTAAATGCATCTCGCGAAATAAGCTCATTTTTCACTTGACCTTTAAACTGGGGGTCGAGAATTTTGCATGCTAAAACAAAATTAGTCCTAGACCACACATCATCGGGGACAACCTTTAAACCTCTTTGCCCCATGGCATGGTGGTCGATAAAACTCTTAATCGCCTGATAGACCCCATCTCTAAGTCCGGAAACGTGTGTTCCACCTTGGCGAGTAGGAATCATATTCACATAGGATTCGCTAATGACTTCCCCTTCCGTTGTCCACGACAACGCCCATTGCGCGCCTTCCCCCTCTGCAAACAAGTTGGATTCAGATGAATTTGTAACGTAGCGCTCACCGAAAAAAGTGGTCCCCACAGCGTCCCGTCCGACGATAGCCTCAGCAAAATATCCTTCTATGCCTTTAGGGAAATGCCAGGTCTGCGTGTCAAATGATCCGTTCTTCTCAACGCCTAGAGAAAAACGTACACCTGGTAATAGCATCGCTTTGGCTCTGAGTAATGCCGTAAGCTCGACAATATCAAACTTCACGCTATCGAAATACTTCGCATCCGGCCAAAACCTAATGCGTGTTCCCGTTTTATTACGCGCAACCTCTTTCAATTTTTTAAGTGGTACTTGAACTTTGCCATTAGGACCAAAGATAATTTGGTGCACAACTCCATCTCTTGTCACTTCTGCCTCTAATTTCGTCGAAAGGGCATTACTGACGCACACACCAACTCCATGAAGTCCGCCTGCGATCCGATAAACTGACTCAGAATCTGTTTTTCTGAATTTTCCACCTGAGTGCAACGTCGTAAAAATAACCTGAATTGCAGGAATCTTTTTAGTACGGTGGATATCCACAGGGATTCCGCGACCATCATCTATAACCTCAGCAGAACCATCCTCATAAAGTTTGATTTCTGCATTTTTCGCATATCCCGCCAAGCCTTCATCTGAGGCATTATCAATAACCTCCACTAAGGCATGATTCGGATTCACTGGGTCGGTGTACATACCGGGGCGATGCAAAATAGGGGATAAATCCTCAAGAATTTCGATGTCGTCAGCAGTGTATTTAGTAGCTCTTTTATTCATACAACCTTTTACCGTTTAAGTATTTTGTCAAGCATTCAATAGTCAATTTGGAGCGACCGTTACCTCTAGTGACCAATCAGAACTTTGTGCGTCGCCAGTTTAACCGAGTTCCAAGACTGCGCATTTAGTACGCTATTGACTGGGGTCAACAACGACTGCAGGCCTAGACCTCAATCTCGGTACGGGCCTCAATGGCGCATGTGGGTGCAACAAAGGAATTTTTAAAAACTCCTCTTTCATAAAATCAACAAAGAGTTTTACCTTTCTCGGAATCAGTCGGTTAGACGGATAAACGGCGGAAATTTTGATAGGGTCTGGAGCATAATCATTTAAAAGTGGAACTACGGTCCCACTCTCAATCTGCTCCTTAACCAGTAATGCTGGAACTAACGCTATACCAACTCCGTTCAATACAGCGTCACGAATGGCATACCCACTATTTGCCCTAAAATTACCACCCACTTTTATCGAAAGGAGTCCTTTGGCATCTCGTAATGGCCAAACACTAGAAAAAAGATGTGTGTAAGTGATGCAGTTATGATTTTTTAAATCATTAGGTACACCTGGTACCCCATATTTTGACAAGTAGGACGGAGAGGCAACGCAAACCCGCGCGCTACTTCCAACATGACGAGCAATTAATTGAGAATCCTCAAGCTCTCCAAACCGAATCGCAACATCAAAGCCCTCCTGAACCAAATCGGCGTAACGATCATCGAAGGAAAGGTCGACACCGAGTTCAGCAACTTGATTCCGAAATGCCAGTAAGAGTGGCAACATATAGATTTGCCCGAACGCAACGGGACTGGTGATCCGAAGCGTGCCAGTCGGCTTATTTACAAGACCCAAAACCTCAGTTTCAAGCTCATTGACATCATCAATGATCCGCTGACAGCGCTCAAAGTACTCTTTTCCCGCCTCAGTCAGTGAAATTTTACGCGTTGTTCGATTGAGCAAACGAACACCAAGACTCTGTTCAAGCATATTCATATGCTTGCTGACAGACGGCTGGAGCATTTCTAACTCCCTCGCAACAGCAGAGAAACTTCCCGTCTCCACAATACGAACAAAGAGATTCATCAATTTAAATCTATCCACAAATCACCATATATATGAATAATTAAGAATAAATATTGCTTATTTGTCTATATTTGTCAATATAAAAGAATATATTAGGCATAAATCTGCATTGACGCATCGCAACAAATAGTATATATTTCTACTTCTTCTTTTTAATCTCCTCCTAGAGAAAGAAGTTTTTATAAGCCCTCAAAACTGAGGGCTTTTTTTTGTGCTGCAATAATATTAACTCAAGGACTGATTTGAGCTTAGCGGAAGGAAGATAAATATTACTCAGTTACATTTTGGAATATATTATATTCAATTAACCAGTATTGTTAATCATTAAGAATAAAAATATCATCTGTCACATAGTTAGAGAGCAGCGTTTTAGGTGCCCTAGCTTGGGTCCTCTTTAACTACCTCCTCCCTAAAGAGTAACTCCCTCAGCCCCCCTCCCCCTGGGGGGCTTTTTTTTGCCTCAATATCAAGCCGAACGGGATGAGCAATTTTTCTGTATCCTTGACACCTCTACAAGAAACTTTGAATTAAACACTTTTGGGGAGTAATGACTTGACTAAAGGTCGCGCTTTATCAATAGTTTTGTGCTGTTTGCTAATACACGCTACACCGACGCTTGCCCTCACAGATAAAGAGATCATTGCTCAACTGAGAAGCCAAGAAAACAGTACCGGCAACATCGCGGACGCGGTCGAAACCGTTACAGGACATCGTGGCTGGATGAGCGCGGATATGAAACCTCTATTCGACATCAAGATCGTGGGTAAGGCAGTCACCGTCCTCATGACACGCGGCCTCAAAACGGATAATCGCGAGTACCCACCCTATCATTTGCAAATTCTAGACACCGCGGAGCCCGGGAGCATATTAGTCTACGTCATGGAAGATGGGCTGAACATTGCCGCAATTGGAAACTTAATGGCAACGACCGCACAAATTCGGGGACTAGAAGGTATCGTCATTGATGGCGCTGCGAGGGATATTACCGCCATTAAAGCTATCCGATTTCCAGTCTTTACCAGACGAGTGAGTCCTGCCACCTCCGTTGGACGCATGATCCCTGTTGCGAAACAAATTGCAGTGACGTGCGGAGGAGTACTGGTGAATCCAGATGATTTTATTGTGGGCGACCCTGACGGCGTAGTTGTTATCCCACGCGACGCAGCAGAAGCGGTCCTCAAGCTACTCGCTGAGTACGACCAAAAAGAATTAAAAATGATGCCGATTATTAAACGCGAAAAATCCATTTTAAAAGCAATTGAAATCTACAACCGCTACTGATTCATAAGCTCACATGGCAGACATATTTAACTCATCCTCAGTAATAAAAAATCGCATCGCCGCCCTTACAGAAGAACATCGCGATCTCGATGAAGCGGTCTCGGCACTTAACCTATCTACCTCCTCCAACGAATTAAAAATACGCAGACTAAAGAAACGCAAACTGCTACTGAGAGACCAGATCACCGAACTTCAAAAGACACAGATCCCAGACATACTGGCGTAAAAAAACCACCTCTTTGTAGGTGGTTTTTTTACGCCAGTTAATAGTTACTGATCAAAACTGTCAGTAACAGCACCCTTTGATGCAGTCGACACTAAGTAAGCATATTTCGCTAACAACCCACGCTTAAACCGTGGCTCAGGCTGTTTCCAATTAGCCCTACGCTTCGCCAACTCTTCGTCAGACACATTAACCTCAATCACCAATTTACGCGCATCGATAGTTATCTCATCACCCTCTTCGACTAAGGCTATGTTCCCGCCTACAAACGCTTCAGGCGCAACATGACCTACCACCATCCCCCAGGTGGCTCCTGAGAAACGCCCGTCCGTCAAAAGCCCAACGGACTCACCCAATCCCGCACCGATTAATGCTGAAGTTGGCGCGAGCATCTCTTGCATCCCTGGCCCCCCTTTTGGTCCTTCATAGCGAATGACGATCACATCGCCAGCTTTAATCTTGCCACCCATAATAGCTGCCATGGTCTCCTTCTCAGAATCAAAGACTCGAGCAGGGCCTGTGATCACAGGGTTCTTAAGACCCGTGATTTTCGCAACACACCCCTCCGTAGCTAGATTCCCCTTGAGGATAGCCAAATGACCCTGCTTATATAATGGCTTATCAAATGGTCTTATCACATCCTGATCAGAAGACGGCTCACTTGGAACATGCTCCAATTCCTCCGCGATGGTTCGACCCGTGATTGTCATACAATCTCCATGGAGCAGTCCATTTACCAGAAGCATTTTCAGTACCTGAGGCACACCACCCGCTCTATGCAGATCGACACCAACATACTTTCCAGATGGCTTGAGATCACAAAAAACAGGGGTTTTTTGACGAATACGCTCAAAATCGTCGATGGTCCAATCAACATCGGCGGCAGACGCAATCGCCAAATAATGTAGAACAGCATTCGTGGAACCACCCGTCGCCATAATCAAAGACACGACGTTTTCAATCGATTTTCTCGTAATGATGTCCCTTGGGCGAATATTGTTTTTAATCGCATTGGCCAGCACTCGACCAGATTCTCCAGCTGAATCTGCCTTTTCAGGATCAACTGCAGCCATAACCGAGGAGCCCATCAAGCTCATACCCAGAGCCTCGAAGGAAGACGACATGGTGTTTGCAGTAAACATGCCGCCACAAGCTCCAAACGTAGGACATGCATTTTTTTCTATACCAACGAAATCTTCTTTGGATATTTTCCCAGCACTGTACGAGCCCACTGCCTCATAAGCACTTGCGATGGTTAAATCCTCCCCCTTCCAATTACCAGGCTTGATGGTCCCTCCATACACATAAATGGCGGGTACATTCATTCTTGCGATTGCCATCATGCCGCCGGGCATATTTTTATCACAGGCGCCAACGACTAAAACGCCATCCATCATTTGCCCATTGACTGAAGTCTCAATGGCATCTGCGATAACTTCTCGAGATACTAAAGAATATTTCATACCGTCAGTTCCCATACCGATACCATCAGTGACGGTCGGGACACCGAAGACTTGCGGCATGCCACCAGCCTCGCGAATCGCAGCCATCGCGCGATCAACTAAAGGCTGGATACCCGCATTACACGGATTCATGTTTGAGTGTCCATTCGCAACGCCAACAATTGGTTTTTGGAAATCATCATCTCCGAAATCCACCGCTCTCAACATTGCGCGATTTGGGGCTCGAACATCGCCACCAGTGATCAATTTACTACGCCAATTATCAGCCATTTTTATGCTCCCCTACATATTTAAGATTAATAACCATCAAGAACCTAAGTGTAATGAAATTCAAGGACTTAAAGCACCTTCATCAACCACACACTCTGCCATCTCAAGGGTACTCTTATTATTTTTAAAATCTCTCGAAGTTGTAAATAACAGGCGAATTGTCTACCCTTCCGATAGAATGGTCTAATATATTATTTAT
>DFDI01000055.1 GCA_002367635.1 Betaproteobacteria bacterium UBA3031 | reverse complement strand
TCCCAGAGCGTTCGCTTCTCACGATGATCGGGGCACGCCGGATAGCCCGGAGCAGGACGGATACCGCGATAACGCTCACGAATCAGATCTTCGTTACTCGTCTGCTCATCAGCTGCATATGCCCAAAACTCTGTCCGCACCCGACTATGTAAATGCTCGGCAAAGCTCTCCGCGAATCGATCAGCAAGAATCTTCAGCATAATGGCTCGATAATCGTCATGATCCGCCTCAAAACGTTCGACATGCGCATCGATTCCATGACCAGTGGTCACAGCAAAAGCACCGATGTAATCGAGCATCCCAGAATCTTTCGGAGCAATGAAATCGGACAAACACAATTGTGCCTTACCGTCAGGCATCGGTCGCTGTTGTCGCAACCAATGCGTTCTCGCGATTTCCCTAGTAGGGTCTTTAGGGTCAAGTATCACGATACTGTTACCCTCCGAGTACGCAGGAAAACAGCCGAATACGGCGTTCGCTTTAAGCCATTTTTCATCAACGATTTGTTTCAACATCGCTTGAGCATCATCGAAGAGCTTACGTGCTTCAGGACCTTTCCTAGGGTCGTTCAAAATGTCGGGAAACTTACCACTGAACTCCCACGCATTAAAAAATGGCATCCAATCAATCGTTTCGACTAAAGATTCAAGTGGATAGTCCTTCAAAATCTGTCGGCCCAGAACCTTTGGCAGCACCACGGTTGACCTATCGAATATTAATCGATCAGCCCGGTCATTCGCGTCACTGATGGATAATAGTTTCTTTGGCACACGACCTGCATGGGCACGCCGTTTGACATCATGATCGACTTCAATTTCCGCATGAAACGCGGCACGGTCATCACCTAACAACTTTGAAGCTACACCTACTGCGCGGCTAGCATCTTTGACGTAGAGAACAGTTTTTGAATAAGCCGGATCAATTTTGACGGACGTATGTGCGGGACTGGTGGTTGCACCACCAATCAAAATGGGGATGGTAAAACCTTGACGCTCCATCTCGGCGGCGACTGTTACCATTTCATCAAGCGAGGGCGTGATGAGCCCAGACAAGCCGATGATATCTGCGTTATGTTCACGCGCCGCGTCTAAAATCTTCTGAGCAGGCACCATGACCCCAAGATCAATCACTTTAAAGTTATTACACTGCAAAACGACGCCCACAATGTTTTTACCAATGTCATGCACATCTCCCTTAACGGTGGCCATGATGATGACGCCATGCTCTCGACTTGTGTCACCAGCAGCCTCTTTTTCCGCTTCAATGAAAGGAATTAGGTGGGCTACGGCCTTCTTCATCACTCGTGCGGACTTAACCACCTGCGGCAGAAACATCTTCCCAGCACCAAATAGATCGCCAACCGTATTCATTCCGTCCATCAATGGGCCTTCGATCACATGCAACGGTCGAACCGCCTTCAGTCTCGCCTCTTCCGTGTCTTCAACCACGTAAGTATCAATCCCTTTCACCAGTGCATAAGCAAGACGATCCTCGCAAGGCTTACTGCGCCACTCGGCTACCACTTCCTCTTCAACATCCTTACTCAGTATGAATCGTGGCGCAGCATCAACCAATCGATCAGTCGAATCTTCGCGACGATTGAGAATCACATCTTCCACTAACTCGCGCAATTCAGTATCAATGTCCTCATAAATCGCTAGTTGACCTGCATTGACAATTCCCATTGACAAACCTGCACGAATTGCGTGGTACAAAAACACAGAATGCATTACCTCGCGCACAGGGTCGTTTCCACGGAACGAAAATGATACATTTGAAATACCACCCGAGATTAAGCTGTGTGGGCAATGCGTAGTGATGTCGCGACAGGCGGCGATAAAGTCCTGCGCATAACCATTATGTTCTTCGATGCCCGTTGCAACAGCAAATACGTTTGGATCAAATACGATATCCTCAGGAGGAAAATCCAAAGTTTCGGTCAAAAGTTGATAAGAGCGTTGGCAAATTTCTCGCTTTCGCGTTTGCGTATCTGCCTGACCCTGCTCATCAAAAGCCATCACAACCACTGCAAAACCATAGCGACGAATTTTTTTGGCCTGCTCCAAAAACTGTGCCTCACCCTCTTTTAATGAAATCGAGTTAATGATGCCCTTACCTTGTACGCAGCGCATGCCCGCCTCAAGCACCTCCCATTTAGAGGAATCGATCATCACTGGCACACGAGAAATATCAGGCTCCGATGCGATTAAGTTCAGGAAGGTCACCATCGCCGATTTCGAATCGAGCATGCCCTCATCCATATTGATGTCAATAATCTGTGCTCCGTTCTCCACCTGCTGACGCGCCACCGCCAACGCTTCATCGAACTGATTATTGAGGATCAATCGCTTAAACATGGCAGAACCAGTCACGTTTGTTCGCTCACCGATATTGACAAAACCAGTAGTGGCATCAGCTATGAAGGGTTCTAACCCACTTAGGCGCATCACCGAATTAAACGTCGGAACTTTGCGTGGTGCACATCCTCGTACTTTTTCAGCGATGAGTCGAATATGCTCCGGCGACGTCCCGCAACATCCACCAATGATGTTGACCAAACCACTCCGTGCGAACTCCGCCACAATATCCGCCATTTCTTCGGCTTCTAGATCGTACTCACCGAACTGGTTCGGCAACCCCGCATTAGGATAAGCAGACACAAAAGTATCTGATACGCGGGCTAAATCTGCTAAAAATGGACGTAATTCCTTGGGGCCAAGTGCACAGTTCAAGCCAATTGATAAGGGTTTTGCGTGCCGCACAGCAAACCAAAAAGCTTCGGTCGTTTGTCCCGATAACGTACGGCCTGATGCATCGGTGATAGTGCCAGAAATCATGATCCTAATCGGGATCCCAGTCTCCTCAGCCACCACGTCAATTGCATAGAGAGCTGCTTTCGCGTTCAAAGTATCAAAAATAGTTTCCACCAAAATCAAATCAGCACCACCTTCCAAGAGGGCGCGGGTTGCCTCGGAATAGGTGTCAACTAATTGCGCGTACGTGATATTGCGCGCTCCAGGATCATTCACATCAGGACTAAGTGAACAGGTTCGATTGGTAGGTCCCAGCACCCCGGCCACCAGCACAGCGCGATCAACCTCATCTGCGACAGCTCGTGCCAGTCGGGCGGACTCAAAGTTGAGTTCATAGACAAGATCTTCCATCCCATAGTCAGCCATGGAAGGTGTATTTGAATTGAACGTATTCGTCTCAATTATGCTCGCCCCTGCCTCGACATAGGCACGCTGTATCGACGCAATCAAGTCAGGCTGAGTCAGCGTCAAGAGATCGTTGTTACCTTTTAAGTCTCGCTCATAATCAGCAAATCGTATTCCACGATAATCACGTTCACTCAGTTCCGATCGCTGAATCATAGTACCCATACCACCATCGAGAATCACGATCTCGTGAGGCAAGGTGTCGAGCAGCCACTGGATACGTTGTTCCCGATTCATTTGGTTCCCCGAACGCCAAGAGCGTGGCATACGGTATAACTGAGATCCGCTCGATTTAGCGTGTAGAAATGGAAATTGCGAACGCCTTCGCGACCGAGCGTTTCAGCTTGGGAAACAGCGACATGCGCTGCGATCTGTTGTCGTGTGGTTGGGTCATCATCGAGTCCGACAAAGAGATCTGTCAGGCTTTGCGGCAGTGACGTGCCGCATTGGTCAGCAAACCGCGCTAGAGTCTTGTAATTGGTTACTGGCAAAATTCCTGGGATAAGTTCAACATCGATTCCAGCAGCTGCCACCCTATCACGGAATTTAAGAAAGACAGCGTTATCGAAAAAAAACTGCGTGATAGCACGCCGGGCTCCGGCATCCACCTTGCGTCGCAAATTCTCCAAGTCCGCTTCGGCTGAAAGGGCCTGCGGATGCGTCTCTGGATAAGCGGCAACGATTAATTCAAATGGGTGACGCGCAAGCAATCCTTCCACCAAGTCAGAGGCATAGGCATAGCCATTGTCATGCGGGACATAGTTTGCATCGGATCCACCTTCCGCGTCACCGCGAAGCGCAACGAGATGTCGTATACCCAAATGCCAATAACTGTCAGCAAGGACATTAACCTCGTCTTTGGACGCGCCAACGCAGGTCAAGTGCGGCACCGCCTCAAGAGTCGTTTCAGCGAGGATTCGTTCAATTACTTTATGCGTTCGCTCTCGTGTGGAACCATCTGCTCCGTATGTTACTGAGACAAATGCTGGACTCAGTGGCGCGAGTCGCTCCACACTGCGCCAGAGACTTGCCTCAGCCTCAGCCGTCTTAGGCGGGAAGAATTCAAATGAAACACTTGGCGCACTCATGCTTGACTCTTGCTTCCTTGTGAATGGGCCATTTTGCTTTCGTACGTTTCAATCACAATGGCTCTATCTTGTTACTGGGGGATGATCAACTTCTGAATGACTAAGAGCCTGGAATCCACGTTCACAGTCCATTTTAATATCCTCGACAGATTCCAATCCAACCGAGATGCGAATGAGGTTTTCTCCTATCCCCATGAAATGACGGTCGGCCCGATCAAGCCGACCATGAGTCGTAGTCGCCGGATGACAGACGGTTGTCTTCACATCTCCAAGGTTGGCGGTTAGAGACATCAGACAAGTTCCATTTAAGAACTTCCACGCCATCTCTTGATCAGGTTGTTTCAGCTCGAGACTCAATACCCCACCACCCGCACGCATCTGTTTGGTGATCAAATCTGCCTGCGGATGACTGGGTAATCCAGCATAATGAACTCGTGCCACTGCTGGGTGCTCCTCAAGCCAAGTCGCCAGCTCCATGGCGCGGGCACAATGCGCCTGCATACGCACATCGAGCGTCTCCAAACCTTTCAGAAAGATCCATGCATTAAATGCACTCATGGTCACGCCACCAGAACGAATAAATTGTGTGATCGGGGCAATCAGTTCATGAGACCCAACCACTGCCCCGCCCAACACACGCCCCTGACCATCCAAATATTTAGTCGCAGAATGAATCACCAAATCCGCTCCGAATTGCAAAGGACGTTGCAGCACCGACGTCATGAGACAATTATCAACCACGAAAATAGTGTTATTTGAGCGACAAAGCTGAGACACCCCCGCAATATCCACAACCTCCATCATTGGGTTAGACGGTGTTTCGCAATAAGCGAGTTTCGCTGGCGTTGAAAGCGCTGCTGCCCAAGCATCTAAATCGGTTGGCCTGACGAGATCTAGTGTGACTCCATATTTGACGAAAAACTTTTTTAGGAGTGTCAAAGTGGCACCAAATACACCACACGACATCACCACGCGATCACCCGCCTGACAATGAGCCATCATGGTAGCCAAGATAGCTCCCATTCCAGACGCCGCTGCCTCACAGGCTTCTCCGCCTTCAAGAGTTGCTAAACGCCTACAGAAAACATCGACAGTCGGATTGTCCACACGACCGTAAATAGACTGTCCATTTTCATTGATGAATGCATCCGCCATTGAAGCAGCATCAGCGAATACGAAACTGGATGTGGCATACAGAGGCTCCGAGTGTTCGCGAGCTGGCGAGCGCTCAGAACCAGCACGGATAGCTTGCGTCTCTATCTGCAAATCAGAGATGACTTCCTGCAAACGGCGATCACGCTCCATCATAACCACGCCGCTCGAACATTAAGATTAAGATTAACATACCCTACCCGCTCGACAACTGGCTGACTGAGCATCGAATGAAGAATTGTTTTCATTTGTGAATCGCACCGATCAAATTAAGAGACGTCTCTGCAATAGCGCGCAACACTTCAGTCTGCTCCCCAATGGCCTGGGTCACCGTTATCGACACGCCTGTTTCCCGTTCAGCTTCTCGCACCAACTCGGGTACATCTTGTCTGACATGCCCACCTGCACCGAGAAACAAGGGCACCACCACAATTTCGTTTGCCCCCGCTTTTATAACTTCTTGGCAAGCATATAAAAATTTTGGCTCCATATGATCAAGAAAAGACAGAGAGGCCAAAGTACCCGAATGCTCTATCAGCATCTCCAATATTTTGTCGAAAGGTTCTCGCCACCGGGGATCTCTCGCACCATGCGCTAAGAGTACAATGCCAACTGTCTTTTCATGCTTAGGCATAATGGATTTAGACATGGATGGATTACCAAAGATTTTCGAGCGCAAGGTGACCGGGCTTCGAGCGACGACTCACCACATACCCATGATTTGTGAACCACTGACGCGTGTCGTCACACATCTCAGGGTTACCACATATCATTATTCTACTTCGCTCTGGATCAAGCCCTAGACCAACCTCTTGTTCCAACATGCCGCTCTCGAGCAAGGTCGGAATTCTTTCACTTAAAGTGCCTGGTATTTTTTCTCGCGTGACAATTGGAACGAATCTGAATTTCTCCGAAAACTCCGAAAAATACTCGTGGGCCTTAAACCCCTCAATCGTATCCAGATAGGCGAACTCTTTAGCTTCTCGAACGCTATAGACAAGAATAATATTCTCGTATGTCTCCCAAGTGTCCAACTCGTGAAGGATGCTGATGAACGGAGCAAGACCAGTCCCCGTCGATAACATCCAAAGGTCCTTACCTTGTTCAAATCGCGTGGTTATAAGGGATCCATAGTTCATCTTTTCTACCAACATCTCATCACCCACTTTGAGCTTATCCAATCGGCTTGTGAACTCTCCATCAGGTACAACAATTGAAAAAAACTCGAGATGCTCATCATAACTTGCCGATACAATTGAGTAAGCGCGCCAAACAATGTCACCATTTTCTTTTTTAATACCCAAACGTGAAAACTGTCCGGGTACGAACCGGTATCCGGAAAATCTTGTCAACTTAAAGCTAAAAAGATTAGAAGCCCAAATTTGGAGCTCAATAATTTTTTCAGTTGTATATTTATCTGCCTGACTCATTTAATAATCCTGTGATCTTAAAAATTAACCGAATATTTACTGGCGCGCCAAAATCAGCTTCGATTGTGCTGCCAGAAAAGCACTCGATTCGCCGGCAACGTCCGCATACACATCGCCGATTAAAAGTATTGCGGGTCCCCCGCCCAACTGTTTCACTGCTTCTTTAATACCTGCCAACGTTGTTGGAACAATCCGACGATCTGCAAAAGAAGCTCTTTCAACAAATACTGCGGGCGTCGAACCCTTGTAACCCGAACGTAAGAGGGCATCTTGGATAGATCCAGCCTGTTTGGACGCCATATAAACAGCGATCGTCCCCCCCACCGACGCAGGAGGTATCCAATCGTTCTCGGGCTCCCCATCTCCCACGCGGGGCGTGACGAAAACTACGCTACGACTCACCCCTCGTTTGCTTAACGAAACTCCAAGATCAGCACTGGCTGCGAATGCAGCACTAATTCCGGGGACAACTTCAAAAGGAATATCAGCTGCTCTCAGAGCGTCTATTTCTTCCTGTGCTCGTCCAAACATCATGGGATCCCCACCCTTTAGCCGCACCACTTTCGCGTATCTCGCAACAGCAGACACCAAAGTTTTGTTAATAAACCGTTGCGTCGTAGATGCGTAACCACATCGCTTGCCAACACTGACTAACTTAGCTTTCTTCGCGCACTCAAGAATCTCCGGGTTAACGAGGGCATCATAGAAAACAACATCGCATTCCTCAATCAACCGAAGCGCTCTAACGGTCAACAAATCAAGGGCTCCCGAACCGGCACCGACGATATAGACCTTACCTTTTAGCTTTTCATCTCCGCGAATAGCTGCTGGTTTATCGCGATTCACTGTATTGTTCCTGCGGCTACTGTTCTGTTACTCACTTCATCAATAAGGATGAAGGCACCCGTACCCTGATTACTCTTAAAACTATCAAACGATAAAGCCGTCTGTGTTTTTAAACTGACCTGACCAATATCGTTCATGCACATACTCAAATGATTCGCCGTACGCTCTAATGTTTCCACGTTCACAAGTTCATTAATTGCCTCCAATCGAACCCTTGTAGCCTTTGACATTTGTTTCATTAAGTAGGTTCGTGATAAATCCAATGGCGCTTCATCAAACCAACACAACTCTGCGTTAAATTCATTACTGCTCAACATTGGATTATTCACATCAGTAAATAGGGTACCCCTAGACACATCGTAATCTTGATCTAAAAACAACGTTACTGACTCCTGAGGAAGTGCTGAATCTATAAATCTACGCGATGCTCCCAAAATACTTTTTATTTTGGCACGGTGCCCACCAGGGCTGATGACAACCTCATCACCCACGCTTACTTCCCCTGAAACAACGAGACCTTGGTAGCCTCTGAGATCGGCGCCATCGAATCCAGAATTAACTTGAATATTTTGCCGATTGAGCCGCATCACACGTTGGACCGAAAACCTAAATGGCAAATGTGAAAAATCTTGAACAGTAGGTGCTTGCTCAAGATACTCAAGAAGCGTCGGTCCCTCATACCAACTCAGCCGATCACCTCTGGACGTAATATTGTCTCCATCCAGCGCTGACACCGGCATTGAGTGAATCTTTGAGTAGCCAATTGACTGAGCGAGCTCCACACACTCACGCTCAATTTTTTGATAGACATCTTCTGAAAATCCCACTTTGTCCATCTTATTCACGGCGAATAACACATGTGACACACCCACCCAATGCACAAGATATAGATGTCTACGGGTCTGAGGCTTAACCCCACTTTCAGCATCTATCAAAACAATTGCTAGATCAGCCGAGCTCGCAGCAGTGACCATGTTACGGGTGTACTGTAAGTGCCCGGGGGAGTCGCCAACAATAAACTTTCTAGCTGGTGTTGCAAAATAACGATAAGCCACATCAATCGTAATCCCTTGCTCTCGTTCTGCGAGCAAACCATCGGTGATAAGCGATAAGTCGACTTCTTTCATACCACGCTTTTTTGAAGAAGCTTCCACCGCGGTCAATTGATCCACTTGTAAATTTTTACTGTCGTACAACATGCGTCCGATGAGGGTGCTCTTACCATCATCTACACTACCCGCCGTAATAAAACGAAGTAATCCCGATACGTTTATTGAATTATTCATTGACATCAGAAATAGCCCTCTTTCTTTCTGAGTTCCATCGCCGCCTCACTCGTTTGATCGTCTAGCCTTGTAGCCCCCCGTTCCGTAACCTGTGTTTGAGCCGTCTCTAAAAGAATCGCCTCAATAGTGGCCGCGGTGGACGCAACAGGTGCGGTACAAGTAATGTCACCAACCGTTCGAAATCGAACACTCATACGACGTATGTCATCACCTTCTTTCGCGGGCGTGAGTGTCGTCACAGGAACAAGTAAATTATTCTTTATGACCACATCACGTTGATGTGTAAAATAAATTTCAGGCAGTTCAATTTCCTCGCGCTGGATGTATTCCCACACATCTAACTCGGTCCAATTTGAAATAGGAAAAGCCCGAATATTTTCGCCATCCGCCACCCTCGTGTTATATATATTCCAAATTTCAGGCCTCTGATTCTTGGGATCCCATTGACCAAATTCGTCTCGAAACGAAAAAATTCTCTCCTTAGCGCGCGCCTTCTCTTCGTCTCTCCGGGCACCTCCAATGCACACATCAAAGTTATGCTCTCGAATAGCATCGAGCAAAGTAGTCGTTTGATATTTATTGCGAGGCTCATCCTCATAACGCAGACGAACTCGCCCCTGCCTAATTGACTCTCCCACGGATCGCACAACTAATTTCAAGTTGTTCCTTTTTACAACTCGATCACGAAAATCAAGCACCTCCTGGTAATTATGCTCGGTGTCGATATGCAGCAGCGTCAATGGCAGCGTCTCCGGAAAGAATGCTTTAAGCGCCAGGTGAAGCACAACTGCTGAATCTTTCCCTCCTGAAAACAACAAAGCAGGATTATTACATTCAGCGGCAACCTCCCGAAGAATATGTATTGCCTCCGACTCTAGAGCATCTAGATGCGTCCAAGTCGTTTTGTTTTTCTCATAAATCTCAATTTTTTCAATCACCGCGCTCATAGCTTATTACTCTCATCTCCATTATCACGTTCAGAGCTGCGGACCAAACGACCCTGGGCATCTACGTGCAAACCACATTCTTTGTTTTCTAAGTCTTCCCACCACCAACGACCTGATCTTTCGCTCTCACCGGATTTTGTCGGCCGAGTACAAGGCGCACATCCGATACTGGTATAGCCTTGTTTATAAAGACCACTGATTGGTACAGAGTATTTCTCGATATACTCGAAAACCTCAGATGTACTCCAATCCAGTATCGGGTTTAGCTTATAGAGGCCGTAAGTAGCATCCCAAGAGATTGCCTCTATGTTCGAACGCGTCACTACGGATTGAGCGGAACGAAGACCCGTAATCCAAAGCTGCTTGCCTTCCAATCCACGCTTAAGCGGTTTAACTTTTCGTATCTGGCAACACATCTGCCTAAGATCTTTTGACCCGTAGAAACTGTTGACGCCATGAAGATTGACGAAGGTCTCTACATCATTCGACTCAGGAAACAACAACCGTATCCCTCGATTGTATTTTTGACGAGCCAAATCAATAACCTCATACGTCTCGTAAGGCAGACGACCGGTATCGAGTGTAAATACATCCACATCAAGCTCAGATCGCTCAATGAGATCAAGCAACACCATGTCTTCGGCGCTCAAACTGGTAGAAAAAGCAGATGGCTGGTGCGTCTCATTAGCATCGCGAAGCTGCGTCAAAGAGATGTCAATCTTTTGCGCGAGATCCACTAATCCGCTCCTATCTTTATAGGATTAGAAACGATCTTATATGCACTCGAAACCTTTTGATAAGAAACATCAAATTCATCAAAGGCTTTAAGTGACTCGGATACGTCCTGATCGGGCCGCATTACAAACACATTAAACCCACACCTCTCAAGATCTCGTAACTGATCTCTCAGGATATCGCCTATGGCAATGAGATCTCCCTGAAATTCAAAACGCTCTCTGACCAACCTAGCAAGGGAATAGCCACGCCCATCAGTAAACTGTTCAAAGTGAATGCCTAACACATTTGGAATAGTAGGTAAGTCCATCAATTCGAAATTAACATCGATCCAAGCGCCAACATTTGAAGGTGCAAGCGAGCCTTCTCCATAAGCATCAATCCACTCAGATAACGGCAGCAGTAAATAGCTCCCATCCCGAGAGTCTTCTGAGTCTTGAATCAGTTTCCAGGTACCTTCCGTAAGCTGTCGATTTTTAATGTGCACCATAAACCTCTGCTTTAAAGGGGCTCAAGCCAATCCGGCTAACGACTTGAGCAAAAGTTTCATCCGATGATTCTCGTTGTCGAATATAAACGTTCACCAATTTTTCAATGACTTCAGGCACTTCGTCTCGAGGAAAAGACTTTCCGATTACTTTTCCGATTTCTGCTCTTAACCCCTGTTGACCGCCAATCGTAATTTGATACCACTCCTCACCGTTTTTATCGACGCCCAGAATCCCAATATTTCCGACATGGTGGTGGCCACACGAGTTCATGCACCCTGAAATATTTAAAACAAGTTCACCGATATCATGCAAATAATCGAGCGAATCAAATCTCTCCTGAATCGCATTCGCAACCGGGATGGATACTGCATTTGCTAGGGAACAAAAATCACCTCCGGGACATGCAATGATGTCAGTCAGAAGCCCAATATTAGAAGTCGCTAATCCGTAATCCTTTAGCTTCTCGAAGACATTAAATAATTCTGTAGTCTTCACGTGAGGCAGGACGAGGTTTTGGCTGTGTGTGACACGAAGCTCACCAAAACTAAATTCGTCAGCCAACTGAGCCACAGCTTCCATCTGCACATCTGTCGCATCACCGGGAGCTGCTCCAGATTTTTTAAGCGAGATAACCGCTGCTGAATATCCCGGAATTCGATGTTGCGATACGTTCCTTCGACACCAGTTTTTAAAATCCTGGGGCAGCGGCGACAAAAGGCCTTCCTCACTGAC
>DFDI01000001.1 GCA_002367635.1 Betaproteobacteria bacterium UBA3031 | reverse complement strand
GTCTCCTCAACGAACACTGCCCCTACTACCTTTTTACCAACCCAGACGGGATGCGCTGCACTGATCACACCGCCGCCACCGCTTGAATTTATAAATTGTCTCGCCACCTCATGACCACCCAGCGCGATAACGATTTCTGGATTATCAAGCTGCCAAGTACCTCCAGATAAATCCTCAAAACGATACGTACCCGGCTCGATCCAGAGATTCAATATCGGCCTTACCACGGGAGCGATAACTGATACAAATGCATCAATCAAATTGCCACCAGATTGATCATCAAGACTTGTATCAGGGGCTTCCACGGCCATCGTGTTCGACTTCAAATTTTCCGCATGCGCGATGATGCGCCTTCGCGCATCGACAACCCAGATTCTGGAGTCTGATCGCGCGAGCTGATTGATCACATTCTGCACTTCTGGAGAAGACGCGAATACAGATCCAAGCCGTGAAGGATCCGTCAAACTCTCACAACTACGAATCACAGCAACCGTAGACTGACCCGATCTCGCCGTGACATTCATCACACCCAAACCTAAACTTGGCCCCACATCGGAGCGATACATTCTGATTTCTAAATCATAACCACCAGGCCTTACGCGCACCTCACCCGAGATGTCACGCTCGCGCACAAAATTATCAGCTTCATCCCTTAGAAGTTTTCCATTTTCATCAAGGACGTACGTGACTAACTGTCCATTGTTATGCGGTTTGATCTGGAACTGATGAAACTGGCCATCCAGATCGACTGTTGAAAGTAAGACTTGATCCATGGGTTCGTCAGTCACTTGATCAGGAAAACGCTTCCAATCCGACTGATCCTCCACCTCGATCGCAATATAAATAACCTGGTCAAAACTCCCAATACGATATCGGGCCGAGAAAGAGCGATCTGCATTTCCACCAAAACCATACTGAATAGGTGAGGACTGCACCATCAAATCTTGCCAATCGTCAATTTTCCCATCAACCTCTGGCTTTCCAGGCAACTGTCCAATTTCAATATGACGGGCTGCATCGGGCGCAAAAGGCGTCACAACCTTATCTGTGAAAATAGATGGTCGATCGCTAATCGCCGTACTTAACGCTCGAGCCGTGGCTAACACGCTCTCTTCTTGAGCTTCAAGCATTTTCTCCATCAACGCCTGAGCGTAGTACACACTAAAGAGTGGCACCAGAAACAGTACTGACAGAACAAGAATAAATTTTGTTTTAAGACGCATGGTTAAGTATGGTCACATCAGCTACTTATCTTTTTGCCAAAGATACCCGCGACCAAAATCAGTCTCAATCGCCTTAAAGTTTGGATCAATGGTTTTAAATTTTTTGCGAATTCTTTTGATATTGGAAGTTACCGTGTTTTGACTCACCTCAATACCATTAATCATTAACTGACGATGCGTCTTAATTGAGCCTGCTAGCTCCACGAGGCGTTCAATGATCCAGTATTCGCCAACAGTGATATCGATGAGCACCCCTTTCCAAGAGGCACGACTTTCATCGGGGAAAATATCGAGGGAACCTATAACTTTTTTACTCCGGTCCATTCTGGGCGCTTGACGGTCCATTTCAATACGCCTGATCAGACTATTGATGACCGCAATTAAATAATCGGTAGAATGATCCTTAGTGCAGTATTCGTCCGCACCTAAATTTAAACCATAAATTTTATCGCTTTGCTCACCTCGTGCGGTCAGTAAAACAATAGGTAACCGTTCTGTCGCTGGCGTTGCCCTTAACTGCCGACACAGTTGGAAGCCACCTTCATCCTCAGCGCCTAAACCCACATCAATGATGGCTAAGTCAGGGGGTGACTCTTCGATACCAGCCAGTGCGCTCGCACGACTGAGGTAATGAGATACGTGCCAATCAGCTCTCGCGAAAATATCACTATAGTTTTGGGCCAAACTCACATCATCTTCAACCAATGCAATACGCATGAACTTCCTTCCGCAATGATCCAGCAATTTTCTTACTGAGACTATAACCCCAAGAGGAACCAAACTCATCTCCTCATCGAAAACGCCACAAAATTGTCACTAATGACATGAAATCCCCCTTTTTTTAACCCCTTCGTTTCCATACCTAATCGGTTAAATACCCTCACGAAGCATTGATTTCGTCCGTTTCAACTAACTGAGGAGTTTAACCATGAACACACCCCTGACGGGTCATTGGACACATATCCAATCTCCGGCAAGTCAAATAATGAAGGATGGCTTTAAAGGCTTACTGACAACCATTAGCGTAGGCCTAACCATAGGCACATTCTTATCAATAGTCATACTCGCACTGATACTGACATCAACAGTTGCGAATGCCGCCAAAACTGATGCGTTGTCCAATGCAAAAAGCGGCAGTCTGCTCGTTAAAAACGCCCAAACGGGCGAGTACATGCCAACACCGACTTTAGCCACGGATGTCAACATATCCGTCTCGGGCATCCTATCCAGAACCAAAGTCAGCCAAAAATTTCAGAACAACTCTAAAGACTGGGTCGAGGGTATCTATGTATTTCCGCTACCTGAGAATGCGGCGGTCGATCACCTGAGAATGCGTATTGGTGACCGCATCATTGAAGGTCAAATCAAAGAACGTAGTCAAGCTAAAAAACAATTTCAAGCTGCTGCTCAATCTGGAAAACGTGCGGCTCTGATCGAACAAGAACGTCCTAACGTCTTCACAACAAGTCTCACTAATATTGCACCAGGGGAATCCATTACCGTTGAGATCGAATACCAAAATACCCTCAATTACCGTGAAGGGATCGTGAGTCTTAGATTTCCACTGGTTGTAGCACCACGATATATTCCAGGCAGCCTTGATGCGGACGAAAAAACCGCGACCAGCAACGGCCAATCACCGCTAATCGAAGATGCACACAGAATATCACCGCTGGTACTCGATGAATCAGAACCAAAACGTAATCACGTCAATCTATCAATCAAGCTTGATGCCGGGTTTTCGATACAGGACATTCAAAGTACGAACCATACAATTAAAAAAAATAAAATCACCGATCAGCAATACACGATTCGGTTAGCGTCAGATGATGCGCCTGCGGATCGGGACTTCGAAATCACTTGGCGCTCCGTACCCGACTCAATGCCAAGAAGCGCGGTATATACGGAACACAAAGGCGATAAACACTTTGCGCTCATCACCCTATTCCCACCAACGGCCCCCTTAACCACAAGTGTTCGATTACCACGAGATGTTGTCTTTGTGGTTGACACTTCAGGCTCGATGGACGGTGCGTCTCTCGATCAAGCCAAAAGTGCATTAAAAATGGCGGTTCGTCGAATGAGTAATAACGACCGGTTCAATATCATCCAATTTAATGACGAAACAAGCGCACTTTTCGGTAAAGAGCAACCTGCCTCAGATAAAAACCTCAAAGTCGCGTGTCGTTACATCAATGCACTTAAGGCGAATGGGGGCACCAACAGTTTACCGGCGCTGAGCACCGCGCTGAATGACGATGCCAAGCCGGGACGGATTCGTCAGGTGGTCTTCATTACAGATGGCAGCGTAGGAAACGAAGATCATATTTTTTCATTAATCAAAAAAAGGCTAGGGAAAAACAGATTATTTCCAATTGGAATTGGCTCAGTCCCCAACAGTCACCTCATGACTAAAATCGCCGAGTACGGTCGCGGCACCTTCACCTATATTGGCGACATTTCAGAAGTCAGCACCAAAATGGGGGAGTTTTTTAGTCGACTCGAAAA
>DFDI01000106.1:746-16589 GCA_002367635.1 Betaproteobacteria bacterium UBA3031 | reverse complement strand
GCCGATTCGCCTAATGCGTAAGCTTGGTCCACATCTACTTGGGATGCGATATGTCTTGCGGCCCTTTGCAAATAGTCCGCCACCCCCCAATGATACTTAAGACCGAGGTCTTCCTTAATGATATTTGCGATGACTGGTGCCACGCCGCCCAATTGTGCATGCCCGAAGGCATCGGTTAGCCCTTGATCTGATAAAAATTTCCCATTAGATCCTTTGACACCCTCTGAGACAACAATTGAACAATAGCCGTATCTTCTGACCTTATCATGCACCTTTTGTATGAATTTTTTACGATTAAAAACCACTTCTGGAAATAGAATAATAATCGGCAGTGGGCTTTCTTCTGTGGATGCTAGGCCACCTGCGGCTGCTATCCACCCCGCGTGTCTTCCCATCACCTCGAGAATAAAAACTTTAGTTGATGTTTTAGCCATAGAGGCGACATCGAAGCTTGCTTCTCGTGTCGACACGGCAACATATTTTGCTACTGACCCAAACCCTGGGCAACAGTCGGTGATTGGTAAATCATTATCTACCGTCTTAGGGATGTGTATGGCTTGTATAGGAAATCCCAGTGTTTTCGAGATCTGCGATACTTTAAGGCAGGTGTCCGCTGAATCTCCGCCTCCGTTATAGAAGAAGTAATCGATGTTGTGGGCCTTGAAAACAGCTATTAAGCGCTCATATTCGGCTCTGTTTTCTTCCAGCGACTTGAGTTTATATCGACAGGATCCAAACGCGCCAGCGGGTGTGTGCTTAAGCGCTGCAATTGCAGATGCTGATTCTTTAGAGGTATCAATCAGGTCCTCCGTGAGCGCACCAATGATGCCATTTCTTCCAGCAAACACTTTTCCAATTTTATTTTTGTTTTTTCGGGCCGTTTCGATAACCCCAGCGGCTGAAGCGTTAATGACAGCTGTGACGCCGCCAGACTGAGCATAAAATGCATTGGATATTTTTTTCATTGTATTAACTAGGCGGTTAGATGAGCCGTCATCCTTATGTTGAGAACAGTGATTCTTGTTTGATTTGGTTCCTATTGCGCATCAAGAGCCTTGAATATTTCATCTCGTATTGATTCTAGGGAGCCAATACCCGTAAATTTTTTATACAAGGGCGCATGACCATCTGCTTTTTTAGCACGTTCGGAATAGTAACTAATTAGAAGCTCAGTTTGGTCATGGTAAACCTCCAAACGCTTCGTTATCGTCACCTCCTTATCGTCATCTCGCTGCACTAAGGATTCACCTGTCACATCGTCAATTCCCTCTATTTTTGGTGCATTGAATAGTACGTGATAGGTGCGTCCAGACGTTGGATGTACGCGGCGTCCTGATAATCGTTTGATGATTTCTGTATCGTTGACGTCGATTTCGATGACGTAATCGATGTCAACCCCTGCTTCGCTGAGCGCATTCGCTTGAGGAATGGTTCTTGGAAAACCGTCAAAGAGAAATCCATTTGAACAATCGGATTGAGTGATTCGTTCTTTAACTAAACCAATGATGACTGCATCGGGCACTAATCCTCCCGCATCCATAAATGTTTTGGCTTCCACCCCTAGGGTTGTTCCATCTTTCACGGCAGCCCTCAACATATCCCCAGTCGAGATTTGCGGAATGTTGTACTTTTCCATGATGTATGCCGCTTGCGTGCCCTTGCCGGCGCCAGGGGGGCCAAGTAGTATTAATCTCACAATAAATCCTTATTAATTGGTTAGGTCAATCGAGTGTTAACTTGCCTGATTGAGCGACGTGTCCATTGATTTTTTTGAGCAGTAGCAGTAATTAAATTATAACTTGCTGAGGAGCTCTCGTGCTCTTTCTAGATCGCCAGGAGTGTCAATCCCGGGTGCTGGAGGGACTTGGGTGTGCGTCACAACCATTCGTCGTCCTGCTTGCAGCATCCTGAGTTGCTCTAGTTTTTCAAAAGCCTCTAGGGGACTAAAAGGTAAGTTTGAATATTCGCTTAAGAATTTTGCTCGGTAACCGTAAATGCCGATATGACCAAATCCTGGGTAATCATGTGGAAGATTGTTGTGTTCGTCAGAAAAAGTGTCTCTCGACCAAGGTATCGGAGCTCTAGAAAAATAGAGCGCGTAATTTTGATAATTTAAAACAACTTTGACTAGATTGGGGTTGAACAGATCTTCTCGATCTGAAACCGGGAAGCATGCAGTAGAAGCTGATGCGTCTGGTGTGTCCCACAGTGTTTGGGCAACGGAGTTGATTAATGCGGGTGGAATAAATGGCTCATCACCTTGCACATTAACAACTAGGGTTTCTGGAGACCAGTTTTGTCTCAATGCTACTTCAGCAATACGGTCGGTACCGCTGGCGTGAGTTTTTCTGGTCATGATGACGTGGCAGTCGGACGTTGCTACGGACTCGGCAATACGTTGGTCGTCAGTCGCCACGATGACCTCTTCGGCGCCAGACTTTTTTGCCAAATCGATAACATGACTGATGATGGTTCGCCCGTTGATCGTGGATAATAGCTTGCCTGGGAATCGTGTGGATTCGTAGCGGGCTGGGATGACAACTTTAAAATGCATTACGCAATATGAGCTGATAAAAAGCTAATCGGTTTGAGTCGGGCGAGCTTCTTCTTCCAACATAATTGGAATGCCATTTTTGATTGGAAATGCGAGTTTGCAGGGGTTGCAGACTAGTTCAGCATTTCCAGGCAACAGATTAAGTTCGCTTTTGCAAATAGGGCACACCAATATATCAAGAAGTTTTTTATCCACGGTATGTTTTAAGTTTTTCTATGATGTTTGTGATTAGATCGGCATTGAATTCGGCGTGCACTGGAAGAAACCAACATTCCTTGCCAGAGGCTATGGGGCATTTTACCGCATCTTTTTCAGTCATTAGAATGATATCTTGTTCGATCGAGGTAATGTCTGAGATTGAGTACTCGTGGTGATCTGGGAAAGAATGGGTTTTTGGCTTAAGGCCTAACGATTCAAGATGTAGAAAAAAGCGCTCTGGATTCCCAATGCCGGCAATCGCAGCGACTTCACGACGACATAAGTCACTGACGTTGCATGTGCGATCGGGGTTAGAAAGGTTATGAAAAATTTCACCAACAAGGGTCATATTGATGGTCGGAATTGATAGGTCTAGCCTTTCTGAGCCGTTTATGACTGCGAGATCGCATTCGTGAATTCTTTTTTTAGATTCTCTTAATGGGCCCGAAGGTAAAAGGAATCCATTTCCAAATTTTCGACTACCATCGATTACGATAACTTCAATATCTCGCTTAAGGGCGTAGTGCTGAAGCCCATCGTCGCTGATAATCACATTTACGTTTGGATATCTTGTGAGTAGATGCTGCGCTGCCTTAATTCGGCTAGGCCCTACCCATACGGGGCTAAGCGTTTTTTTTGAAATGAGGATGGGTTCATCCCCGACCTGTGATGGTACGCTATTCGCAAGGACCTCTTGTTCTTGTCCGTCACCTCGATAGCCTCTACTGATGATTCCTGGGATATATCCGTATGCTTTAAGCGCGTTTGCAAGTGCAATAACAGTTGGTGTTTTTCCTGTGCCGCCAACCGTGATGTTGCCAACTACGATTACGGGCACTTCTATTTTGGTTGACTTGAGGAGCTCATAACGAAACAGTTGTCTTCTGATATGACTCCCCAATAAAAAAAAGAGGGTCGCCGGCAATAAGATTAACGATAGTACGTTGAAACTCTTCCAGGAGCGTGGCACTTAAACTTATCCTTTTGAACAGTTTTTTGGATTCGTACAACTCTAGGGTAATTCAATTTTCACCAAAGCCTAGTGGTATCGTCGTTAATTCTTGCTTGGTCCTATTTAATTTTTTTGTGTCGTGAACGTAATGCGCCCATAGCCAGCAATTCTCGCCGCTTCCATTGTGTAAATGACTGATTGGTGGGTCGCATTAGAGTCCGCACTAATAATGATAACGGGGTCGGCATCTGCGCCAGCAATTTGACGAAGTGTATTCGCGAAAAGAACAGGGCTTTCCATGGAAACCTCCCTGCCGTTTATGAAGTATTGTCCAGATTGAGAAATGGCAATTTCTAGTTTATCAATGGGCTGATCGACATTGTTTGCGTCAGCAACCGGTAGGTTTATCTTCAGCTCTGCATATTGTGAATATGTTGTAGTCACAGCTAAGAAAATGACGATTACAATCAATACGTCAATAAATGGCACCAGATTGATCTCTGGTTCTTCTCGAAAAGAGTTCCGTCGGAAGTTCATGTTTGGTATTAATTCGTCCTATTGCCGTGGGTCATCTCGACAAGCTTTACAGCTTGAATCTCCATCTGGACGATAAGAGAATCTACCGTTGACCTGAAGTGCCGGTAAAAAACGAGACTTGGGACGGCTACAATGATTCCAAATGCTGCGTTGTAAAGAGCAATGGATATTCCGTGTGCGAGTTGGGCTGGGTCCGTGACGCCGGTTGAGGTTGATACTCCAAAAATCTCAATCATTCCGATTATTGTACCTAATAGTCCAAGTAAAGGGGCCATGGTGGCGATGGTCCCTAGGGTCGTTAGGTAACGTTCCATTTCTTGGGCGACTTCAAGTCCAGCCTCTTCAATGGCCTCTTTCATCGCTTCCTTAGAATTCTCTAAATTTTTAAGTCCAGCTACGAACACCTGCCCCAGAGGGGAGGATTTTTCGGTGGCTGACATCAGATCTTGGCTCGCGCCAACAGTTTTGAGCTTGTTTATTGTTTCTGCTAATAGGTGTTTTGGGACTACGGCCTCTCTTCGGAGTGAATAGAAACGCTCCACGATGATTGCTAAAGAAACAATAGAACAAAAGATTATGGGCCAAATTGGCCACCCAGCAGCTTTGATAATTTCGATCACGATAAACCCTTGAGTACTAGTTACGTATGGTCCCACTTTAAACGTCGGGAGAATTGCCAGCAAGTCCAACGTTGCATATTTTAGTACTATGTACGCGTTGCCCTATGGCCGTTAACTTCCTTATTGCTTTTAAATTCGCTCTGTGGATAAGTTTGTGGGTAATTCTACTCGCTAATGAGTTATAACCTGATGTTGAATCAATCGGTTTCGGAATATATAAAGTTAATATTAATTAATTTTCATAAAAATCATATAGTTATGGATTTTTTATTGTTAAGGCTGTGTTTATTAATGATTTTTTACATAAACATGACCATTGTGGATTACTTATCAGGAAAAAATTCTCTGAATGTCAATAGGTTAACTAACTCAGTGGTATTTTTTTCATAGAATGTTCCGTTACGATATGACCTTTAAATTTTCAAAATGAAATGTTTCAGGCCTCCAAATGAGTGAGTTGTATAGCCAGTCTGAAGTATTGTCCGTGTCTCAAGTCACGAGAACGATTAAATCTCTGATTGAAAGACATTTTCCAGAGATATGGGTAAGAGGAGAAATATCGAATTTTGTTCGAGCAGCCTCTGGCCACTGTTACTTTTCCCTGAAGGACGATTCTAGTCAAGCTCGTTGCGTGTTATTCCGCTCTCGAATGGTTGCGGCTGATTTTGAAATTGCGAATGGTATTGAGGTTGAATTGTTAGCCACTCCTTCGATGTTTGAGAAGCGAGGAGAGTTTCAATTAATTGCTCAATCTATTCGCAAGTCTGGTCTAGGTAGACTATTTGCGCTGTATGAAGAACAAAAAAGAAAATTCTCGGCCGAGGGGTTATTTGACGCGAGTAAGAAGAAGCCATTGCCACGTTTTCCGAGAAAAATTGGAGTTGTTACTTCTAAAGATGCAGCTGCGCTTCGTGATGTTTGTAAAACGTTGGCTGATCGTGCGCCCGGTGTACCAGTGATCATCTATCACTCCCCAGTGCAAGGTGTCGGCGCAGGCAAGAAACTCGCAGATGCTGTGTCATTAGCTGGGGAACGATTGGAAGTTGATGTGCTGATTATTTGTCGAGGGGGGGGTAGTCTCGAAGACTTATGGGAGTTCAATTCTGAAGAATTGGTTCGAGCAATTGCCGGTTGCCCTATTCCTGTTGTTTCAGGGGTGGGGCACGAAACTGATACAACTCTGGTTGATTTCGTTTCTGATTATCGTGCGCCTACTCCAACCGCAGCCGCCAGTGCTGCGGTTTATTCCGTTAATGATGTAAACCTTGAGCTACAAAGGCTTCTGGGTGGGTTGGTTAAAAAGGTCAAAGGAAAAATTGACGTTAGACAGCAACATCTTGATTACTTGAACCGTCGACTGATCCATCCGGGAAAACGGAACGCTCTTTACGGGGTAGAGCTTAATCGCCTGGCAACAAGAATGAACGGACTTGTTCATCGTTTGTTGCGCCGCCAAGAATTTCGGGTAACGACGGCTGGGGTAAAGTTGCGTCGAGCGCGACCCGATGGGGCACGCTCATTGGAGTTGATTCAGGATTGGCAAAAACGCATCCATCGAGGAATGGTCGCTACCCTTAATCAGTTCCAAGGTCGCTTGTCAGGATTGAATAGCAGCCTGTCTCACCTCGATCCTGAGCACGTCTTATCAAGAGGTTACGCAATCGTAAGAAACAAGAAAGGTGACATTCTGCGCAGTACCAAACTCATCGCAATTGACGATCAAGTGACTGTGCAATTACATGATGGTGAACTGGAGGCTTGGGTTGCGGCAAAACGTTCGCGTGCTTCGTGATTTAACTTGCGAGAGTTTCAACCAGTCTTTGAATTTGAGGCCTGGTGTTTTGTGAGTATGGATCGAGTACATGTTTGATTGAAAAGCTGCGTAGCCAAGTCAGCTGTCTTTTAGCCAGCTGACGCGTGGCGGCACTACCTTTATCGATCAGCGTTTGTTCGTCATACTTGCCTTCTAGGAACTCCCACACTTGACGATAGCCAACGCAGCGCATCGAGGGCATTTCTAGCGATAAATCCCAGGTTTTCTTGAGTTGAACGACTTCTTCGATAAAACCCATAGCAATCATTTTCTTAAATCGAAGACCAATATGTTCATGCAATTTTGATCTTGATTCAGGCACAAGGGCAATATCGATTGTTTTGATATTTGTTTGGTTTAAAATAGTGGCGTCAAGCAACTTACTCATTGGTTCGCCCGTTATATTGAACACCTCCATCGCGCGTTGAATTCTTTGTGAATCGTTTGGATTGAGTCGTTTTGCTGTTTCAGGATCTATTTTTCTTAATTTTTCATGGATATGAGGCCACCCATACTGCTTAGCCTCTAGGTCTATCTCCTTACGAATGTTGGCATCTCGGACAGGCAATTGGTTTAGTCCGTCCTTGAGGGCTTTGTAATACATCATGGTGCCACCAGCAAAAACTGGGATTGCTCCACGACTTTTGATTTCCTTCGCTAAGTTTTCGGCGTCGGCCTTGAATTGTGCGACCGAATAGTACTCGTTTGGATCAATAATGTTTATTAAGTGGTGGGGGCATTGTGATAGTGCATCCATCTCTGGTTTTGCTGTACCGATATTCATATGGCGATAAACGAGGGCTGAGTCCACGCTGATGACCTCGATTGGTAAGTGTTGGGCAAGCTCGAGGCATATGTCTGTTTTTCCTGTCGCTGTAGGACCTAAGAGAAAAATTGCGTGGGTTAAGCTTTCCTCATTCATCTTGAAGTATTTGCTGAGCAGTTCTGAAATGAGCCGACTATTGGCCGCGCATGAAGCGATGGTCGAGTTCAGACAATGAAATCTGAAACCAAGTAGGTCGGCCATGATTGCATTGATCTGATCGCTCAGTCTGCTCCATATCTCGCAGTAAGTGATTCATTTCCTCAGTCGTAAGTTTTCGATTGGCACGAACCGCAGAGTGACATGCGAGTGTCGATAAAATTTCGTTGCGATGTTCCTCTAAGACGCGTGAGCCTCCGTAATCAACGATGTCTTTAATGACGCTGAGCATCAACTCTGAAACCTGTCCTTGCTCTAGAAAGGATGGGATAGATCTTATGGCTACGCTCTCTGGGCCAGATGTTGAAAATTCAAAACCAAGTGTATTCAGTAGGACCTCATTTTCATGGAGTGCTGCCATTTGGCCGAGGCTAACAGTTACATTGATAGGGATTAGAAGGGATTGCTTGGGTATTTGTTTTAATTCTAGTGCTGTTTTAAGGTGTTCGTATACGATGCGTTCGTGAGCAGCATGCATATCAACAATGATTAAGCCATCTTGGTTTTGCGCAAGAATGTATACGCCACTCAGTTGTGCGAGCGCAAAACCTAAGGGGTATTTGTTTTCAATGTTTTCGTCGGATTGACTCCAGTTAGATATATCTTTTGGATCGTGCTGTTTCGGGGCATCTGGCCCTTTTATACCACCAAGCGTGAGTTCTGAGCCGATAAACCCAGAAGCTGGCCCCTGGGTATACCTATCGGACAATCTCAGATTGGTTTGTGAGAATGAATGTTGAGAGCCTCCTGGCGCCGCATTATCTGTAAAGAATGAGTGTATATTTTGATGCGGTAGCCATTCGCCAGATGACAATTTTTTTTCGATTGCGTGAAAAACAAATTGGTGCATCGCTTGAGATTCGCGAAAGCGTACTTCTGTTTTTCTTGGGTGTACGTTTACGTCCACTAAGCTTGGGTCGATTTGGACAAATAAAACATAAGAGATTGATTTCCCATGGTGTAGAACGTCATTAAACGCTTGTCTTATAGCATGGGATATCACTCGGTCTCGAACGAATCGTCCGTTTATAAAGAGATATTGTGTGTCTTTATTTTTGGAGTCATAAGCGGGTTGTTGGATGAATCCTTTGATGGATAAGGCTTCGCTTCCTTCATTGATCCAAATGCTGGTATCTGTTAACTCGGACCCCAATGTTTCTTGAATTCGCATGCCAATGACGTCAGCCTGGGTCCTTCGTCGAGGCTTGCCATTGTGTGTGATGGAGAAACGGATTGTTGGGTTTGCTAGTGCTGCTTGTTTGTATACCTCATCACAGTGCCCATATTCGGTGTTTGGTGAGCGAAGAAACTTCTTCCTTGCCGGCGTATTGAAGTAGAGGTTTGATACCGTTACAACGCTTCCAATGGCTAGTGCTGATGGTTTGGGCTCCGATACGCGGCCCCCGTTAGCACTTATTTCCCACGCATGGTCGTCACTTGAGTGTTTGCTAGAGAGGTTGAGCTGAGACACTGACGCTATTGACGCCAATGCCTCTCCTCGGAATCCAAGGCTATGAATCGATTCTAAATCTGTTAGTTCGCTAATTTTGCTGGTGGCATGTCGAGACAATGCCAGCTTGATTTCATTCAGTGGGATACCGGGACCGTTATCTGAAACTCTAATTTCTCGTATACCTCCTTCGACGATCGAAATATTAATTTCTTCAGCGCCTGAGTCAATACTATTTTCAATCAATTCTTTAAGTGCGGATGAGGGACGTTCTACGACTTCGCCAGCGGCTATTTGGCTGATTAGGATGTCAGATAATGGTTTGATGTTAGGCATGGTGATTAATGGTACAGATTTTGAACGACTAATTTTCCCTTCATGTAGAATTTGAATCAAATTGATTGGATGAATTATAATTCTTACTTCCCAGACGTACCTCTTACATTCATTCCATTCTGGCTTAGTTTTAAGTAATTTCGTCCCAATGACAATAGGAAGGATGTTTATTGATGTTAATTGGAATACCAGCTGAGATACTAGACGGTGAGAACCGTGTTGCCGCAACACCTGAGACGGTTAAAAAATTTGTATCCAAAGGTCTTCATCAAGTCTTATTTCAAAAGGGGGCCGGGAGAAATTCTTCCTTCCCAGACGGTGATTACGAGGCAGTCGGCGCGACATTGGTTGCTGGTGCGGCGGAGATCTATGAACGTGCAGAGATCGTACTAAAGGTTCAAAGTCCAACTAAGGGAGAGGCCGCAATGTTAAAAAGAGGCCAAGTTTTGATTGGACTTTTACAGCCTTACAGCGAATCTGCGATTCAGCGTCTGAAAGACGCTGGGGTCATAGGTTTTGCTATGGAGCGGTTGCCGCGAATTTCACGAGCTCAGTCAATGGACGTGCTATCGTCACAGGCCAACTTGGCGGGATATAAAGCCGTTTTGATGGCTGCGAACGCTTATCAAAAGATTATGCCTATGTTAATGACGGCGGCCGGAACTATCAAAGCGGCGCGAGTGGTTGTTATGGGTGTGGGTGTTGCCGGCCTTCAGGCTATTGCCACCGCAAAACGTTTGGGTGCGGTTGTTGAGGCGACTGATGTCAGGCCGGAAACAAAAGAACAAGTGGAATCACTGGGTGCGAAGTTTATTGAGGTTCCGTTAACTGAAGAGGAACAGGATCTCGCGAAAGGTGAAGGCGGGTACGCCAAAGAGATGAGTGATGATTATAAAAAGCGCCAGGCAGAGTTAATCGCTAAAAGATTAGAGCAGGCGGATATTGTTATCACTACAGCCCTTATACCCGGCAGGCCAGCACCGATTCTTGTCACTGAGGAGATGGTTAAGTCCATGAAAACCGGATCGGTGATTGTAGATATGGCAGCAGAGCAAGGGGGGAACTGCCCCCTAACGCGCTTTAACGAAACAACGGAGCAGCATGGCGTGATCTTAATTGGATCCGTTAATATTCCATCGGGCGTGGCGTCAGATGCAAGTGCCTTATACGCTACAAACTTACTGAATTTTATGGAGTTAGTTGTCAACAAAGACACTGGAGCCTTCGAATTGAATTTGGAAGATGAAGTTGTATCCGGCACGTTGGTGTCGTCGCATTCTAGTTAAAATATTTTTTGATAGGGAGTCACCAGATGGAGTTAATTAATCCGACCATTATCAATATCATTATTTTTGTGCTCGCCATATATGTCGGATATCACGTGGTGTGGAATGTCACCCCAGCGCTGCATACCCCTTTGATGTCAGTCACTAATGCAATATCAGCCATCGTAATTGTCGGGGCTATGCTGGCCGCAGCGATGACTGAAACTTTGCTAGGGCAGGTAATGGGTGTAGCTGCAGTTGCTCTGGCTTCTGTTAACGTCGTTGGTGGATTTTTAGTCACGAAACGTATGCTCGAAATGTTTAAAAAGAAACCAAAGAAACCTGCTGATGGAGCTGCAAAATGAGTATGAATATCGTTGTGCTTTTGTATTTGCTTGCCTCGGTTTGTTTTATTCAGGCGCTTAAAGGTCTGTCTCATCCAAATACATCACGAATAGGTAACTCATTCGGGATGATTGGCATGGCGATCGCAGTAGTAACCACGGTTGCGCTTATTGTGAAGTTGTCTGTTGGGTCCGAGTCTGGTTTGGTCAATGTTTTTGGAGGTATGGTTGTTGGCGGTGGGCTGGGTGCGTTTATGGCTAAACGTGTCGAGATGACTAAGATGCCGGAACTGGTTGCATTCATGCACTCTATGATTGGTATGTCTGCTGTGTTCATTGCGGTCGCGGCAGTCGCGGAACCTGCTGCATTAGGTATTGAGTTAGTTAATGGGCTCATCCCTGGTGGCAATCGATTCGAGCTTTTTGTCGGTACATTTATCGGTGCGATTACCTTTTCTGGTTCGGTCATCGCGTTCGGAAAACTTTCCGGTAGCTACAAGCTGCGAATTTTTCAAGGTGCGCCTATTGTCTTCAAAGGGCAGCACCTCATAAATCTAGTGCTGGCGATTTTAATGGTGGCATGCGGCGTATGGTTCTTCCTCACGCAGGAGTGGCCACCCTTTGTCCTCATGATGGCGATTGCATTTGTTCTAGGAGTGCTGATTATTATCCCTATCGGTGGGGCCGATATGCCGGTTGTAGTGTCAATGCTGAACAGCTATTCTGGGTGGGCCGCTGCAGGTATTGGGTTCTCGTTAAATAATTCAATGTTGATAATCGCCGGATCTTTGGTTGGATCTTCTGGCGCAATTCTTTCTTACATTATGTGTAAGGCCATGAATCGTTCATTTTTCAGTGTAATTCTAGGTGGCTTTGGTGCCGAAGAGGGTGTGCAATCTGGAGCGGCAGAGACGCGGCCTGTTAAATCGGGTAGTGCGGATGATGTCGCGTTTCTATTGGGAAATTCAGACTCTGTTGTAATCGTTCCTGGGTATGGGCTCGCGGTAGCCCGTGCCCAGCACATAGTAAAAGATATGGCTGAAAAGTTGATTGCTAAGGGTGTTGACGTTCGTTATGCGATTCATCCAGTAGCGGGTCGAATGCCAGGGCATATGAACGTGTTGCTGGCTGAGGCGGAAGTGGATTATGACCAAGTGTTTGAAATGGATGATATCAACAGTGACTTTGGTCAGACTGATGTGGTTTTTGTATTGGGAGCTAATGATGTGGTAAATCCCGCAGCTCGAACACCTGGTAGCGCTATTTATGGGATGCCAATTTTAGAAGCTCACAAAGCCCGTAATGTCATTGTGAATAAAAGATCAATGGCGGCTGGTTACGCAGGTCTGGATAATGAATTGTTTTACATGGACAAGACCATGATGGTGTTTGGTGACGCTAAAAAAGTGGTGGAGGATATCGTCAAGGCATTAGATTAGATTTAATTTTTTTTCGGCTCGAGGTAAATCGCATATGTTCTACGAAACTAACGTAAATAATCACGGCCTTGAGCATGACCCGTTCAAAGCTCTCGTAGCTCCTCGACCGGTTGGGTGGGTATCCACTCTCTCTAAGAACAACGAAGTTAATCTCGCGCCTTACAGTTATTTTAATGCGGTGAGTGATGCCCCGCCGATGGTGATGATTTCCTCTAACCAACGCAAAGATACTTTGACTAACATCGAAGAAACCGGAGAGTTTGTATGTTCTCTAGCGACTTATCGTTTACGCGATGCTATGAACATGAGTTCAGCCGTAGTTGATAAAAGTATCAGTGAGTTTGACTTGGCGACACTTGCGTCCGCAGATTCCCAGTTAGTAGCGCCACCGCGGGTGGCCGATAGCCCAGCGGCTCTTGAGTGTAAGCTTTGGAAAGTGCTTCCAATCCCCAAAGGGCTTAGCGATGATAGGGCGTCTAAACATAACCTAATCCTGGGGTTTGTCGTGGGGGTATACATCAATGATGAGTATCTATCTGGGGGTTTATTTGATAGCGCAAAGGCGGGATTGATCGCTCGAATGGGCTACATGGATTACTGCCACGTTACCCCAGAGAACACTTTTTCGCTTAATAGGCCTAAAGTGACAGAGGACGGCCGAAGTGCCTCCTTAACGCCCGGGCCTTGGGATGGCAAGTACCGTTAGTTTCTTTGGGCGCTGATTGTTTCTAAGTCTTGTTGCGTATCGATATCTTTAATAATGCCTTCGTCCTCAACAGGAATGAAATGAGTGTCGTTGATGTGGTTTTTGATGATTTCACGTGCTCCTTGGTCTCCTCGCAGCGCCATTAATTCATCGCGTAGTGTGGAGCGTAAGCCTATTGGATTTCCTGGTTTTTTATGAAAAGTTGGGCGAAACACTAATTTTCGGATCTCCTGGTCTGACGTGGCTTTCGCGATTATTTTTATTGTTTCAGGGTCTATCAATGGCATGTCACCTAAGGCGATAATCCAGCCGTCTGAATCAAGAGTATTTTGAATTCCGGTTAATAGACTCCGCGCCATACCCAAATGTGCATCCTGGCATATGAGGAATGGAATTTTCTCTCTTTCAAAGATGATTTTTAATATCGCGTCATCATGTCGAATGACGGCAATAGAGTTGTCGTGAGCTTCTTTAAGTGCTCTCCATGAGGCTACGGCTATGGGTAATCCTGATGGTAGTGTCGCAATTAATTTTTGAGAGCCAAATCGGCTACTTAAGCCTGCTGCAAGAAGTATTCCCGTAATCATCATTCGGTTTTTTTGTGGACTTTTAGTGTTGGGATATTTTGACGCCTAGTTGCTCCGGCGGTGTATTTTTTAGGAAATCTTTAATACCTTGTAGGATGGCTAGGGCCAAACGGTCTTGATACTCAGCCGTCTTGAGCTGATTCTCTTCCTCGCTGTTGCTTAAAAATGCAGTTTCGACAAGGATTGAACACACATCGATCGATTTCAGCACAGCAAAATTCGCTTTTTCAACTTTATTTTTATGTAGATTGTTAACTTTACCCAGATGTCGAAGTACACTCGTTCCGAGTTGTTCGCTGAGATACCGTGTGACGTTCTGGGATAAGTCCAATATTGTTTTTTGAGTGTCTTTGTCTCGATTGTCTATGTCTGGATCAAACAATAGGTCCATTTCATTCTCTTTCTCTGCGATGAGCTTAGCGTAACGGGAGCTTGCGACCTCATCTTTGCGAGGAAGTATGAATACTGAAGACCCGCTGGCTTTTCGATTTGCTGCGGCATCGGCATGAATAGAAATGAAAATAGTTGGTTGATGCTTCCTAATTTTTTTGATTCGGTCGGAAAGTTTGACGTAGATGTCCTTATCACGAGTCAGGACAGCTTCCATGTTTTTTTCGTTATCGATGAGTTTTTTTAATCGCATAGCAATAGACATGGTAACGCTTTTTTCTGTTGTTCCTTTGCGGCCTACTGCGCCAGGGTCTTTGCCGCCATGTCCTGCATCAATGGCAATTACATATTTTTCTTTTTCCCAAATTTTATTTTTGGTTTGCGTGGCTTCGGCTTGATAGAAGTTATCTATAAGGTCTGGTAGTTCACTTTGTGAAGCGATTATTTGGATACCTTTATTATTCCCGCTAATGCGGGTATTTGTGCCTTGCGTGAATTGAAAAACGATGCGAACGATGTCTGTTTTGTTTTTTGCGATCACGGCTTTTGTTATAAGTCCTGTCTGTTTGTTGATGGTATCTATGAGCGCAATTAGTTTTTTGTCAATGTCTTTGGCCTCCATGTCGACATAGATCCGGTAAGGATCTTGAAGCTGGTCGTGCTTGTAATTGGTCCTTTGGGAGAATGTGATTTCAATCAAGGATTTATTTTTTATGACTTGATAGTTGGTGGACTCGACGTAATTTCCTGATTCGTCTGCCGATAATGTCGGGCTAATAAGTGTGTTGCATAGCAAGACTGATGCTAGCAGTTGTATTAACGTGTGACGCATTACTGAAGGCCCTTCAAGCACTGTTTTCCAAGCTCACTCGCTGCTGTTACAGAAATATCTCTGGAATTTGTACTAAAGATAATCGATATCGTAATGTCAGGGACGCGCATAACGCTTTCCGCATTCTCCGGCCATTCGACAAGGCATATGTTTGTATTGATAAAGACCTCTCTAAAACCCGCCTCAATGACTTCCATTGGATTTGTGATCCGATAAAAGTCAAAGTGATAGATTGTTGAGGACTCTAAGGTGTAAATTTCCACGAGTGGATATGTCGGACTTTTCACGTGACCCGTATGGCCCAATCCGCTTAAAATTCCTCGACAAAGACAGGTTTTCCCGGCTCCCAAGGCCCCCTTAAGTGCAATAAACACACCTGGTCTTAGGTTTTTAGCAATTTTTTTACCAAACAATACGGTCTCGTTTTCGCTATAAAGTGTTTGAGTGAGCATGTTTCAGTCTTTTATGTATGTTTTTATGGAATTTCTGGTGACTTCTAAAAATCTATTAAGACTTGGTAGTTGGTTCGATTCCTTCCAGGCTAAGTGAATCTCAATTGTGGGCGTAACTTCTTTAATAGCTTTATAGACAACACCAGTTCTCTGAAGGTTCTGTATCGATTCGGGTATTAGAGAAACGCCCATTTCGGCCGATACCAAGCTGACAATTGTTTGCATCTGGATCGCCTCTTGGGCGACGCGAGGTCGAACCTCGAATTTTTCACAAAATCTAATAATGCTGTCATAAAGGCCAGGTGCGTGTTGTCTTGGTGTCATGATGAAGGGGGAGGATGCTAATGATTTAATCGAGATGGCGTTTTTCGTTTTTGCCTGAGGAT
>DFDI01000106.1:0-558 GCA_002367635.1 Betaproteobacteria bacterium UBA3031 | reverse complement strand
GTTTTTCGTTTTTGCCTGAGGATGATTGGCTGGTAGTACCGCAATCAGTCTTTCCTTAGCAATTAAGAATGATGCGATTCCTTCAATGTTTACTGGAGATAAAAGAAACCCAATATCGATTACGCCGCTGGCCAGATCTGCAAGTTGAGTATCAGTGGTCGCCTCTCGTAAGCCTAGAGATACGGATGGGTATTTTTTTTGAAATTCACGAAGAACATGGGGGAGTACATTGTAGTCGGCGACACTTATAAAGCCTATTGTGAGGTTGCCTGTTTCTCCTCGGCCGGCTTGTTGTGCTGAGGTTTTAGCTCGATTGACGCGAGAGATTATATCTTTGGCTTCGTCAAGGAAGGCGCTCCCTGCTTGAGTGAGCGATACGCTCCTTTTGGTTCGATAGAGAAGCTCCACGCCAACCTCTCGTTCCAGATCGCGGATTTGCATCGACAGAGGAGGTTGAGACATGTTTAATTTGGATGCCGCACGCCCAAAGTGGAGCTCGCTGGCTACTGTAACAAAATATCTAAGGTGTCTGAGCTCCATTAATATATATTATATATT
>DFDI01000028.1 GCA_002367635.1 Betaproteobacteria bacterium UBA3031 | reverse complement strand
CATCTGCGATGAATGTATTGAGCTGTGTAACGATATTATTCTAGAAGAGGCACTAGCTGAGACGGGTTCCGAGGATAAGTCATCATCTTTACCTGTTCCTAAGGAAATTAGAGAGAGTCTTGATGAATACGTTATTGGACAAGAATTAGCAAAACGTATTCTTTCGGTTGCGGTTTATAACCATTATCGACGGCTGCACGAGACCGTTGACGATGGGGTTGAGCTGTCGAAGTCTAATATTTTATTGGTTGGTCCGACTGGCTCAGGCAAGACACTACTTGCTCAAACGCTTGCGCGTTTATTGAATGTGCCCTTCGTGATGGCTGATGCTACGACCCTTACCGAGGCTGGTTATGTGGGGGAAGATGTAGAAAACATCATTCAAAAGCTTCTGCAAAAGTGTGACTATGATGTTGATCGCGCTCAAAGAGGAATCGTCTATATTGACGAGATCGATAAAGTTTCGAGAAAAACCGATAATCCATCAATTACGCGGGATGTTTCTGGGGAAGGTGTTCAGCAAGCACTTCTTAAGCTTATTGAGGGAACCATTGCATCGGTGCCACCTCAGGGTGGTCGCAAACATCCTAATCAGGAATTCGTCCAGGTAGATACCAGTAATATTCTGTTCATTTGTGGTGGTGCATTTGATGGGTTAGAAAAAATCATAAGAGACCGATCTGATAAAAGCGGTATTGGTTTTGGCGCGGAAGTGAAGCCTAAGAATGTTGCTCGAGATGTTGGCGAGGTGTTAAAAAGCGTCGAGCCAGGGGATTTGATTAAGTTTGGATTGATACCTGAGTTTGTTGGTAGGCTCCCGGTATTGGCGACGTTAGAAGAGTTAGATGAAAATGCGCTGATACAAATTCTAATTGAGCCAAAAAACTCACTGGTTAAGCAATATAAAAAAATGTTTGCGATGGAGGGTGTTGATTTAGATATTAGCGCTGACGCGCTTTCCGTGATTGCAAAAAAATCAGTTAAAAGAAAAACGGGAGCTCGGGGCCTCAGGTCGATTATTGAGAGCGTGCTTCTTGATGTGATGTATGAGCTTCCGTCATTAAAAAATGTTGCGAAGGTCGTTGTGGACGGAAGTTCTGTGTTGGAGGGAACGAAACCACTAATGATTTACTCGGATCAGGGTGATACTGTATCCCCACCACTAGTATCCAACGGATAATGTTTGTTTGGTCTTGAATTTTTGTATTTTGTCTCAATGTATGAAGTCAGTCTGATAACGCTAAAGGTCCAAGCATGAGTGAAAAAAATCAGGAAAATGAGACAAATAGTACGTATCCTCTAATTCCCCTTAGGGATGTCGTCGTCTTTCCTCACATGGTGATACCACTGTTCGTTGGGCGTGCAAAATCAAATAAAGCCTTGGAAGTAGCAATGGAAGCTGGCAAGCATGTCATGCTAGTCGCCCAAAAAACTGCAACGAAGGACGATCCTGATGCCTCGGACCTGTATCAAGTTGGCAGCATTGCCAACATCCTTCAAATGCTTAAGCTTCCAGATGGGACTGTTAAGGTTTTAGTCGAAGGCGTTAATCGGGCTCGAGTGGAGCACGTACTGGACGAGGAAACACACCTCAGTTGCGAGATTAAAGTAATCGAGTCAACAACTGGTGACGCATCCAAGCTGGAGGGTATGCGCAGAGCTCTGGTCACGCAATTTGAGCAGTACGTTAAGGTTAATAAGAAAATACCGCCAGAGATCCTGACCTCACTAGCAGGCGTTGATGAGGCTGGTAGATTGGCTGATACAGTTGCTGCTCACCTACCATTAAAAATCGGTCAGAAGCAAGAAGTGTTGGAGTTGGCTGACGTAAAAACGCGTCTTGAACACTTATTGGCTTTGTTAGAGTCCGAGTTAGATATCATGCAGGTCGAACGCCGCATTCGGGGCCGCGTGAAGCGCCAGATGGAGAAGAGTCAGCGAGAGTACTATCTGAACGAGCAAGTTAAGGCGATACAAAAAGAGTTGGGTGACTCAGAAGATGGTGCGGATATCGAGGAGCTTGAGAAAAAAATCAAATTAGCCCGCATGCCTAAAGAGGCGAAAAGTAAGGCTGATGGAGAGTTGAAAAAATTGAAATTAATGTCCCCAATGTCTGCGGAGGCATCAGTAGTTAGGAACTACATAGAGACTTTGATTGGTTTGCCATGGAAGAAGAAAAGTAAAGTTGCGACTGACCTTACGGTCGCTGAGCAGATCCTGAACGAAGATCATTATGGGTTAGATAAAGTAAAAGAACGAATCATCGAGTACCTTGCTGTACAGCAGCGTGTAGATAAACTAAAAGCTCCGATTCTTTGTCTTGTAGGCCCTCCAGGGGTTGGTAAGACCTCCTTAGGTCAGTCAATTGCCAAGGCGACTAATCGTCAGTTCACACGAATGTCATTAGGTGGTATTCGAGATGAGTCTGAAATTCGTGGACATAGAAGGACATATATCGGATCGATGCCCGGCAAAGTTCTGCAAAACATGACCAAGGTTGGAGTGCGAAATCCACTATTTCTACTCGATGAAGTTGATAAAATGGGTATGGATTTCCGTGGTGACCCGTCATCGGCGCTTCTTGAAGTCTTGGATCCAGAGCAAAACGATAAATTTGCAGATCACTACGTAGAAGTCGACTACGATTTGTCCGATGTGATGTTCGTGGCTACTGCTAATTCGCTGAATATCCCAGGCCCTTTATTGGACCGGATGGAGGTCATTCGCCTGGCGGGTTACACGGAGGATGAAAAAATAAATATTGCCATTCGTTACCTGTTACCAAAGCAGCTGAAGAACAATGGCGTTAAGGGAGGCGAGATCTCAATTTCGGATGGTGCCATCAGGGATATTGTTAGGTACTACACGCGCGAGGCTGGTGTGCGTTCCTTAGAAAGAGAAATCTCAAAGATCTGCCGTAAAGTGGTGACCGCTATTTCAGTAAAAAAAATCTCGAAAAAAATAAATGTAACTGCTAAAAACTTAGATAAATATCTCGGTGTGCGCAAATTCAGTTTCGGAATTGCTGAAAAGAAAAATCAAATTGGTCAGGTTACTGGTTTGGCTTGGACCGAAGTGGGAGGGGAGCTTTTAACCATTGAGGCAGTCATTCTTCCTGGAAAAGGAACCATACAGCGAACGGGTTCGCTCGGTGACGTGATGAAGGAGTCGGTTGAGGCAGCTCGCTCAGTTGTGCGGTCGCGAGCCCATGTTTTAGGGATTTCCGATGACGTCTTTGAGAAACACGATATCCACGTGCATGTGCCGGAGGGCGCCACGCCAAAAGATGGTCCGTCGGCTGGTGTCGCGATGACCATCGCACTCGTTTCGGCCATCACGAAGA
>DFDI01000100.1:3128-4467 GCA_002367635.1 Betaproteobacteria bacterium UBA3031 | reverse complement strand
CTTGACTGACTTGCTTCAGGACTTGTGGTTTTTCCTTAGTATTAATGACGCTGTTGTCTTGCTAGTTTATTCTTATTATTTCGCATACGACTTATGAGCTTTTTTTATGGGTGTTCTTACAAAACGTGAGCTTTCTGTTCTCGATGTCATTGTTCTTGGATATACCAATAAGAAAATTGCACTTACTCTCGGCATTGCGATTAGCACCGTTGAATATCATCGAGCTAATATCTCAAGAAAGTTGGAGGCCAAATCCTTAGCTGAGTTGATAAGTTGGCATAATGCGCATTTTGCAATCGGAAGCGCAGATCTTTACTACGACATTATTAATCGTTCGTCAGATCTTATATGGAGGTCGACAACGAGTGGGGAGTACACATTCCTAAGTCCTTCCTTATACGAAGTGAGCGGTTTCAAGCCCGAGGAGTTACTAAATAAGAAATTTTCTGAATGGTCTCCCCTTTTTATCGCACCTGAGTATTTGTCATGGGCCATTGATTCGCTATCAGATAGGGCATCGGGCCGACTCGGGACTGATCCATTGAAGTTTGATGTAGAGCTTTTGAGAAAGAACGGCTCTCGCTACATGGCGGAGATAAACTCAGGACCAATCCTCTCTGATTCTGGGAAGATCATAGGAATTCAGGGAATTAATAGGGTTAAGGAATAAATAATTTTTATAAGTCGTCTTAGAATATGGGGATAACCGATGAGAAAACTCTACATTAATTTTTGCCTAGCTGCAGCGCTTAGTATCCTCATGAGCTGCTCCGATCCGTCTTCTCAAAACCTTAATCAATCTGACGAACGAGCATTAAGTTTAGTAAATAATTTTACAGAATCATTTTCCACAAGCTGGGCGGAAAAAAACGCGAAGGCTATGGGCGAGCTCTATACTAGTGATGCTGTTAGGATCGTCTCTTCAAGACAGACGCCTCTATACGGTAGAGAATCAATAACTGTCGAATTTGAATCCGATTTCAAAAGGACTCAATCCCTCACATCTATAACCGCCGAGCCAACAGTAGCAAAGTTCCTATCCTCAGACCTTGTGTTTGCGACTGGAACTTTTAGTGTCGCTGACTCGGATGACAATATGATTAGCAAGGGTTTTTGGGGCAATCTCATGAAGATCGAGGGAAACTCTCTTAAGATGCTCATGGAATCCGCCGGCGACGCAACACCTAGGGGCATGAATAATGCGAGTTTAGCAGTCCCAGAAATACGTGATCCTCTATACGAAGGGTCAGGAATGAATCTGATAAATGAAGGTGTCGCATCCTACGTGCTTAGCGCAAATAATGGTGATTCGCAGGGAATCGCCGATCTGTTTACTCAG
>DFDI01000100.1:0-2907 GCA_002367635.1 Betaproteobacteria bacterium UBA3031 | reverse complement strand
ACTACTTTCTGGGGGGATTACAGACACTCTTAACGCGGGCACAGCGACAGAAATAAAACTTGATGCCTGGTCATACGGTTATAGAGAGCTTGGTAATTCGTTGGCGATTGGTTGGGGAGGTTATAGGCAGACATCCCCTTCTGGCGAGTTAGTAGAATTCGGTCAGTGGGGAAATATTTGGAGAATCACCGAGAATGGTTTGAAGCTTATTATCGAACGAGCATCTGCTTTCTCAGGAGAATAATTTTCAATCAATCAAGTGTACTACCTCCAAACGCTTTGGAATACTGACATTGATTTATCGCGGACCAAAGGTTGACCGAATGCAAAGGCACCAGGAGTTGTTGACATCATTTGTGGGCACACCAGCATGTAAGATTTTTCCGTTGGATAAAAAATTCCTTGGGTGAGCGCGTAACCGCCCCAATGACTCATGTCGAAATGATCTCCGTTTTTATACCCTTTAAGAACATTTTGGTCGCCGTGTGCGGTCGCCCAGCCGAAATTGAATGATTTAGGAAACGGGCTGTCAGCACCGGCAACGCCAAATGATTTAGCAAGGGCCGTGTTTAACCTAAGATTCGTAAAGCGCCCTTTGCACAAAGTCCTTACACCTTGCTCGCTGAGCACGCGCTCCCCTTTTTTAGATACACCTCCATCAAGAAGCATGTCATAAAACTTTGAATAATCACTAGCGGTCATTATCGCGCCGGTATCGCCGCTCTCATAAAGTCTAGAGCCTGAGAAATGCGCGGTTTGATTGGTTAAATACTTCGTTCCTTCAGGGTAGCAATCCTGTTCTTCTGCTACTTTAGTAGTGACTCCATCGCTATTTAAGAGGGCGCCATAAAGTGTAGGTATTCTTTTAACCCTATGATCGCCATCCTCTAGAAAAAACGCCGCGTCTTCCATTTCTAAAGGTTCAAACAAGAGCGCTGACATTATTTCTGAAAGCTTCTTGAACTCACCTCGACTTTTCTCGTAAAGAATTTCGATAATGCGCCCCAAAACGGTGGCTCCATGGCCATAGGAAAACTCACCAGGTTCGCATGTTAAGACGCCTGCATTACCAATGGTATCGACAAATTCCTGAAGCGTTATGTCCGCCCCAAGTATCGAAGAGCTTCTATATACCTGAGGGTGTAATTGCTGCCTTAACGCATTCGCGACCAAACCCGCATTTCTATCACATACCCCTCCACCGAAAAGAGAATCGTATTCTGAGAAGATCTCGTATTCGATTCCTGCAGATTCGCTCATTAAATGCTTTATAAGCATCGGCTCTGTTGATATTTTGCGCCTGAAATTTAGATTCTGACTCTCGCCGGTCAAGATGCTCTTGTAATCAATGGATTCTGGGCCCTCAGGGCAATCCACTACAATATCCCAAGCGCGATCAAAGGATGGGATAAATTGGCTAACTGGGTCATCCAGTTCAAAGAGCTCTTCTTCATAGAGTCTCAAGGCTATAAAGCTCGTTAATACCTTAGTCATACTATACATTCTAAACATTGCATCAGTTTGCATCGCTTTGCCGGATTTCAAATTACTGACGCCAAAAGCCTTGTGATAAATCTCTTGACCCCGCTTAGCAAATACGACCAATCCTGGAATCGATAAATGATCATTGTTCAGCAATCCTTCAAAGTGATCATCTAATATCTCTTCATAATCTTTACAGAATTTATTAGAATTATTCATAAACTATAACTCGATTATTAGGTGGCAATAAGGTGCATCCGCAAAATGCAATTTATTTCTCGAAAGTCTGTCAATAATATTGAGAGCGCCGCAGAGCAGTTCTATTTCAATCCTGATCAATCCGCAAAAACAAACCACCATAATAATTTTAAGGATAGTTTCTGGCTGTGTAAAAAAACAGCACGCTGTAGACGATGGTCTCGACTCATAAGACAATCTTTTGCGTTAAAATTAATTCTACTAGCTCAATAGAACCGATGGGCTTAACTCTCCTTATGAGCTGACTAGAAGTTCGCGCGAATACCTAGCCTCATCACAGGCCCATGGTCTTGTGCAAGAAACAGCATTTCGGGATAACGAACAAAAAGTCTTGTTTCTTCATCTAGAATATTTTGCGCGTCTAAGAAAACTGTCATCGCTTCGCTATAACGATACTGGTAAGAGAAATCCACTTGCTTTCTGGCCTCTACAAAAACCGGTTGCTCATAGTTAGCAAAACCTGAAGCAGTCTCAGCGCGATAATTTAGCGCTAACCTAACTGTATGCTTTGAGTTTTCAAAAAATACTGAGGCATTACCAGAATCGCCGAAACCGGGAAGCGTGAACTGTCGTCCGACCTCCGACAAATTAGGCTGTACGTCGCCTCCACTTACTTTGGTGTAATTCACGGTAAAGCCATAAGGAGTTCCCTGGAAGAAGTGCTGCCATGCGCCCTCAAAACCACTGACCCTTCCGCTTTCTAAGTTTGCCGGCTGAGTAATATCAAACAAGGCGAGCGGGTCGCTGCTCGAGCCCTCAATGTTGCCATCTCCGCACACCCACCAATGACCAGATGGACAAGCAGGATTCCATCCCCCATCAAGAAAAGCCGCGCCATTGAGCACGTCAACCCCTGCATTTAGTGCCGAAGCGACCTGGAACATATGGTGCTGATCGATGGCCCACCCTTGCGCCCAGAGGAATTGCTGGGAAACACAGTCGCCGGTGCCGCCCTCACCGGGGAACCCAGTAGCGGGACGTCCAGCATCTGCCCAAGCTTGAACACACGCCTGAGCCTGCTGTCCTATTTCGCTGCTAAATGGGCTTGTTAGCCCATTGAAAGGCTGATCATTTGCGGTCTGGTTTCCCACAAAGTCCTTGATTTTCTTCCGAAAATAATTAATCGCAACATACGATCCGTCTGCGTAATAATTTTCATAAGCAATG
>DFDI01000069.1:49687-49963 GCA_002367635.1 Betaproteobacteria bacterium UBA3031 | reverse complement strand
AGTGACCGATTTAAAAATAAAGTAGTGTTGATTACAGGAGCGGGCACTGGGATAGGATTGTCCACCGCAAAAAGAATCGCTAGCGAAGGCGGAATTGTTGTTGCCGGAATACTCGACGACACGCAGGCTAATGCTGTTAGCGATTTTCATCCCATCATGCTTGATGTACGAGACGAGCGTGCTTGGGAGTCTGCTTTGGAGAGTATAAAAAGTGAGTTTGGCGGAATAGATGTCTTGGTGAATAACGCTGGCATATCTCCTACGGGGACGGCCGAA
>DFDI01000069.1:36982-49463 GCA_002367635.1 Betaproteobacteria bacterium UBA3031 | reverse complement strand
CCCAGAACTTTGGGATGAAGTCATGGCTGTAAATTTAAGGGGTAGTTTTCTAGGTTGTCAAAAGTCGATTCCTCTCATGAGAAGTAGAGGTGGTGGCGCCATTGTGAACCTCGCATCAATAAATGGTATCCGTGGGAATCGTCGATTGGTAGCCTATGCTGCGACTAAAGGCGCCATTATTTCGATGACTATGTCATTAGCCTTAGATCATGCTCAAGACAACATCCGTGTTAATTGCATTTGCCCAGCGACTATCGATACCGAAATGGCAAGAGGCATGATGGCCGAGGCCCCTGACCCTGCGTTAGTCGAAAAACTGATGATTGAGAAACATCCGATTGGTCGTATTGCTCGGCCTGAAGAAGTTGCCGCTACGATTGCTTTTCTCGCGAGTGAGGATGCTTCGTTTATGACAGGATTAGCAATTCCGGTTGATGGTGGCCGGAGCATTCGTTAAGCCCAGCTATCGTCTCCCGATAAGAGTGGGCCATAGCGAGCCTTGGGTTTTTCGGTCGGATTAAAAGATCCCTTGGGTGGATATCTCTATCGTGCTGGTTGGTGGATTTTTGACGTGCCTGGGCTCGTTTTTAAGATTGTGTTTGACGTGCGCTTACAAGCGCTCGGAGTTAAATGTATCTGAATTAGCCTCCACCAATGGGCGGAATGAGGTGAACCTCACTGTTCTCTCCGATAGGGGCAAACAGGATATCTTGATAGATTTCGCCATCAATCGCGACGGCGAAACCTTCAGATTCAATCAGTGGTGCAAGAACAGGGCAAATTTGCTTCAACTCCCCTACCAATTGATGGACGTTTTTGGCCCGAATATTAAATTCACCAATACCCTTAGTTAGGTTTTTTAGAGAGCCGGTGAGGATTAGTTGTGCCAATTTTTTTTAATACCTATCCATGCATTATTCTAGCTAGAACTTTAGGTGGAGAGAGCGGTAGTTCGTTAAATCGTATATTTGTCGCCCTTGACACCGCATTGGAGATGGCTGCTAGCGGAGGGATTATTGGTGTCTCCCCAACACCTCGAACGCCATAGGGATGATTCGGATTTGGCACTTCAACAATGACCGTATCGATCATTGGGACATCCGAGCACACGGGAATACGATAGTCCAAGAACCCGGCGTTTTCCAATTGACCCTTGTCGTTGTATATGTATTCCTCGTTAAGCGCCCAACCAATTCCCTGGACGGCACCACCTTGCATTTGCCCTTCAACGTAAGCGGGGTGGATCGCTTTGCCAGCATCTTGGATTGCGGTGTAGCGAACGATAGAAACTTTTCCTGTCTCAGTGTCTACCTCAACGTCCACGATATGTGTTCCAAGGCTTGGTCCTGCGCCTGTTACGTTCATAGAACAGTTGGCCATGATGGGGCCACCTGTTTTGCCTGCTTGCTTCGCGATTTGTGCAAGACTCATCGTTTTGGGTTCGTCTCCAGCGATTAAGCGTGCATGACCATCCACCCATTCAACTTGATCGAGATCAGCCTCCCAGAGCAAAGCGGCGCGCTTTCTAAGTTCCTCGATAGCTTCTCTCGTCGAACGAACAACGGTCATGCCGGTAGAGAAGGTGGCTCTGCTCCCACCAGTAAGGAAGTTAAAGCCTAGAGAGTTCGTGTCACCAATTACTGGTTTGATTAGTTCCATCGGAACACCAAGTTCTTCAGCTGCCATCATCGCCATAGATGCCCGCGAACCTCCAATATCTGTTGTCCCAAGTGTAAGGCCAACGGTTCCATCCTCGTTAATCGTAATCGATGAACTGGTTTCACCGCCAATGTTGAACCAAAATCCTGAAGCGACTCCTCGACCTTGGTTTGGTCCGAGTGGCGCTGAATAGTGAGGGTGAGCTTTGGCTGCCTCAAGGGTTTCGATCATGCCTATTGGTCCAAGTTTAGGCCCGTAAGGAGCAATAGTGCCTTCTTTCGCGGCATTTTTGAGACGAATTTCAATGGGATCTATTTTGAGTATGAGTGCGATTTCATCGAGCACACTTTCCACACCATATTCTGAAATAGGTCCTCCTGGAGCTCGGTATGCGGCAACTTTTGGGCGATTTACAACAATATCGTATCCAACAGCCCGAACATTTTCTAAATCATAGGGTGCGAAGGCGCACATCGCTCCGGGCCCCACAGGCGCGCCTTGAAATGCTCCGGCTTGATATTTAAGAATACAGTCGCCGGCAGTGATTCGACCGTCATTTTTCACACCGATTTTAACCCATATTTTTGCCCCAGAAGTTGGGCCACTCGAAGTAAACACTTCAGCTCTACTCATAACCATTTTGACGGGGCGAGAGGATTTTCTCGAGAGTGCGAGTGCTAAAGGTTCGAGATAAACGACAGTTTTTCCTCCAAATCCCCCACCAATTTCGGAAGCAGTCACTCGTATCTGCGCCGCGCTGAGACCCAGAAGTTTTGAGCAGAAGTTTCTTACGACAAAAGCTCCTTGAGTTGTGCACCAAAGATCAGCTTGGCCGTCTTCGGACACGCTTGCTAAGCAGGCATGTGGTTCGATGTAACCCTGGTGGACTTGTTGAGTTGTGAATTCTCTTTCGACGATAAGATCCGCTTCTGCAAAACCTTTTTCAACGTCTCCGAAGCCAAATTCGACACGTTTTGCCACGTTGGATGCTTTTTTAGGAGCAGGATCGACGCCAATGGTTAACATATCTTCGTGCAACAGTGGGGCGTCTGGCTTTTCCGCGTCCTCAACGTCTAAGACGTGCGGAAGCACTTCATATTTGATGTCAATTAAGCCAAGTGCTTTTTCAGCGATATCGTCGCTAGTTGCCGCAACTGCAGCAACCGTGTGCCCAACGTACAGTGCTTTTTCCCGAGCCATGATATTTCGGGTGATATCTTTTAAGTTAACGACCATTTCACCATTGGGGACAAATTCCGAAGGAAAATCCTCAAAATCTGCGCATGTAATGACGGCCTTCACGCCATTTAATGCCTCAGCTTTGCTCGTATCAATAGAGAGGATTTTTGCATGTGCGTAAGGACTTCTGAGAACGCGTCCGACCAGCATGTTTGGAAGTGATTTGTCCGATCCAAATAGAGCCCGCCCAGTTACCTTATCTACGCCGTCTGGTCTGGCAGGTCGCGTGCCAACAATTTTGAGCGCTCGTTCTAGATTGCTTTGAGTCATGTCATTCATGTTGATTTCCTCTTTTCCAAAGTCTAATGTCTTTAAGCGTTTCTCATGTCAGCAGCAACTTCGAGGACGGCCCGTACAATCTTATCGTAGCCCGTACAACGACATAAGTTACCCGCTAACCAAAAGCGCACCTCTTTTTCACTTGGATTCTTATTCTTGGTCAGCAGTGCTTTTGTTGCGACCAAGACCCCAGGGGTACATATGCCACACTGCAGCGCTGCAAGATCAATAAATTTTTGCTGTATGGCATGCAGCCCGGAACCGGATGACATCCCCTCGATGGTTTCAATTTCTTTACCGTCGACCTCAACCCCAAGGACGAGGCAGGCGCAAACCAGTCGATCATCAAGCATCACGCTGCAGGCGCCGCAATCTCCAGTGGCGCATCCTTCTTTGCTTCCGGTGAGGTCGAGTTCATGTCTTAAAACATCTAAGAGCGTTTGGTGCGTCTCGCATAGAAACTCGTGGGTATCCCCGTTAATGCATGTTGCAACTTGTGTTTTTGACATTTTTTACTCGCCAGTTTGTATGTTGATTAGTAATTGTTTGCGCGTTTAAGAGCGATGCCAAATGCTCGTTTAGCAAGAACGCCCGCAATCTTGGTTCGATATTCAATAGTGCCTCGTTTATCTTTGATTGGTTTGCATGCTTTTTCTGCAAGAGAGACTAATTTTTGTATTGCATCGTCGTTCGGCTCTTTACCAATAAAAATATCCTCTAAGCCGCTGAGAAGTACCTGTGTGGGAGCTATAGCACCCAAAGCTACTCGAATGGCTTCAATTTTTCCGTCTTCGCTCAAGCTTAAGGATACGCCAGCGCCAACCACTGCGATATCCATTTCGCTGCGTGGAATTAAGCGTAAGTACGCATCACCCGAACGGTTTTTAGGTATTGGCAGTTTAAATCCAATGATAAATTCCCCCTTGCCAAGCGTAGTCACTCCTGGTGCAGTCACAATTTTTTCTACTGGTTCTTCGCGCTCTTTTACTTGTCCGGAGATTACACAAGTCGCTCCTGCCGCAATCAGTGCTGGTATGCTGTCTGCTGCTGGAGATGCATTGCATAAATTGCCACCTAAGGTTGCACGGCCCTGAATTTGAGTAGAGCCGATTAGCGATAATGCTTCCACTACCCCTGGCCAATCTTTACTGAGAGAATCGTGCTCGACAATTTCGGCGCAAGGTGTTGCGGCTCCGATCCACCAACCTTCAGCAGACTGTTTAATGGTCATTATGTTAGGGATATGTTTAATGTCAACGATAACGCTTGGAGACACGAAGCGAGTTTTTAATTTGACCAGCAAATCAGTTCCGCCAGCTAATGCGAATGCGCCCTCTTGCGACAGGGCTTGACTTGCTTCCGAAGCAGATTTCGGTGTGACATATTCCATATAGTTAGCCCCTCCTTATAAAACGCTTGTGCGTATTCTTGTTATTTATCTCTAAATCTCTAAGTCTAAGCCAATTTGGATGCTCTCTGCTTAAATATCCGCAATGCCTGTTCCCATGCCTTAAATGAAAGGCTAAACCGTACTAAGTGGTTAGAGTTCAATTCTGGTCCCGAGCTCTACAACCCGATTGGCGGGTAACTTGAAAAAACTGATGGCGCTTGATGAGTTTCTAGACATCAGTGCGAATAATTTCTCGCGCCATAGGGCCATATCTTTGCCGAGTTTTGGAACCAGCGTTTGTCGCGAAAGGAAGTATGAGGTGTCCATGGTATTAAACGTCAATCCCAGGGGTGCGCAAAGTTCTAATGCTGCCGGTATGTCGGGTTGATCCTTGAAGCCATAACGAACCAGAATCTTAAAGAGCTCATCTGTTATGGGCTCAACGACGACGCGGTCTTGATTGGATACATGTGGTATTTCTTCAGTCTTTACGGTCAGCAGCACGACACGCTCATGGAGCACTTTATTGTGGTTCAGGTTGTGAAGTAAAGCGTGAGGAACCGCATTTGAGGATGTGGTCATAAAAATGGCCGTGCCGGAAACCCTTTGAGGGGGGTACGTGGCAAGGCTATTCAAAAATGGTTCGAGCTCTAACGCATCGGGAGCCAATTCACGGATAAGCCCTTGGCGCCCTCGATGCCAGGTGGTGAAGAGCGTGAAAAGGATTAAGCCGATGGTGAAAGGGAACCAGCCCCCGTGCAAAATTTTGACGGAGTTTGCTGCAAATAGGACCAGGTCGATGGCCAGGAAGGTCATGGCGATCGGTAGCGCATACCATCGCCGCCATCCCCATAAATACGTCACTACAAAGTACGCCATTACGGTATCAATCGCCATCATTCCCGTCACGGCGACACCGTAGGCGCCAGCCAGATTGCTTGATGACCCGAACGAGAGAATCAAAAGTAATACGGCGGCTAACAGCATCCAGTTTATCCATGGCATATAAATCTGCCCAATTTCACTTTCAGATGTATGAAACACATCAAGGCGCGGACAATATCCAAGTTGAATCGCTTGTCTCGTTAACGAATAAGTCCCAGATATAACGGCTTGGGACGCGACTACGGTTGCGATAGTCGTCATGCCGATCAGTGGGTATAAGCCCCAGGAGGGGACCATGTTGTAGAACGGATGGGTGATCGTTTCAGGTTGAGCAAGAATGAGCGCACCTTGCCCGAAGTAATTGAGTAACAAATTCGGCCATACCCATAACGACCAAGCGATCCTGATCGGCTTGCGGCCAAAATGCCCCATGTCGGTATAGATGCCCTCGGTCCCGGTTATCGCAAGTGCTATTGCCCCAATAGCTAGAAAACCAAAAATTTTATTAGTAATAAAAAATTGGACGGCATAGATTGGATTTAGAGCTCTAAATACCGAGAGGTCTAAGCCGAGATTAATTATCCCTAAAAACCCCAAGACGCCAAACCAGACTACCGTTACTGGTCCGAATAACGCGCCCACTCCAGCAGTTCCTCGTTGCTGCAACATGAAGAGTAAGATCACGATCACGATCGTGATGGGTATAACATATGGTTGAAGTGTTGGGGTCGCAACGCCAAGGCCTTCGACTGCGGATAAAACGGAGATAGCCGGCGTGATTATTCCATCTCCGTAGAACAGAGCGGCACCGAAGAGCCCAAGCCCGATTAACAAAAATCGTTTTTTTGGTTTTTTTTCTGTTGCCTTAAGGACAAGTGCCAGTAGGGCCATCATGCCCCCTTCCCCACGGTTGTCCGCTTTAAGCATGAAAAAAATATATTTGACCGAAACGATCAGTGCGAGCGCCCAAAAGATCAGCGACAGACAGCCAAGAATGTTGCCCTCTGAGGGTATGATGCCGTAGCGGGGACTAAAAACTTCACGAATGGTATAAATTGGGCTGGTGCCGATGTCGCCAAAAACAACGCCAATCGCTGCGATCGTTAAGGCAGCAATATTTTGTTTGTGAGTATCTTGGGGGTTAATATGCATTCAGGATCTTTGGAATTGTTCGTCCGTTTTTCAGGGTCTGCTATTTTTAAACCAAAACCATATCTAGCACGCTGCTTACTCGAACTTTGAAAGATTTTGACCCTGCGCCTATTCATTGTGCTGCACGATATTATACCTAGGAGATCTTTATGGCGAACCAAACGATACAAACTAAACTTGCCCCAGCGGCTTTGGGCGCTTATTCACAGGGGATAAAGGCCGGGGCAACTGTCTATGTATCGGGCCAGTTAGGCCTCAGTGAATCTTCGAGCGCGCTCCCATCAACATTTAGCGAGCAAGCGCGACAAGCCTTTCTGAACATTGAGTCTATTCTGAAAGAGGTCGGTCTTACGCGGCATGATGTCGTGAAATTCACAGTATTTTTGAGTGATTTAAATAATTTCAGCGAGCTCAATAATCTAATGGAAAGTTTATTTATGTCTGGCTCTTTTCCAGCTCGGTCCGTGATTCAAGCGTCACGCTTACCCAAGGATGCTTTGATCGAAATTGATGCCATTGCTGTTCATTAGACATACTTTTCATTGGAGTATTACCCTATAAGATATGAAAAGTAGCGCTAAGGAATCTGTTGATCAACACCATCACCTTGATGGCATCGGTACGCCGATCGTTCGCTCGAAACTCAGTCGTCTCGGCATATCTAGAACTCAAGATTTATTGCTATTTTTCCCACTTAGGTATGAAGATGAAACTCAAGTCTTTCGGATTAGTGAGGCGCCAGAGCGTGATCTGGTTCAAATCGAGGTCACGGTTGTTCAGGCTAAAGTGGAGTTTCGCCCCAGGCGACAGTTAGTGGTCACCGTTAAGGATGAAACCGACAGCGTAATCCTTCGTTTTTTGCATTTTTATCCGAATCAACAACGAATGTTAGAAGTTGGCACGCGTATTCGGGTTGTGGGTGAATTGAGAATGGGACGTCAACGCCTGAGGGAGATGGTGCACCCTCGAGTTAAGAAAATCATTGAGAATAATCCGCTGCCCACTACGCTCACTCCTGTTTACCCAACGACTAAAGGACTAAGTCAGGCCTCAATTCGAAAAGCGGTGGCTCAGGCATTCACAATCGCTGACCAGAGCGATACGCTCTTACCATCGTTTTTGACAGAGCTTGGCCTGCCAAGTTTCTCTGAAACGGTGAGTATGTTGCATCGTCCCACTCCTGATGTTGATTCGGCAGTACTTAGAGATTCTGGTGGGGCATTCTGGGGGCGCATAAGTTTTGATGAGCTGTTAGCACAGCAACTTATTATGCGAAAGAACTATGACAAGCGAGAACAATACTCCGCGCCATTAATGATGCCCAATGCGATAGAAATGAAAAAGTTTTTGGACCGTCTTAATTTTCAATTGACCCGTGCGCAAAATAGAGTTCTCGCTGAGATACAAACGGACATGGCTGAGCGCGTTCCGATGCGACGTCTTCTGCAGGGCGACGTTGGCAGCGGCAAAACCGTGATCGCAGCACTTGCCGCACTGCAGGCCATAGGTTCGGGTTACCAGGTGGCCTTGATGGTGCCAACGGAAATTTTGTCGGAACAGCATTTCAAAAAAATTGAGGAGTGGTTGACCGTATTGGGCATTACTGTTGAACGATTAACCGGCAGCCTTACTAAAAAAGAACGATCGGCAGTGATTGAGAAGATTGCATCCGGCTCAGCACAATTTATTGTCGGGACGCATGCGTTGTTTCAAGATGATGTGGTGTTTAAAAATTTGGGTTTGGTGATTATTGATGAGCAACATCGCTTTGGCGTTAAACAAAGACTGGCATTGGTTGGCAAGGGGGCGGATCGTTTGAATCAAACGCATCAATTAATGATGAGCGCCACTCCAATCCCAAGGTCATTAGCGATGAGTTTTTTTGGAGACTTGGATGTGTCGGCAATTGATGAGTTGCCACCGGGTCGCGTCCCGATCACGACAAAGTTAGTTAGCAATAGCCGACGAGAAGAGGTCTTGCAGGGCGTGCAAGAGACTTGCCACTTGGGTCAGCAAGTGTATTGGGTGTGCCCGCTCATAGAGGAATCGGAAGTGTTGCAGCTAGAGACAGCTATCCAGACGCACGAGACGATCCAAGCTCAATTTCCAAAGTTGAGGATTGGTATTGTTCATGGAAGAATGAAGGCTCAAGATAAGACAGCGGTTATGGAGAAATTCTCCAGCGGAGAGATTAACTTATTGGTTGCCACGACGGTCATTGAGGTCGGTGTTGATGTTCCGAACGCTACAGTTATGGTGATCGAGAACGCTGAAAGGATGGGGTTGTCACAGTTACATCAGTTGAGAGGCCGGATCGGTCGTGGGGCCTGCGCGAGCACCTGCATTCTTCTTTATGGCCCAAAATTGACGGATATTGCGCGCGCGCGGCTAAAAATTATCTATGAGACTATAGATGGTTTTGAGGTGGCCCAAGCAGATCTTCAGCTTAGAGGCCCTGGTGAAATACTAGGCGCACGACAGTCTGGTATGCCGATGCTCCGTTACGCGGATATAGAAAGAGATGTGCTGTTGTTAGAGGCAGCAAAACGTCTCGCACCTGATTTTTTGGCGCATCATCCAAAGCTGGCAGAGCGACACATTGATCGGTGGTACGGTTCACGTGAAAAATATTCAGAGGTCTAGATAGTATGTTGAATAGCCTCCAACTAAGGTTGTCTAGCTATGCGCGATTAATCCGCATGGATAAACCGATAGGCGCTTGCTTATTACTCTGGCCAACGCTTTGGGCGATCTGGATGTCGTCAGGGGGCGCGCCCAGTGCTCATATTTTTTGGGTGTTTGTGATGGGTACGTTTTTAATGCGATCCGCGGGTTGCGCAATTAACGATTATGCCGACAGGGATTATGACCCTCATGTTAAACGCACTGCGAATCGGCCGCTTGCGACTAAGGAAATTGCCCCATGGGAAGCGTTAGTTGTCGCCACTCTTCTCGTGCTGATTGCTTTTGGGTTGGTGTTGACGCTTAATGCGCTGACTATCAAGTTATCATTTATAGCGTTGTTCCTCGCTATCAGCTATCCGTTTGCAAAACGCTTTATATCGGTGCCGCAGGCTTACTTAGGCGTCACATTTGGAGTTGGCATTCCTATGGCATGGGCGTCTGCTGTAGATCACATCCCGTTTGTGGGGTACGTCACGATGCTCGCGAATGTGTTTTGGGTGCTTGCTTACGACACAGAATACGCCATGGTGGATCGTGACGATGATATGGGCATTGGTATAAAAACGAGCGCGATTTTATTTGGTAAATATGATGTCGCTATGGTGTTCATCTTTCAAACCACATTTCTTTTCTTGATGTTGGCAGTTGGCATAATGAGTGCCCTTGGCATTTTTTATTATATGGGCTTAGCAGGGGCAACAGTAGCTATCGCATTTCAATATCCAATGATTAAATATCGCTTGCGCGAAGGGTGTTTCCGAGCATTTCGGCAGAATAATTTAGTAGGGGGGATGATCTTTTTTGGTTTGCTTCTAGATAAGGCATTCGTAGGGAATTAATGCGATAGCTTAGTAGGATCGAATGAAAATTGGATGGTACAATATCGACTACATTAGTAAAGACTCAATGAGTCCAACTTGAATATTTTTTGCTGGCCATGCTTGGATATTGGTCGGTGTATGGGGAACGAAATGGAGAGAGTTAACATGAAGAAAGCTGTTGTGTCCTGTTTCTTGGCTTTTGGCCTAATTTTTGTGTCGCAAGTTCAGGCAAATGATGTGGAAGCACTCGCGAAGTCTAAAAACTGTTTGAGTTGTCACGCCATAGACAAAAAATTAGTCGGGCCTGCCTATAAAGATGTTGCTAAAGGTAAGGACCCTAAAGGGGGCAAGATTACGGTAGAAAGACTCGTTAATTCCATAAAGAAGGGAAGTATGGGTAAGTGGGGTCCAATCCCAATGCCACCTAATGCGGTAACTGACGAGGAAGCAAAGCAGTTAGCGGAGTGGGTTCTATCCCTATGAAAGTTTAGGGGTTGCAAAGAAAGCCGGCTATAAGCCGGTTTTTTTTTGGGTGCTGGCGGATGGGCGTGCCTTGCATCGAAAATTGACACGGGGTTAACCGCTGTTAATATTAGTTAAGCACCTTGAGCTGGTCTTGAATCAGACCGAAAAAAATTTGGGAGATTAAACAATGGTAATAAAACGTTTATTTGCATGTGTCGTGAGTGCTCTGCTGATGGCTGGATGTAGTTCAGACGAAGAATCTAAAGATGGGCGAAAAGTGGTTAATATTGGCCACGTTGGTCCGCTCACAGGGCCGCAGTCTCATCTCGGCAAGGACAATGAGCGCGGGGCTACGCTGGCAATTGATGAGGCAAACCAATCGGGCATCGTGATCGGTGGAGAGGTTATAGAATTTAGATTGCTGTCTGAAGATGATGAGGCGAATCCTCAAAAAGGTACGGTAGTCGCTGAAAGGTTAATGGATGCTAATGTTGCGGGTGTCGTTGGACATTTAAATTCGGGCACGACCATTCCCGCATCAAAAATATATTTTGATGCGGGGGTGCCGCAAGTTTCGCCCTCGGCGACGGCAATTGAGTTTACCCATCAAGGTTATGAAACCGCTTACCGCGTAATGGCCAATGATGAGCAGCAAGGAAAAGTCTTAGGAGACTTCGCGGTCAAGACCTTGGGCGCTAAGAGTATCGCGATTATTGACGATCGAAGTGCTTACGGGAAAGGTCTGGCTGACGAATTCGAGTCTGCGGTTAAGCAAGCGGGCGGTGCGATTATGACCCGAGAATTTACGGATAAAACAAAAATAGATTTCACCGCAATTTTAACTACAATTAAAGGTCTCAACCCTGATTTAATTTTTTATGGCGGCATGGATGCTCAAGCTGGACCTATGATGAAACAAATCAAAAATTTAGGCGTAACGGCTAATTTTCTCGGTGGAGATGGCATTCAGACAAGACAGTTTACGGTGCTATCTGGCGCGGAAGGTGAAGGCGTCTATGCGTCTTCACCCGGGTTGCCGTTAGAACAAATGGCTGGGGGTAGCGAGTTTCGGGATAAGTACAAGCAGGTCTACCGCGAGGATATTCAGCTTTATGCCCCTTACGCATATGATGCGACCTCTGTGATGATCGATGCAATGAAGCGGGCAAACTCGGTAGATCCCGCCACCTACTCGCCCCTTCTTCGAGGCGCTGATTTCCTGGGGGTCACTGGACGAATTCGTTTTGATGAGCGAGGAGATTTAAAAGGTGGGAGTATCAGCCTTTATCGAGTAACTAACGGAGTGTGGAAGTACATCGAAACTTTTGGTGGCGGTGAGTAGTGTGATTTATGCCTCCTTGTGCTTGATTTGAGTATTCTTAAGGGGGCTGATTAACGCGATGGATATATTTGCCCAGCAAGTTATCAATGGGTTAGTTCTAGGTAGCGTCTACGCACTGGTGGCGCTGGGCTACACTATGGTCTACGGGATCCTTGGGCTGATTAACTTTGCTCATGGTGAAGTGGTGATGATTGGTGCAATGATCGCCTTGGCTGTCGTTTCGGCTTTGTTGGCGGCATCTCCCGACATGAACCCCTTCACAATGATTTTGATTGCGAGTGCCGCAGCGATTCTAGTGTGTGTGCTTTTGGCGTTTTTTATGGAGCGTCTAGCGTATCGCCCATTGCGTAAAGCGCCGCGTTTAGCGCCTTTGATTACGGCCATTGGGATTTCAATTTTGCTTCAAAATATTGCCATGATTATTTGGGGTCGCAAATATAAAATGGTACCCCAGATATTTCCTACTGAAACTCATGAATTATTTGGCGCGAGCATCACAAGTGTTCAGTTATTTATCGTCGTGATCTCAGGGATACTCATGGCGGGTCTTCTTTTAGTCGTGCA
>DFDI01000069.1:11204-36697 GCA_002367635.1 Betaproteobacteria bacterium UBA3031 | reverse complement strand
TGGCGCTGCGCTTGGCGCGGTAGCCGGCATCTTAGTCGCGGGTAACTATAGCGTGGCGCACTATTCCATGGGGTTCATGCTCGGACTTAAGGCGTTTACAGCGGCAGTACTAGGGGGTATTGGGAATCTCGGCGGAGCTGTCCTTGGCGGACTGTTGCTTGGTCTTATCGAAAGCATTGGCGCCGGGTATATTGGAGCTCTGACTGGAGGCTTTCTCGGGAGTAACTACCAAGATGTGTTCGCTTTTGTCGTGCTGATTGTTGTGCTGGTTTTTAGACCTACAGGAATTATGGGCGAACGAGTATCGGAGCGGGCATGAGACTGATCGCGCAACGGTTAGTAAAAAAAATAACGAGTAACAAGAGAGCGCTACTACTAGGATACGTACTTCTATTTGTTGCGTTGGCGGTTCTACCGTTTCTGTTGAGTAATACGGTAGGTAGAACTTGGGTTCGCATTCTCGATTTCGCATTAATTTATGCAATGCTTGCTCTGGGTTTAAATATCGTGGTGGGCTTCGCGGGGTTACTCGATTTGGGATACATTGCTTTTTATGCGGTAGGTGCATATACATGGGCATTATTGGCCTCGCCGCAGTTTGGCCTGCACCTGCCATTTTGGGTCATCTTGCCTATAGGAGCGGGCGTGGCGGCACTTTTTGGTGTGTTGTTGGGGGCGCCTACGCTTAGGTTGCGCGGAGATTACTTGGCTATAGTGACTTTGGGTTTTGGGGAGATTATTCGTATATTTTTGAATAACCTTGACCACCCAGTCAACGTAACTAATGGCCCTATTGGAATCAATAAAATTGATCCAATCAGTATTGGTGGAGCTGATTTAACACGTACGCATGAATGGTTAGGTATCTCATTCTCAGGAGTGCATATTTATTATTATCTTCTGCTTGCGCTATTAATTTTTACGATCGTAATGTGTGTGCGTCTTGAGAATTCTAGAATAGGTCGGGCGTGGTTGGCGATCAGAGAAGACGAGTTGGCCGCTCAGGCAATGGGTATCAATACGCGAAATATTAAATTATTGGCATTTGCCTTAGGTGCGACATTTGGTGGTGTCGCTGGGGGACTGTTTGCCAGCCTCCAGGGGTTTGTCAGTCCAGAGAGCTTTGGTTTGCTCGAGTCAATCATGGTTTTGTGCATGGTTGTTCTTGGTGGGATGGGGCATGTCTATGGCGTATTGCTAGGAGCACTTTTGCTCAGTGTGCTGCCGGAAATCTTAAGGTCAACAGCGTCGCCAATACAGCAAGCAGTCTTTGGCGATGTTTATATTGACCCTGAAGCACTTCGAATGTTGTTGTTCGGTTTGGCGCTGATTGTGGTTATGTTGGTTCGGCCTGCGGGATTGTGGCCAGCACCAAGGCGTCGAGCGATGTTAGATCAAGACGTCGGTCGTGATTGAGTTTTTATGGCGTTATTGAATTTACGAGAAATCAATAAAAAGTTTGGCGGCATACACGCACTAAACAATGTCTCGCTGACGATTGGCGCTGGTGAAATATACGGATTAATCGGGCCTAATGGTGCGGGTAAGACCACGCTATTCAACGTCATCACTGGTGTTTACTTGCCAAGCAGTGGCGATGTTGAATTTAATGGGAGATCAATTATTGGAAGAAAGCCTTACCAGGTCGCGATGACGGGTATTGCCCGAACGTTTCAAAATATTCGTCTTTTTCAAAATATGACAGTACTAGAGAATGTGATGATTGGCACCCATGCCAAAACGTCAGCAGGACCCTTCGGCGCTATTTTTAATACCAAGTCGACGAGATCTGAAGAAAGGCTGATACGTTCACAGTCGAGAGACTGGTTGGATTATGTTGGGATTTCTTCGCAAACCGACTATTTAGCAAAGAATTTATCATACGGAGATCAGCGTAGGCTCGAGATTGCACGAGCGCTAGCAACGAGGCCTAAACTTTTGGCGCTAGATGAGCCTGCCGCGGGGATGAACGCTACAGAAACGGACGAGCTAAAGTTGCTGATACAAAGGATCCGAACTGATGGTGTATCAATCTTGTTAATTGAGCATGATGTAAAACTCATCATGAATTTGTGTGATCGTGTTGCAGTACTTGATTATGGTCAAAAAATTGCGGAAGACATCCCAAGCTTAGTTCGTCAAGATCCTAAGGTCATACAGGCCTACTTAGGAGGAGACTTGCCATGAGCTTTCTTGATGTGCAATCGCTTAGTGTGAGGTATGGCGGAATTAGAGCGGTAAGGGATGTTGATATTAGGGTTGAGGAGGGGGAAACGGTCGCGCTAATTGGTGCAAATGGCGCTGGGAAAAGCTCTATGCTAAATGCGATTTCTGGCTTGCTTGATCATGGCGGTCATGTATATTTTGATGGGGTGAACCTCACCACACGGCCAGTCTTTGAACGAGTGCGATGTGGTATTTCATTGGTGCCTGAAGGACGCGGGGTGTTTGGCCGTTTAACGGTAGAGGAAAATCTGCTGATGGGCGCATATTTAGGTAGCAGCCGGCAAGATCAGGAAGCAGATTTGTACAGAATGTACGAATTTTTCCCAAGACTTAAAGAGAGACGACGACAAACGGGCGGCACTTTGTCGGGTGGTGAACAGCAAATGTTAGCTATTGGCCGAGCTCTGATGGCGCGACCCAAGTTATTGTTGTTAGATGAGCCATCAATGGGCTTGGCGCCGATTATGGTCAAAAAAATTTTTGAAGTTATTCGGGGGGTTTCTGAGAACGGGGTCACGATTTTGTTAGTTGAGCAAAACGCGCGGTTAGCGCTTGAATCGAGCCAGCGAGCTTACGTGATGGAGAGCGGTGAGTTAATATTGACCGGAGAGTCACGATCACTGCTTCAAAGCACAAAAATTCGATCATCCTATTTAGGCGAAGCCGAATAGCTACGCAGCATAGTGAGTTTTAGCTGAGCTTCACTTAGTGAGATGGCTATGCCCGAGGTGTATCTATACCCAATCGTTAGCTATCAAGTATTTTTTATATAGCTTTGCTTCATCCGAATCATGTTTGGGAGACCAGTTGTAACGCCACTTCACGTTAGGAGGCATGGACATCAATATCGACTCAGTTCGTCCGCCGGATTGAAGTCCGAATAGTGTCCCGCGGTCAAATACCAAATTGAACTCTACATACCGACCTCGTCGATATGCTTGGAAATCTTTTTCTCGCTCCCCAAAGGTTGTGTGCTGACGTTTCTCGACAATTGGTAGGTAAGCAATCAAAAAATGTTCGCCTACGCTGCGTGTTAGTGAAAAACAGGTATTAAAGTCGGGCGATGACAGGTCGTCAAAAAAAATACCGCCGATTCCTCTTGGCTCTTGACGGTGCTTGAGATAAAAATACTCATCACACCATTTCTTGAATTTTGGATGGAGTTTTTCATCAAAAGGATCAAGCGATGCCTTGCAGGTTTTATGAAAATGTATGCAATCCTCGTCGAAACCATAGTAGGGGGTTAAGTCTATCCCACCACCAAACCACCATACAGGCTCTTTCGATTGCTGCGCGGCGAAAAAAAATCGCACGTTCATATGTATGGTTGGAATGTATGGGTTTTTGGGATGCAGCACGACGGACACCCCCATGGCCTCAAACGATCGTCCCGCCAACTCTGGGCGGGCTGCTGTCGCAGAAGGCGGTAACGTATCACCGAAGACATGAGAAAAATTAACTCCCGCGCGCTCAAATATGTTTCCCTCTTCAAGCACCTGACTGATACCACCCCCGCCACCTTCTCGTTCCCATGTGTCGGTAATAAAAGGTCTGCCATCAAGCGCTGCTAATTCTTCAACGATTCGATGTTGGAGTGTTATAAAAAATTCTTTAACTGGTGCAACCTCTATCATAGTGGTCACTTCTTGATTGCACGGTTACCAATATCTGTCCGATATTGTTTGCCCGCAAAGGAGATTTTCTCTGAAACACTCAGCGCCAATCCTCTAGCCTGAGCCGCGTTCTCACCCAACGCGGTTACGCAAAGGACACGACCCCCATTCGTAACGATTTGGCCATCGACAAAGCTCGTGCCCGCATGAAAAACATGAACATCCTTATTTTCATCCGCGCTTAGCGTGATGACATCCCCCTTACGTGGTGAGTCGGGATAATTCTCAGCTGCCAGCACGACGCCTAGTGCGGTTCGGCGATCCCACTCGGACTCCACTTGGTTTAGCGTACCGTCTAATGCGTGCTCTATTAAAACCAGAAGGTCACTTTTGAGTCGCATCATTATTGGTTGAGTCTCGGGGTCCCCTAAGCGGCAATTAAATTCGAGTACTTTGATGGATTGATCGGGCGCGATCATTAACCCGGCATAGAGGAACCCTACAAAGGGTGTCCCGGCACGTTTCATTCCGTTTACGACCGGCGTAATAACGTCTTTAATGGTCTTTGCGTGGATCTCGGGCGTGACGACCGGCGCGGGTGAGTAAGCACCCATGCCGCCTGTGTTGGGGCCTTGATCACCATTAAGTAATCGTTTGTGATCTTGGCTGGTCGCTAGCGGCAGAATATGTTCACCGTCAATCATGACAATAAAGCTAGCCTCTTCGCCGATCAAGAAGTCTTCTATGACCACTTTTGCTCCAGCAATACCCATGCCATTGTCAACAAGCATCATATCCACAGCATCGTGTGCTTCTTGTTCTGTCATAGCGACAATGACCCCTTTACCCGCTGCCAATCCATCGGCCTTTACGACAATAGGCGCTCCTTTATTGGAGATGTAGGTGTGTGCCTCATTGGGATCAGTAAATGTGCCGTATTCGGCGGTAGGGATATTGTGTTCCGCCATAAATCGTTTGGCGAAGTCTTTTGAGCTCTCCAGTTGTGCTGCCAATGCTACGGGTCCAAAAATCTTCAGCCCCTTTGCTTTAAATGCGTCAACGATGCCCTCACTCAATGGTGCTTCTGGACCAACTACAGTAATGTGAATATTTTCCGCCGTTGCAAAATTTATTAGGTCGTTAGTGTCGATTAAGGGCACATTGTGTACCCCATCCTCGAGCTCTGTTCCTGCGTTACCAGGCGCGACAAACACTTTTGATACACGAGGAGATTGAGCAAGTCGCCAGGCAATCGCATGTTCTCTACCGCCGCCGCCAACAACGAGAATATTCATAATGATTTGTATCCTGTGATCAAGATCAGCTTGTCTAAAAACGTGAGTGTATGAGCATTTCTTTTAGTGTCGGAAGTGACGAGTGCCAGTAAGAACCATGGCCATGCCATGTTCGTTCGCTGCAGCAATGACCTCATCATCTCGCATGCTGCCTCCGGGTTGAATTACAGCTTGAGCCCCAGCTGACTTAAGCACATCAAGACCATCTCTAAATGGAAAAAAAGCATCTGACGCAACAACAGAATTTGAGAGGCTAAGATTCGCATTCCCAGCTTTTATTGCAGCTATGCGGGCAGAGTCGACGCGACTCATTTGTCCGGCCCCCACGCCTAGCGTCATACCTTTGCCACAAAATACGATCGCGTTTGATTTGACGAATTTTGAGACACGCCAAGCAAACATAAGGTCCATCATTTGCTCTGCCGTGGGTTTTATTTCGGTAACGATTTTTAACTCCGCCTCAGACACGTTTTTAGCATCAGAAGTTTGGACCAGAATGCCGCCGCCGACCCGCTTGAGCTCATGTGTGTTTGTGGTGTGATCAAGCTCGATCTGCAGAAGTCGGACATTCTTTTTCTGAGCAAAACAGGATATCGCTTTTTCGGAAAATTGGGGCGCGATGACGACCTCAACAAACTGTTGGCTAATCGCTTTGGCGGCATGTTCGTCAACGTCCGTATTAAAAGCGATGATCCCGCCGAATGCAGAAGTTGGATCTGTGCTGAATGCTTTTTGATAGGCTTCGAGCGCGTTTTGACCCATTGCCACACCACATGGATTGGCATGCTTAACGATTACACAGGCTGGGGTATTAAAGCTTTTTACACATTCCCAAGCAGCATCTGAGTCTGCAATGTTGTTATACGACAATTCTTTACCTTGAACTTGCTCGTAATTTGCCAAAGAACCTGGGAGAGATGTGAGATCTTGGTAAAACGCAGCGTGTTGGTGAGGGTTTTCGCCATAGCGTAGATCTTGTCGTTTCTTGAAATTTAAATTTATTTGCTCAGAAAATTGGCTTTTGTGACCGGTTGTATCCAGGGATGTTAGGTAGTTGCTTACGTTCGAGTCGTAACTTGCGGTGTGAGAGAAGGCTTTTTGGCAGAGCGCAAATCGTGTTTCACGAGACAATACCCCGGCACTCGATTGCGATAACTCCTTAACAATCTGTGGGTAGTCGTTAGGATCCGTGACAACACCGACATGTTCCCAGTTTTTTGCTGCCGCTCTGACCATGGTGGGGCCACCAATATCGATATTTTCGATAGCATCCTCTAGACTGCAATTCGGCTTAGCTATGGTTGCGGCAAACGGGTAGAGATTTACAACCACCAGATCGATTGTCGGAATGTCATGCTCTTTAAGCGCTGAATTGTGTTGCGTCAGGTCGCGTCGTGCCAAGATGCCTGCGTGTACTTTTGGGTGAAGGGTTTTAACCCGCCCATCCAGCATTTCTGGGAATCCGGTGTAATCGCTAATTTCAGTTACAGCAATGCCAGCTTCTGCGAGCACTTTTGCTGTTCCGCCAGTGGATAAGATCTTGTAATCAATCCCTTTGAGTGATTGGGCAAAGTCTACGATTCCAGTTTTATCGGAGACGCTTATGAGGGCTTGTTTGGATGATGGCATGGTGCGTTTTTTAATTTAGATTGTTGCAAGAAGTTAAAGAAAATTAAATTTTTTCATTTTTGCTCTTAGCGTATTACGATTAACGCCGAGCTTTTGTGCGGCTTCACTTTGATTTCCATTGCTGCGTTTGAGAACATCTTCGATAAGCGTTTTTTCGACTGAGTCTATAACCATGCTGTAGATTCCACGGGCTTTCTCACCGTCTAAGTCTTTAAAGTATGTCTCAACCGTATGCGTCACGGCATTTGCAAGGTCGGATTGCTTGCTCATGCTGCAAGCGGCTCGATTATTGGGTCTAGTTTTTTTTCAATGGGGTCCATGAATTGAATTATGGCATCAGTTTGAGCTTTGCCACTTTCAAGTAAATTAAATCTTGTACGGAATGTGTTTGCGTCAGGAAGACCGCTCAGATACCAACCCACATGTTTTCGTGCGAGTCTGACCGCGCGTGGCTCCCCGTAAAAAGCATAAAGAGCAAAGAGGTGCTCTAAAAGAATATTTTTCGTCTCATGAATCGTTGGTGGCGGTAGATGCTCCATAGTTTTGAGATAGTGCGCAATTTCCCGAAAAATCCAGGGCCGACCTTGAGCCGCACGGCCAATCATTACCGCATCGGCACCCGTAGCCTTCAAAACGTGCAGCGCTTTTTCTGGCGAATCAATATCTCCGTTAGCGATGATCGGGATACCAACAGATGCTTTTACCGCCGCAATGGTTTCATATTCGGCCTCCCCGTTGAAAAAATCATTTCGTGTGCGTCCGTGAATGGCCAGAGCTTGAATCCCGCAGTCTTCAGCAATCTTTGCGATACGTATTGCATTTTTTGAGTCTCGGTCCCATCCCGTGCGTATTTTTAGTGTTACTGGAACATCGACTTCTTCGGAGACAGAACGGAGGATGGCTGCCACTAAAGGTTCATCCCGCAGCAACGCTGACCCCGCTGCTGTTTTGCATACTTTTTTGGCGGGGCAACCCATGTTGATATCTATAATTTGAGCTCCTAAGTCTACGTTCATTTTGGCGGCTTCAGCCATTTTTAGTGGGTCGGTGCCTGCAATCTGAACTGTTCTCGGGGCTTCTTCGCCACGGTGGTTGAGACGAAATTGGGTCTTTTTTGAACTCCATAACTTGGTGTCTGATGTAACCATTTCCGATACTGTAAGTGCGGCACCCAGGCGCCGGCACAGGTTCCTAAATGGCTGGTCCGTTACGCCGGCCATTGGGGCAGCGATTACAGGGGAAGTGAAGATGTAAGGGCCGATTTTCATGAGAGATCTTGTTTTTCTAATCCTAGATTCTAAAGGATCCAAAAGGATTTAAGAAAAACTTATAGTTTTGGTCCAAAAATTAATTGGCGAATGAGTATTTTTTTTGCGAGAGGTATTAAGTCAAGCGCAAGCAGACCTAGCCCTCGCGCTCCTCGAATGCCTGATGCCTTGTTAGAAAACAAATGGTTTAGACCTGCGCTGAAAAGGGTTGTTTGCAGTCGATCCCATCGTCTTTTCTTGCGGAATGCGCTAACCGTTTTATTGCTGATTAGATTATCGATATGTGCGTGACGACACACTTCTGCAAGATCCCAGGCGTCTCGGAAGCCTAAATTTAAACCTTGAGCCGCAATGGGGTGCAGCGCTTGGGACGCATTACCTACTATTACAATTCCACCGCGAGTTGGTTGTTCGGCGATTCGCGTCGCTAACCCATAAGCTCTTTTTTCGCGTATTGACGTGAACCGCCCACAACGATCCCCAAATGCATCTTGAAATTGCCCCAGAAATTTCTCGTCTGATTGACTCAATAATTGTTTCGTTTCCGTCGCTTTGACTGACCATACAAAAGCGAATTCATTTCCTCTTGGCAAAAGGGCGATTGGTCCGGCGCTGGTGAATCTTTCGTAAGCGACATCATGAGGCTTGGTGTCACTCGTGATAATGCCGACGATCGCATCATGCCCGTAGTCGATCGATTTCTTATGTTTTAGCCCAGCTATGTTTAAGGATTGCCCTCCGTCCGCCATGACTATGAGGCGGGCAGTGATCGTTGTTGAGGCGCCATTCATATCCAGTGCGATTTTTGAATGATCCTCAAATTTTTCTATAGATGTGGCGGTGGACTCAAAGAACGTTTTAATGTTTTGATTGGTTAATTCATTTCTTAGTCGGGGCAACAAATCTTTAAAACGAACCACAAAGCCTAGCTCCGTTAGTTTCGCGTCTGAAGCAGATACTACGCTTTGCCCAAAACTTCCTCGGTCTGATATATGTATGCTGCGAATAGGAAATCGTTCTTCATCGTGCAGCCAAGCATTAAGACGATTAAGAATGAGATAGCTATTCCATGAAAGCGCTAGCGTGCGCCCATCTGATATCTTCGACTGTTTGGGTTGAGTTTCTAATACGGCTGTGGATAAGCCAATGTTTTTCATTGCGAGCGCAACTGCGCAGCCAACCGGACCCCCGCCAATGACCACAACGTCATATTGCAATCCCGCAGTCACGATTTCAGCTCGACATCAGTGACTCGATATCGCGGATCGTTTTAGGTGCCCCAGAAGTGATGATTTCACATCCATGGTTCTCTTTGACGATCGCGTCATCTTCGATACGGATTCCGATATTCCAAAATTGTTCTGGAATGTCGGGTGCGCTGCTGATGTAGCAGCCTGGCTCTATGGTTAGGACCATGCCGGGCTCAAGAGTTCTCCATTCACCGCCGACTTTATAGTTACCCACATCGTGGACGTCCATGCCAAGCCAGTGCCCGGTTCTGTGCATGTAGTATCTAAAGTACTCACGGTTCTCTAAGACTTTATCGAGTGATCCATGACAGAGTTTGAGGTCAATGAATCCTTGAGCCAGCACTTTGGTAGCTGCGTCGTGAGGGGCTTGCCAGCTGTTGCCCGCTGAGGTAGCGTTTATTGCTGCATTTTGGGCAGCTAACACAAGTTCGTATATTGCTTTTTGCGGCCCAGAGAATTTTCCATTGACTGGGAAGGTGCGCGTAATGTCGGAGGCGTAGCCATTTAGTTCACACCCCGCATCGATGAGCAATAAATCTCCCTCATTGAGGGCTGCATTGTTTTCTATATAGTGCAGCACGCACGCATTTTTCCCGCCCGCAACGATCGAGGTGTAAGCCGGGAACTGTGAGCCATTTTTTTTAAAATGATATAAAAGTTCTGCTTCAATTTCGTATTCATATTTTCCTGGCTTGGTGGCTGACATCGCTAACACATGGGCTTCTGCCGATATTGTTGCTGCTCGTCGCATGGTGTCGAGTTCGCTGGAATCTTTAATGAGTCGCATCTCATCCAGGATCCCTCTGACATCAATGAGGCCATCTGGCGCAGCGATGCCTTCTCTAACACGAGATCGCGTCTGGTTAAGCCATCTCATCATTTGCCCGTCCCAGGCGGCATCTGCCCCTAATGGTGTGTAAATCGTATCTTTATTTTCGATCAATTGCGGTAGGATTTGATCTATTTCATCAATGGAATGAGCTGCATCAAAGTGAAACAGGGTTCTCGCGGACTCTGGTCCATGGCGAAATCCATCCCATATTTCTTTTTCTTCATTTTTGTCACGGCAAAAAAGAATTGAACGTGGAGTTTCGCCGCCGAAGATAACGATGACAGATTCTGGCTCACCAAACCCGGTTAGGTAGTGGAAGTAACTGTCAAAACGATAAGGGAAGTGTGCGTCTTTGTTCCGAACAACTTCCTTGTTCGTGGGTATGACTGCAATGCCAGATTGTATGCTCTCCGCTAGCTTGTTGCGTCTATGGACAAATTGAGTTTTCATATTTCTGGTCTACTTAGCCCTTTGGTTGATCATCTAGTTGTTGTTGCATTAAATCGGCTAACGCGCTTTTACCATCCGACTCATTCGAGCGAAGAGTGGCAATCAATTCGTTGATATCAGAGCGAGGCTTATTTTGAGATAGTTTGAACTTGGTTTTTATATCTAGAATGTTAGCCCGAAAACAGACTACCCCTGTTGCCGCGTTGTTAATGAGCTCGATGTAATTTTTAGCTGTGGCAAATTGAGAAAAATTGGGGTCAAAATGTTTTGTAAGCCTATGCAGCAGCGGCATCACTTCCTCTTTGTCCTCGATCAGCGTGACATTGGCTCTAATTTCTACAACTGCATAGTTCCATGTGGGCAAATGCGGACTGGTTGTGTACCACGATGGTGAAATATATCCGTGGGGGCCTTGAAACAGAAAACTTGTTATATTTTTTTTTGTGAATTGGCGCCAGATTTCGTTTTGTAGCGCAAAGTGCCCCTCTAGATGAGAGCGTGCGTCATTCATCAAAACTGGCGTGAGTGATACTTCCAAGTTATCCTCAGAGGAAGTGATTACAGTCGCCAATGGATTGTCCGCAATCAGTTGAGTCGCTCGCTCTTGATTATTTGATCGAAAATGAGATGGTCGATACATCACTGGCTGCGTTGCGTAATTAATTGGTTCGTGTGCTCTAGTCGATCCGGGGTGCCCACGTCAGACCAAAGACCATCGTAATGATGTCCCAGTAGTTTCTCACGTTTTATTTCTCTTTTGAGAATTGGTGCCAGCGGGGTCGGTAAGTTGAGTGAAACGTCATGAAACAGTTCGGCCTTGTAAATTCCGATGCCGCTGAATGTGAGCGTATGCTCGTCGCCTAACCTCACTCGCTCTTCCTCCAAACAAAAATCACCCATTGGGTGGTGCGGCGGGTTATTAACCAAAAAGAGATAACCGGACGCGTTTGAATTTGTCTGTAACGTATTCATGGCCTCGCGCAAATCGAGGAAGGGCAACGCAGAGAAAATATCAGCATTGATGACGGCAAAAATATCACTTCTTAACAGATTCATCGCATTAGCGATGCCTCCAGCCGTTTCAAGTGGTGTGGTTTCTTCTGATATACAGATGTCTAAACCCCAATTCTCAACGTTATTAATAAAAGTTTTAATTTGATCGCTTAAATGACTGACGTTAATGACGACGCGGGAAAAACCTGACGCACGTAACTTTTCAATATGATGCTGTATCAGTGGTTTTCCGCCAACCTTCAGCAGAGCTTTGGGATGAACCTCTCCTAACGGGCCCATTCGGGACCCTCGCCCGGCAGCTAAAATCATTGCAGTAGTTTCGGTAACCATTCCCTAGAAGGTGTGTCCAAATTGTCGCGTTTTACCCTCTATTTGGTCAAGGATAAGTAATAACGGTTTGAGTGCGTTATACCGCATTGCGACATTGCGGGCATAAGTCAAGAAGCGAGGAGCATCTAAAATATAATGATTTTTTCCATCTCTATGTTTCAGTCTGGAAAATATGCCAAGAACCTTTAGATGTCGCTGCAAACCCATCCACTCCACATCTTCATAAAAGCTTCCAAAGTCCTCTGGAACTGGCAAAGACGCTTTGCGGGCTTTTTCCCAATATCGAATCGTCCAGTCAAGTACTTGCTCTTCTTCCCAACTTATAAACGCATCCTTAAACAGCGAGATCACGTCATAGCTTATAGGACCTATTCGGGCATCTTGAAAATCTAAGATACCAGGATTTTCTTCACAAACCATCAGGTTTCTTGGCATGTAGTCCCTATGCGTCAAGACCGTTGGCTGACTCATACAACGTTCTGTTATGAGTTTTAAGACGTTATTAAGTGATGACTGAGCGTTTTCTTCTAGGGTTATATTTAAGTGTTGTTGGATATACCAGTTATCAAATAAAGCGAGTTCCTCGCTCATGAGCCCTGCGTTGTAACGACTCAGCAGATCTAACTCGGTGATGCTTTGAAGCTTGATGAGCGCAGTTGTCGCATCATCGAAGAGCTTGTCAGCGTTTTCATTGTTAAGCACTTTCAAATAAGTTTCATCACCGAGGTCTGACAACAGCAGGAATCCGTCTTTCAAATTGGCATGACTAACTTTAGGGACGTGAAGTCCATGAGAAGCAAGCAGGTTCGCCACGAACGCAAATTGCTGATTATCGTTATGGGCTACAGGTGCATCCATAACCACAAGGGAATCTTCGCCAGATGGCTTGATTCTAAAGTAGCACCGAGCGCCAGCATCTGCTGCTAGGTCGGTTAAGGTAAAATCACGGTCATCGAGTATTAGGCGTAACCAAGCCTCAAGCTGACCGCGCCTAGATACCTCGAAAATTGTATCGCTTGTTTTCATGATTTAAGCCGTAAACTGATTTGTGCGCATAATTTGATGATCACTCTAAAACTTCATTATACGAAGTTACAGCTCCTAATTATTTTTTGGGTGCCGTTTTTTATTTTCACCGAAATAGCGCAAGCTCAGGTCGAGGATGCTGAATGGCCGGTTATAAACGGCATGAAGGTAGCAAAACAGCCGCAGCCAATTGACCTGGGTGTGGCGCTAGCCGAAACGACGGTGGAGGCAGAGCGAATTACAGGGGTTCGTGAACAGTATGTTGAGGCGGAGGGTAATGCGGTTATTATCCGCGGTGATCAAGAGTTGCGGGGCAATTACCTATTTTATGATCAGGTCAATGACGAAATAACAGGTCGTGAGGACGTTTCAGTTAAAAAGCCAGGGGTTTTTATTCGCGGGGATACGCTTAAGTACTCGCCAAGCGCAGAAAAGGGTGAGGTCTTAGATGCGAAGTATTTTTTCACTGAAACTGGCGCTCGTGGTCAAGCGGAAAAATTAATTTTTGAAGGCCCAAGGCGTCAACGAGCGATTAATGCGACGTATACCTCTTGTGATGTGACCCAGGAGGATGTGTTCATTAAAACAACTCGTTTGAATATCTATCAGGATGAAGAGTACGGAGTGGCGAGGAATGCCTCGGTTTGGTTTAAGGGGATGCCTATTTTATATACCCCCTATCTTTCTTTTCCGCTAACCGATAAAAGAAAGAGTGGACTCCTTACGCCATCTTATGGGCAGAGCGTTCAAAATGGTCTTGAAGTGACAGTGCCGCTTTATTTAAATATAGCCCCTAACTTTGACAGCACGATTGCTCTACGCACAATGTCCGAGAGAGGCAATCTCGTGGATTCTCATTCGCGTTACTTAGGGCAATCGTTTACCGGAGCGTTTACTTACGAGTTTATTAACGATGACAGTCAGTTTGCGAAAGAGCTTGGCCGAGAAGAATCTAGAGCGTTTTATACCTTTTCGCACAAACAAAGATTTAGCTCACATTTGAGTGGATATGCCGACCTACAGGGGGTTTCAGATGACACCTACTTTAAGGATTTGAGTAACGATTCAGCTAAAACGTCATTGGTTCATTTACCAAGAGAAATTGGACTTACCGCTGGTGGGGCTAGCTGGAATGGGAGTGCAAGAGTTGTCCACTACCAAACTCTAAACTTTGCAGCACCACCGGTGGAGTTGGATCCGCAGATTGATGTGGCGGTTACCCCTAGCTTTGGCCATGGTTTTGAATCCGAATCAAGGGTGCAAATCAGCGATTTTGATGCCAGCAACCAAAACGGAGCGCTGAGAACGATCGTTTATCCAGGGCTCAGATATGTTTATGAGAACGATTTTTTGACCGTGAGCCCCAAGGTCGGTATGCATTACACCAACTATGATCTCGATACGGGTGTTACTGAAGATCGGGCATTGCCCATCTACTCGATGCGTGCCTCCCTCGTTTTTGAGAGAGGCGTGACCTTGGGAGGCGTGGACCTTACACAAACCCTCGTGCCACAAATTTTTTATGTTCATGTGCCCTTTGAGGAGCAAAGTAATTTACCTTTATTTGATACTGGGTTGTCTGGTTTTAGTTTGTCGCAAATTTTTTCGGAGAATATATTTTCCGGAGGCGACCGTATTAATGACGCCGACCAATTAACTGCCGGTTTGACCAGTCAATTTTTAGACGCCGAAACCGGCGTCCAGAGATTTCAGTTTACCGCTGCGCAACGTTTCCATTTTGATGAGGAGTTTGTGGTGATTAACGCGGCTGACGCCCCAAGAACCGGCAACAGGTCTGATATTCTTATGGGTGCTCAAGGGCGAATAACTCAGGTATGGAGTGCTGATACCTTATTGCAGTACAGCAGCGTGCTGGATGAGGTGATTAATCATGATCACCGGCTGCAATATAAGCCAGAGCAGGGAAAAGTGCTGAACTTTGTGTATCGGTATACCCGTGACGCACACGAGCAGTATGATGTATCAGGTCAGTGGCCAATAAAAGGACGCTGGGGGGCTGCGGGTCGTTGGAATTATGCAAAGGATTCCGGAAAGCTCATTGAGGGTGTCGTGGGTTTGGAGTACAAAGTAGGTTGTTGGGCATTTAGAGTGGTTGCGAATCGACTTTTAACAGGCCTAGATCCTGCTGGCGAAGACCTTTATGCGACAAGCTTTTTTGTTCAATTAGAGTTAAAAGATATTACGCGAATTGGCAGTGCCGCAGTCGGAACCCTACAGGATAAAGTCGACGGCTACTCAAGTCAGTAACAGATTATGGTTCATTTTTTTGATTGAGATAATGTCATGAATTTTTTGCTTAAGTTTTTCTTACTTTTTTCTATAAGCACCGCAGTTTACAGCGATGAACTTATTCCTCTAGATAGAGTGGTTGCAATTGTAGGAGACGGAGTTATCACGGAGTTGGAGCTCAATAAAGAAACATCCTTGACGCGTCAAAACATAGTGAATTCGGGGTCAGCTGCGCCGGATTTAATATATCTCAGGCAGCAAGTGCTCGAACGTATGATTACGCGCAAAGTGCTCACGAACCTGGCGGATCGTACCGGGATTCGAGTGTCGGATACTGAAGTTAGGCGAGCGCTGCAGAGGCTATCGCAAGAACAAAATTTATCAGTTGACGATTATATTACGGCGATAGAGACAAAAGGTTTGAGTGTTAATGCCCTCAGAGAAAATATGGTTGTTGAGGCAAAAATCTTAAAATTGAGACGTAGAGAAATTGAAGAAAAGTTGATCGTGAACGATTCAGAGATTAAGTCTTATTTAAAGAAACTCGAAAGCGACACTTCGGATCAGAATGAATCTTTGATCGCACATATTCTGATTGCGATTCCGGAGAATGTAACGTCAGAGGACCTTAAGCGTTCGCAGGATAAGGTCGCAGAGGCTATTTTAAAAATAGATCAGGGCTTGGACTTTAGGCGGGTTGCCGCCGAGCTGTCTGAGGCTACAGATGCGCTTGAGGGTGGCGTCATGGGTTGGAGGGACGCATCGAATTTGCCAGAATTATTCACCGATGCATTGACCGAGATGAGAATTGGCCAACGAAGTGACGTGCTGCGTAGCGCCAACGGCTTCCATATTCTTTATCTTTTGGATAAAAGAGGTCGGGATGCACAAATAATTGTTCAGCAAACTCTGGCGCGCCACATTCTATTTAGAGTGGATAGGATCGTGTCCGATGAGGACGCGCTGATTAGGGCGACCGAGATTCGAAATAGGATTGTGATGGGCGGTGAGGATTTTGAGGCGCTTGCTAAGGTAGCATCTGATGACCCGAGCGGATCCAAAGGCGGAGTTCTCGGTTGGTTAATGCCGGGTGAGACCGTTCCAGAGTTTGAACAAGCATTAGCAAGGCTTACTATCGGCGAAGTTAGTGAGCTTGTGAGAACTCAATTTGGTTATCACGTGATCGAGGTGCTTGATCGCCGGGATTCAGACGTCTCCGAGGACCGCCAAATAGCAGTAGCGCGACAGGCGCTCACTCAAAGAAAACTTGAGTTCCGGTTTGAAGAGTGGGTGCGTGAGGTTCGAGATACAACTTTCATCAAATACGTTAACTGATCTGTTGGATGGTACCGAGAATCGCGAAAAAGCGATTTAGTCAGAACTTTTTACGCGATGGTCGCGTTGTCGCAGATATTGTGGAGGCGGGCAATTTTTCTGTTACAGATACCGTTATTGAAATTGGCCCAGGATATGGCGCGCTCACAAACGACGTATTGAAGAAAATTCCCACATTGATTGCGATAGAGGTCGATCGGGATGCGGTTCAATATTTGAGATCAAAGTTCTCTGAGGATCGTTTGACAGTTATTGAGGCTGATTGTCTCGATATTGATTTATCGGTTTTGGGCTCCTCGTTAAGGCTTTTAGGAAATTTGCCTTATCATATTTCGACGCCTATTCTATTTCACGTGGATGCTGGAATAAACAGCATCAAAGATGCAATGTTCATGCTGCAACGGGAGGTGGTTGACCGACTGGTCGCTAGCCCGGGGTCATCTAGCTATGGAAAGTTAAGCATCACAATGCAGCTGAATTGGGAGATCGAGAAGTTATTTGATATTTCCCCCGAAGCGTTTCATCCTAAGCCTAAAGTATGGTCCTCAATTTTGTATTTAAGGCCAAGAGCTATTGCGTATGACGTGGATCGATTGACCTTTCGGCGCATTGTATTTGGGGCCTTTTCTAAAAGGCGGAAGACGCTACGAAATGCCCTGAAGGGAGTTGTCTCAGAGGAGCAATTAGAATGCGCTGCAATTGATCCTGGCCAAAGGCCTGAAACTTTATCGGTGGATGATTATGTCCGTTTATCTAATATTGTTTCTCAGACCTAAGCGGATTACTCTCGCTCAATCAATTCAATTTTGTAACCATCTGGATCTTCTATAAACGCAATCACAGTGGTGCCGTGTTTCATTGGCCCGGCTTCACGCGTCACTCGACCGCCTCGCGTTTTTACTTTGTCACAAGCTTCATAGGCATTAGGCACGCCTAGTGCAACATGGCCATACCCATCCCCTAAATCATAAGACGTGGTATCCCAATTGTGCGTGAGCTCTATAACTGCAGTCTCTGCTTCGGAACCGTAACCAACGAAGGCATTTGTGAATCGCCCACTTGGATAATCCACTTTGCGAATCAGGCTCATTCCAAGCACCTCAGTGTAAAACTGTATGGAACGATCCAGATCGCCAACTCTAATCATAGTGTGGAGCATTCTCATTGTGTACGCCCTTTAAATTTCAACCAGCTCAAAGTCTTCTTTTCGCGCATCGCACTCTGGGCAAACCCAGTTTACGGGGACATCTTCCCAGCGAGTTCCTGGCGCGAGTCCTTCATCAGGCCAGCCGGCTTCTTCGTCGTAAATGAAGCCACAGATTAAGCACATGTAGGTCTTAAAAGCGTTGTTATTTTCTTCAGGCATTAGATTTTTTTTGAAAACAGGGTTAAGAATTGATCTACTTCAAGTAGCATTGTAAATCAAACATAAGCAAACCATAAATTTATGACTAGACGTAAGCCGGTGGTGTTGGTTTTCTCGGGATCTGATCCAACGAGTGGGGCAGGACTGCAGGCGGATGTCCTTACTTTGGCTCAGCTTGAGTGTCATCCTCTTACGGTTGTCACTTCGATCACAATTCAGAATACGCGAGAGGTATCAGCAGTTTCTCCTGTTGCTTCTGATTTGATTCGAGACCAGGTCCACGCTTTATTGCTCGACATCGAGGTGGATGTTTTTAAGATCGGGATGATTCCAAACGTCGACGTGTTGCAAGAAATTCTTGCGGTATTGAAACAATTTCCGGATAAGCCAACAATTTTCGATCCGGTATTGAGTTCGGGAGGGGGGTACCCATTCGTTTCTAGTCATTTGGTACAGCAAGTAACTAAAGAGTTACTGCCACGCTCATTGATTGTCACCCCGAACACTAAGGAACTCAAAGTTTTGGCCGGCGATGTGGATCCTCGTTTGCTAGAGGCATCAAATGACGAGCGTGCTTTGCGGCTGGTAAAAGCTGGTGCAAAGTTTGTGCTGGTAACGGGAACTCATGCGGATAGTAAAGATGTCGAAAATAGGTTGTATGATGAGTCTGGATTCGTAGACTCATGGAGTTGGCCGCGACTTGCGGGGGAGTATCATGGCTCCGGATGCACTTTGGCATCCTCGATTTCAGGATGCCTTGCTAACGGCTCAAGTGTTGTTGATGCGGTTTTTGAGGCGCAACAGTTCACCTGGAATAGTCTGCAGAGCGGTTACCGTATTGGCGGCGGGCAACTGATTCCAAATCGTAACAAAGGCAAATGATGAGGCACGATGCCATAGATGTTTTTAAGACAGGAATCTACGCGATTACGCCTGATATCAATGATTCAGATCGGTTAGTTTTTATGGTGGAGCAAGCTCTGAGCGGGGGTGTTCGGTTGTTTCAATATCGAAATAAGGTCAGCGCACCAGATCAAAGGCGTCTCGTTGCCCAGAGGTTGAACGACATTATTGAATCATCGGGCGGTTCTTTGATCATTAATGACGATCCTCAGCTGGCAAAAGCGGTCAGCGCTCGAGGGGTGCATATTGGCAAGGAGGATGCGGCTCTTGAGATCGCGCGCGATATTCTCGGGCCTAGTAAAATAATCGGAGTGTCGTGTTACGATAATTTGCCAATGGCTCTCGAGATGCAAAGCAGAGGTGCTGATTACCTCGCTTTTGGGGCGTTCTTTCCTTCATTGTCGAAGTCGACAGCAACGCCAGTGTCACTCGATATTCTTGGGTTAGCGCGCACGAGTGGAATCAAAATCCCCATTGTTGCTATTGGTGGAGTCACTCTTAATAACGCTGAGGAGTTATTGATTAGAGGATCTTCCTCTTTGGCGGTTATTAATGGTTTATTCGGCGTTGATGATGTAGCGTCTCGGGCGCGAGAATGGACGAGTTTATATTGTCAATTTAAATCGGTTTTAAATTAGGTTAAAAGGGTAGTTTATGTCGACGAATAACTTATTGTCATTTGAGCGTGCGAAAGAATTAATCCCGGGAGGAGTGAATTCTCCGGTTCGGGCATTTGGGTCTGTTGGAGGTACGCCTAGAACGATTGTAAAAGGCGAAGGCAGTAGGATATTTGATGTCGATGGAAACGCGTATATAGACTATGTGGGGTCGTGGGGTCCGATGATCGCTGGGCACGCACACCCTTCAATTGTGCGAGCGGTAAAAGAGGCCGCAGAAAAGGGGCTTAGTTTTGGCGCCCCAACACCGGGAGAGGTAACCCTAGCGGAGCGACTTATCGAGGCGCTTCCTTCGATGGAACAAGTGCGCTTGGTAAGCTCTGGCACAGAAGCGACGATGAGCGCGATAAGATTGGCTCGCGGCTATACTGAAAAACCTAAAATTATAAAGTTTGAGGGTTGTTACCACGGTCATTCAGATTCATTGCTGGTTAAAGCGGGCTCAGGAGCTTTGACGTTTGGTCAGCCGAGTTCAGCCGGGGTTCCGCCAGAGTTGGTTGCGCAAACGGTTGTGCTCGATTACAACGAGGTGGGGACGCTTGAGGAAACATTTGATCGGGTAGGTCATGAGGTTGCTGCGGTGATTATTGAGCCAATCGCGGGCAATATGAATCTTGTGAAGGGTGATGCACGGTTTTTAGAGCGCATTCGTGAGCTATGCACTCAATATGGAGCTTTGTTGATTTTTGATGAAGTCATGACTGGCTTTAGAGTAGGCCCAAAGGGGGCTCAGGGGCTATATGGAATCAACCCCGATATCACCACTCTAGGCAAGGTGATCGGTGGTGGCTTGCCGATGGGGGCCTTCGGTGGCCGAAGAGATGTGATGCAAAAATTAGCACCAACCGGGCCGGTATATCAGGCTGGTACGTTATCGGGCAATCCCGTTTCGGTAGCTGCGGGATTAGCAACGTTAGATTTAATAAGCCAAGAGGGGTTTTTCGAATCGCTTGAAGCGAAGACGGGTCAGTTGGTCGCTGGAATGGCCGAGCGCGCAAGGTCAGCTGCTATTCCATTTTGTGCCGCTCATGTTGGTGGTATGTTTGGTATGTATTTCACTCAGCAAGTGCCGGAGACTTATGATGCTGTGATGGATTGTGACCGAGAGCGATTTAATCATTTTTTCCATGCCATGCTGGAGCGGGGGATTAACTTGGCGCCGTCAGCATTTGAAGCTGGATTTGTGTCTTCTGCGCATACCGATCAAGATATTCAAACCACGCTTGATGCCGCTGAGGAAGCCTTTAAAGTGTGCCGATGACAAATGGGGAGTTCAAACTTGATTTTTTGAAGCATCTTGAGTGAATCTATCGTAATTCTGTCTGACCGCACCAAAGGAAAGGGTCAAAAAGGCACATTGGCCCTAATAAATACCAAGTTAGATCTATTTTTTCGGTGATTCTTTAGTCGTTAAGTTATGATGCACACCTAAATTTTATCTTTGACTGTGTCTATGTCTTTAGTTGTTCAAAATGCCGAGTATTGGAAGTCTTTTGAGAAATATCATCAAATTCCTGATGATGACTGTGGCGAGGTAGTCTTTGCCGGTCGCTCGAATGCTGGTAAGTCAAGTGCGATTAACGTAATCACGAATCAAAAAAAGCTGGCGCATACGAGCAAGCTGCCCGGCCGAACGCGACTACTCAATTTCTTCAAGGTAACCGAGAGTCGCTTTATTGTGGATTTGCCAGGATATGGTTACGCAAGAGTCTCGGAGGCTATGAGGAATGCTTGGGCGCAGGAGCTCACCACGTATTTATCGAAAAGGCATCAGATCCGAGGGTTATTTGCAGTGATGGATATTCGTCATTCGCCAACGGTGCTTGATGAGCAGATGGTCGAGTGGTTCTCAATGACGGGTAAGCCGATTCATGTATTGCTGACCAAATCCGATAAGCTTAATCGAGCTGATGTTCAGAAAAAATTAGGAGAGGTATCCGAAATACTTGTTGGACAATATTCGCAAGTTACTGTGCAAGTATTCTCAAGCCTGAATAGGGCTGGTTTGGATGAGGCTAGAGCGAAACTGATTGGCTGGTTAAGTTAGGTTTGTACGTTGATTCTAATGTAAGCGCAATTTTTGGAGGTTAAAGGTGAGTGTGAACGTATTAGGTCGCTTTCCTCATCGTCGAATGAGACGAAATAGAAGGGATGATTTTTCGCGAAGGCTTATTCGTGAGAATCGTTTAAGTGTCGATGATCTCATTTATCCGGTATTTGTTTTTGATGGCGAAAATAAAACGCAGACGATACAGTCTATGCCGGGAGTATTGCGTTACACCCCAGATTTGTTGCTGACTGTTGCAGAACAATGTGTTGCGTTAGGTATACCTGCGATCGCATTGTTTCCCGTGATTGGTCAAGAGCTTAAAACCCCGCTGGCCGAGGAGGCTTATTCTGACCAAGGTTTGATCCCTAGAGTGGTCACCTTGCTTAAACGTAATTTCCCGGAGTTGGGGGTGATTACTGATGTGGCGCTTGACCCATACACGAGCCATGGTCAAGATGGTTTGCTCAACGAAGCGGGTTATGTACTTAATGATGAAACTGTCGAGGTTCTAATTCAACAGGCGCTAAGTCATGCCGCTGCCGGGGTTGATGTTCTAGCGCCCTCAGACATGATGGATGGCCGCATCGGTGCTATTCGACAGGCGCTTGATAAAAACGGATTTGATCGAGTGCGCATACTCGCTTATGCGGCGAAATTTGCTTCGAGTTTTTATGGACCATTTAGGGATGCAGTCGGTTCATCGAACAATTTAGGTAAAAGTAATAAGGAAACCTATCAAATAGACCCTGCTAATTCGGATGAGGCCCTTTGGGAGGTTGGTCTGGATCTGCAGGAGGGTGCCGACATGGTGATGGTTAAGCCTGGCTTGCCGTACTTAGACGTTATCACTCGAGTGAAAAAACAATTCAGTGTCCCAACGTTTGCGTATCAAGTAAGTGGAGAGTACGCCATGCTTAAGGCGGCATTTGCTAATGGATGGCTGGACGAGACTTCTTGCATGATGGAGACATTGTTGTCATTTAAGCGGGCGGGTGCGGATGGCGTATTAACTTATTTCGCGTTGGACGCGGCAAAGGTTCTTTTGGCCACCAAGTAGTTCGGTTCGACGTTAAACCCTAGAAGAACATTCCCGAATTCTTGCTAGGAGCATTTTCATCGTAAAAATATTCCAGCACTCCATCGTTATCAGTCGGCAATCCTGTCTTTGGATTAATCATCACCGATCGGATGCCTTCTGGTGGGTTGGGTGGCGTCTCTTCTGGAATCCCCTTGAGCGCTACTTCCATGTAATCGATCCAGATCGGTAGAGCGGCTTTTGATCCCGTCTCTTTATCTCCCAGCGGTTCGGGTTGGTCCTTGCCGACCCAGGTAATGGCAACGATACGGCGTTGAAAACCGGCGAACCAAGCGTCGATGTTGTCATTTGTGGTGCCAGTTTTTCCTGCTAAATCTTTTCGACCCAAGGATTTTGCGCGAATGCCTGTCCCATTCTGAATAACACCCCGCAAAAGAGAGTTCATCGTGAAGACATTTCGTTCGTTAATCATTCGATCTGACGTTGTTTTTGCTTGTTGTGGTTTCGGTTTAAATAATAGATTGCCCTCGATGTCCTCGATGCGTGTAATGAAGTGAGGCTCGACTAAATAACCGCCATTTGCAAAAACGGCGTAACCTCGAGCCATCTCGAGTGGGGTGGTTGAGCCAGCCCCTAATGCCATGGTCAAGTAGGGGGGGTGGTGTTTCGGGTTGAACCCAAATCGGCTTAAAAAATTACGGGCATAGTTTGGGGTTATGGCCTGCAGTATACGAATGGCTACTAAGTTCTTAGATTTAGCTAACGCGTATCGAAGGCTGATTGGGCCAGCGAATTCTCCGTCGTAATTTTGTGGATCCCAATGTTTAAAGCCAGTTTGGCTCTCGTCAATCTCAAAGGGGGCGTCGTCGATAATAGTGCCTGGAGTGAATCCGCGCTCTAATGCTGCGGAATAAATAAAGGGTTTAAAGCTAGACCCCGGTTGCCGCTTGGCTTGTGTCACATGATTAAACTTGTTCCGATAGAAGTTGTACCCACCTACCAGCGCGTGAATCGCCCCAGTATCGGAATCAATCGAAACAACGGCGCCTTCGGCGGCGGGAAGTTGGCTAAGAGCCCAGGGTTCATTATTATTTTTACGGACATAAATCAGATCCCCCTTTTTTAACGGCGAAACTGATTCAGATCCGACCAGGAGGTCCAATGAGCCGAATTGTGTGCCTTTGCCACTTAAGGTGACAAAACCGACACCTTTTGTATAACTCTCAATCGCAGATGGGGTTATATCAAGGACAACTGCGGGAGTTAGGTCCTCAAGCTTTTCGAAATCATGCAGGAACTCTTCGAGCACTTCATCATCTATTCTGGATGGGATATGGAGCGTTGCTAATGGCCCACGATACCCCTGTCTTTGGTCGTGTGTTTCTAACCCTTTTTTCAACGCTTGGAAGCCTGCTTCTTGGTGCTTGACTGAAAGTGTGGTGTGAACATTTAATCCTTTGGTATAGGCTTCATCGCCGTATTGTTCAGTTAATTCTTGTCGAACCATTTCAACGAAAAATTCAGCATGCCTGCTGGGATTTGGACGCGCAGAAGAGACTTTAAGTCTCTCAGTCTTAGCTGCTTCAAGGTCTCGATCCGATATGAAGCCTAAGCCAAACATTCTATTAAGTACGTATGATTGTCTTTGTTTGGCGCGTTTGAGGTTCACCACCGGGTTATATTTTGAGGGTGCTTTTGGCAATCCAGAAAGCATAGATATTTCTGCCAATGAAGCTTGCGACAGTGTTTTGCCGAAGTAGACTTTAGAAGCGGCCGCGAATCCGAATGCTCGTTGCCCTAAGTAAATCTGGTTGATGTAGAGCTCAAGAATTTGGTCTTTTGTGAGATGGCGTTCAATTTTAATTGCTAACAGTGCCTCATTGAATTTTCGAGTGAATGTTTTCTCTGACGAAAGAAAGAAATTGCGTGCTACTTGCATGGTGATCGTGCTTGCGCCTTGTCGCGCGCCGCGGGCCGAGAGGTTCGCTATTGCGGCCCTGCCAATTCCGTAGAAGTCAATGCCATGATGTTCTAGAAAGTGTTCATCTTCCGATGCAATGATGGCATTTTTTAGAAGGCTAGGGACTGATTCGATGCCAATGAACTCTCGGTTCTCTTGTCCAAACTCGCCGATCAATATCCCCTCTCGACTATAAATTCGGAGCGGTAACTTGGGGCTATAATCGGTCAGTGCAGTTACGGGAGGCAGCTGAGGATAGGCGGTGATGAAAGCAAAGGTCGCAACAAGAATGCCTACAACCCCAAGGCTGAGGCAAAGCAATAGAAGTTTAGAAAGTAGGCTACTTAAGCGCATTAAGGCTCGTTTGGTTTGTTCGGGTTATTAACCATTATAGTATGCCAAGGTTTTTAGGTAGAACTATATATAGCAATTTATTTATCAATCGGTTGGCAGAAAAATCCGCAAGAGTTAGTACAGCGTATGAGTTAGCGGTTAGAATTTAACAATGGAAAAAGCAAATGATCATGCCCACTCAGCAGAGGAGACGTTGAGTTCTTTTAAAGGCAACATTTACCTCGTAGGGATGATGGGCGCTGGAAAATCATCTGTAGGACGACTGCTTGCGAAGCGCGCGCGAAAGAGTTTTTTTGACTCCGACCAAGTGATCGAAGAGCGAACAGGAGTGTCTATTGCGACGATTTTTCATCACGAGGGTGAAGAGGGCTTTCGAGCTCGCGAGCGAGCCGTAATAGCAGACCTTACGGTTTTAGACAATATCGTATTGGCTACGGGTGGTGGCGCCATTCTTTCTGAAGATAATCGAAAGTCATTGGGCTCGAACGGATTCGTTGTATACCTGAAGGCTCAGGTAGAGGATTTATGGAAGAGAACGTACGCAGATAAAAGTCGACCACTCTTGGATACAGAGAACCCTTTGGAGCGGCTTAAAGATCTATTTCTAGTCCGAGATCCGATTTATACTG
>DFDI01000069.1:0-10968 GCA_002367635.1 Betaproteobacteria bacterium UBA3031 | reverse complement strand
CTCATCAACGCTCGAGCGCAATGAGCGGGTTGTTAACTAAGGATATGAAAAACAGGCAGATCAATGTAGGACTCGGAAGTCGAACGTATCCGATTTTCATTGGGAGAGATTCCTTTCGGAATAAGGACTTGCTGGACGCTTGCGGATTGCGCAGTCGACGTTATGTTGTGGTTACGAACGATGTTGTGGGTCCTCTTTATTTTGAGCGTGTCGCCCAATTTTTTTCTATTAGGGGAGCTGCTGTTGAGCAAGTCATCATTCCAGACGGAGAGCGATTTAAGACGCAAGAGACGCTTACTTCAATCTATGATCAGTTGATAGAGAGACGGGTCGATCGTTCGACTACCATTGTCGCTCTAGGCGGAGGTGTTGTGGGAGATGTGGCGGGGTTTGCCGCTGCAACGTATCAGCGAGGAGTGCCATTGGTGCAAATCCCGACGACATTGCTGTCACAGGTTGATTCTTCCGTGGGTGGTAAGACTGCGATCAATCATCCTGCCGGAAAAAATATGATTGGCTCTTTTTATCAGCCTCAAGCCGTCATCATCGACTTAGAGATGCTGCAAAGCTTGCCTGAGCGAGAATTCCAGGCGGGTTTAGCTGAGGTGGTTAAGTATGGGGCGATTATGGACGCAGCCTTTTTTGTTTGGCTCGAACAAAATGTGACACTACTGATGAAGCGAGACTTCGATGCGTTGGGTTATGCGGTCGAGAGGTGTTGTATGAGCAAGGCGAGAATTGTTGAAGATGATGAGACCGAGTCAGGATCAAGAGCATTGTTGAACTTTGGCCATACCTTTGGTCATGCGATTGAGGCTGGCCTCGGCTATGGTAAATGGCTTCATGGAGAGGCTGTTGCCGTCGGCATGTTGCTTGCCTCTCGATTGTCTGTGTTAATGGGGTCTTTGACGCAGTCGGATTGGGATCGTATAGAGCGATTGTTAAGTAGTATCGGATTACCGATCGATGCTCCAGATTTGGGTCGAGAGCGTTACTTAGAATTGATGGGGTATGACAAGAAGGTGCTCGATGGCAAGTTACGTTTGGTTTTATTGAAAAGTTTGGGTGCTGCTTATGTTACTGGAGACTTTCCTAGAGATCTGCTTGTTGAAGTGCTTGATGGGACGGAGCGCTAAGTATGTCGGCTGAAGCATTTGCGGATTACGCGGTTCCTAGGGACATAACTTCAGGGCGCCAATTCAATGAGGAGAAAGCTTTCGGTCGTACGGAATTTCAACGAGACCGAGATCGAATTATTCATTCAACGGCCTTTCGCAGGCTTGAGTACAAGACCCAGGTGTTTGTGAATCATGAGGGAGATCATTTTAGAACCCGACTGACACATAGCTTAGAGGTAGCCCAGATCGCGCGATCCATCGCATCTAATCTGAGATTAAACGTTGATCTCGTCGAGGCGATCGCTTTAGCTCATGATTTAGGGCATACGCCATTCGGTCACAGCGGTCAGGACGCGCTGAATGAATGCATGAGCGAATTTGGTGGGTTTGAACATAATCTTCAATCCTTAAGAGTCGTCGATCGCTTAGAGCACAGGTACGCGCAGTTCGAGGGTTTAAATCTGTGTTTTGAGACGAGAGAGGGAATTTTGAAGCATTGTTCTTTAAAGAATGCTAAAGATCTCGGAGAGATTGGAACACGGTTTATCGAAAAGCGTCGCCCCTCTTTGGAGGCTCAGTTGGCGAATATGGCGGATGGCCTCGCGTACAACAATCACGACATTGACGACGGGTTACGCTCCGGTTTGCTTGACCTCCAGCTTATGAGCGAGCTTCCTGTTTTTGGGGAGCATTTGCATGCTGTTGCGCGGAAGTACCCTGGTATCGATGAGCAACGCAAAGCCAGCGAGGCTATTCGACGGACTGTGAACAGTTTTGTGATTGATCTTACGCAAGAGAGTGCCCGTCTAATTCAAGACGCTAATCCGTCTTCGCTCGATGGGGTCCGTTCGGGGCCTACTTTGATCTGCTTCAGTGAAGAGATGGAGCTTAAGCATCGAGAGGTGCAGCAGTATTTGTATCGGAATCTGTATAGGCACTACAAAGTTCAACGGATGGCGGATAAAGCTAAGCGGGTGGTTCGGGGTTTATTCAAGGCTTTTAACGAGGATGTTGGGCTTCTGCCCCCCCGTTATCAAATTCAGGCGAAAAAGGATGCCCCGCGAGCCATTGCCGACTACATCGCTGGTATGACGGATCGATATGCGATGAAGGAATATCGACAGTTATTTCTCGTGGATCCTTTCTAGTCAAAATTACCTTATATTGATCAAATGCCTCGTATCACGGTACCATAAGCTGTTTTATCCAAATCCGGTGCTAAGCCGGATTTGGTGTCTTTGGGTATATTTATTGAATACGCCCAAAGTTTTACTGGAATAATTAAGATTTAGAGAGGCAAGATCGTGACTAAGTTTGTAAAACCTGTTGCCCAAGGGCTTTATAACCCCGCCAACGAGCATGACGCGTGCGGGGTTGGCTTTGTAGCCCACATCAAGGGGCATAGAAGTCACAGCATTGTTCGACAAGGGTTGGAGGTTTTAGATAACCTGACCCATCGTGGTGCAACCGGTTTTGACCCGTTGTTGGGTGATGGGGCGGGCATCTTGGTTCAAATTCCCGATGAGTTTTTTCGTAGCCTTGAAGGTTTAGGGTTCGAATTGCCCCCCATTGGGGCCTACGGCGTAGGTATGGTGTTTTTGCCTCAGGATGAGTCAGTTCGATCAAAGATACAGCGCCTCCTAGAGGAGTACGCTCAAGCTGAGGGCCAGGAGGTTCTCGGCTGGCGAGATGTTCCCGTTGATAATTCGGGAATCAGTCAAACTGCGCGAGATGTAGAGCCAGTCGTTCGTCAGATTTTTGTTGGTCGCGGCGGTAATTGCAACAGTGTTCAGGACTTTGAACGGAAACTTTTTGTTATTCGCAAGCAAGTTGAGCATCGAGTTACAGCGTCGCTTGAAGTAGGAGCTGGCGGCTTTTATCTCCCATCAATGTCTGCTAGAACAATCATTTACAAGGGGATGCTGCTTGCGAGCCAAGTTGGCGATTATTATTTAGATCTTTTAAGCCCAACATTTACCTCCGCTTTAGCCCTGGTGCATCAACGTTTCTCCACAAACACGTTCCCAAGCTGGGAGCTTGCGCATCCGTTCAGGATGATCGGACATAATGGTGAGTTCAACACGTTGCGTGGAAATGTCAATTGGATGAAGGCGCGACAGCAAGCCTTAACCTCGCCCGTCATGGGAGAGGATCTCGCCAAATTGTGGCCCTTGATTGATGAAGGACAGTCTGATTCGGCTAGCTTTGATAATGCACTAGAGTTGCTTGTTTTGGGTGGTTATACCCCAGCGCAGGCCATGATGTTGTTGATCCCAGAGGCGTGGTCTGGTAACGCTCTAATGAGTCAGGAACGTAAAGATTTCTTTGAGTACCATGCTCCGGTTATGGAACCTTGGGATGGTCCTGCAGCGGTAGCTTTTACTGATGGCGTTCAGATAGGGGCCACGCTGGACCGTAATGGCTTGAGGCCTGCGCGTTATGTCGTCACGAAAGATGACTTAGTCATATTGGCGTCTGAGGTAGGGGTTTTGCCTATTAAAGAAGAAAATATTGCTCACAAGTGGCGCTTGGAGCCTGGAAAGATGTTGCTTATCGACACAGATCAGGGGCGAATTATTGGCGATGAGGAAATTAAAGAAACCTTGATTGCGAAGCGAGATTACGGGGCTCTTTTGCGTGAGTCGGCAGTGAGTCTCTCAGACTTGAAGGCAGCTAAGACGCAAAAGGTGTCCAGAGATACCCGAGGGTTATTAGATATCCAACAGTCTTTTGGTTTTACCCAGGAAGACATTAAGTTTGTTTTGACGCCAATGGCAGAGTCAGGCCAGGAGCCAACGGCATCTATGGGAAATGACTCTCCGCTTGCTGTTTTGTCTGACAAAAATAAGTCCCTCTACAGCTATTTCAAGCAGTTGTTCGCGCAAGTTACAAACCCACCGGTTGATCCGATTCGCGAAGAGCTGGTGATGTCGCTAATTTCCTATATTGGCCCGAAGCCTAATTTATTGGGAGTCGATTATTCGACAGTTACGAAACGCCTTCAAGTTTCCCAACCGATCTTAGGCTTTGATGATTATGAGGCGCTCCTTAATATTGGGCAGCTCACCGATGGGGCATTTGATAGTGAGGTCATTGACACGACGTTTGTTCGGGATGATGGCCCGGATGGCATGGAGCGGGCACTCAGTGCGATTTGCGAGCAAGCGGAACGTGCTGTTCACAAGGGTAAGACGATATTGATTTTGTCAGATAGCGCTGTGGACCAGGCAAGAGTGGCGATCCCAGCGTTGTTGGCAACGAGTGGTGTTCATCACCATTTGGTGCGAAGCGGGTTGAGAACGAAGACAGGTCTTGTTGTCAGTACGGGTTCGGCGCGTGAGGTGCACCATTTCGCTCTGCTCGCCGGCTATGGCGCGGAGGCGATCCATCCTTGGTTGACGATGGAAACACTTGCTACGATATCGGTTGATCTTAACCAGGAGCCTGTAACGAACCAAAAAAACTTTATTAAAGCGATTGGCAAGGGCATAAATAAGGTTATGTCAAAAATGGGGATATCGACCTATCAGTCATACTGCGGCGCCCAAATTTTTGAGGCTATTGGCTTAAATACTCAGTTTATTGAGCGGTTTTTTACAGGAACGTCGAGTAATGTTGAAGGCATTGGTTTGCACGAAGTTGCTGAGGAGGCTATTAAGGAGCACGTTCGGGCATTTAGTGAAAAAGACCCGACTTTAATATCTGCGCTAGATGCGGGCGGTGAATATACGTTCAGGGTGCGTGGTGAAGCTCATATGTGGACACCGGATTCGATTGCGACATTGCAGCGCGCGACAAGAACTAATGAGTATTCCACGTATAAAGAGTATGCACAGATGATCAACGAGCAAAGTCGGCGACATATGACTTTGCGTGGACTCTTTGAAATAAAGCCTTTGTCAGATCCTATTTCAATAGATGAGGTAGAGCCCTGGACAGAGCTTGTTAAACGTTTTGCTACTGGAGCGATGTCGCTGGGCTCTATTTCGACCGAAGCCCACACTACCCTTGCGATTGCGATGAATCGCATTGGGGGCAAGTCAAATACCGGTGAAGGGGGAGAGGATCCTGGGCGCTTTAAAACGGTTAAATCGAAGACAAGCACCAAAAATGTTTTGGGTGCTGTTGTGGTTACTGATGTCGAACTTGAGGCGGGAGATACGCTTCGCTCAAAAATCAAGCAAGTTGCGTCAGGTCGATTCGGTGTGACGGCGGAATATCTTGCAAATGCTGATCAAATTCAGATTAAGATTGCTCAAGGTGCGAAGCCTGGTGAAGGAGGGCAGTTACCTGGGCATAAGGTGTCGCAATATATAGCGAAGCTCAGATTTTCAGTTCCAGGAGTCGGACTTATTTCGCCGCCACCCCATCACGACATTTATTCCATTGAGGATTTGGCGCAGTTAATCCATGACCTTAAAAACGCAAATCCTAAGGCGTCGATCAGCGTCAAACTCGTTTCGGAGATCGGGGTTGGAACAGTAGCTGCTGGTGTTGCTAAGGCAAAATCTGATCACGTTGTAATTGCTGGGCACGATGGCGGTACTGGAGCGTCTCCAATGTCGTCAATTAAGCACGCGGGGTCGCCGTGGGAGTTAGGTTTGTCTGAAACTCAGCAAACTCTAGTGCTCAATCAGCTTCGAGGTCGTGTCGTTGTGCAAGTAGATGGCCAAATGAAAACCGGTAGGGACGTCATTGTTGGAGCTCTGCTCGGAGCTGATGAGTTTGGATTCGCGACAGCCCCCTTAGTGGTAGAGGGCTGCATCATGATGCGTAAATGTCATCTAAATACGTGTCCAGTGGGCATCGCAACTCAGGACCCTGTCTTGAGAAAGAAATTCTCAGGAAAACCTGAACACGTGATCAATTTTTTCCATTTTGTAGCGCAGGAAATGCGAGAGATTATGGCGCAGATGGGCGTGCGTAGCCTCAATGAAATTATCGGTCGATCTGACTTGCTTGACACCAAGAAGGGGATCTCGCATTGGAAAGCAAAGGGGTTGGATTTTTCCAAGATTTTTTATCGACCGGATATGCCCGATGAAGTGGGTAGACGTCACCTTGAGAACCAAGACCATGGTCTAGAAAAGGCGTTGGATAATATTTTGATAGATGAGGCAAAGAGCGCACTAGAGGATCAAGTTGCTGTTCAAATTACGAGTAAAGTGATTAATGCAAATCGAAGCGTGGGGGGCATGCTGTCTAATCAAATCGCTAGTCGCTATGGACATGCTGGACTCCCAGATGAAACCGTGACCGTAAATTTTGAGGGCACAGCAGGCCAAAGTTTCGGGGTATTTTTGGCTCGTGGCATAACGTTTAACCTAAAAGGTGATGCGAACGATTATGTGGGTAAAGGTCTGTCAGGCGGGCGTATTGTGATACATCCTTCTGAAAATTTTGCCGGGGCTTCGCACCAAAATATTATTATTGGTAATACTGTACTTTACGGTGCTGTAGAAGGAGAAGCCTATTTTTCAGGCGTCGCGGGAGAGCGATTTGCGGTGAGAAATAGTGGTGCAACGGCTGTTGTAGAGGGAGTTGGCGATCATTGTTGTGAGTATATGACGGGAGGCACTGTTGTTGTGCTCGGGGACACGGGGCGAAACTTTGCGGCAGGCATGAGCGGAGGGATTGCTTACGTTTACGACCCTAAAGGCAACTTTGATAAACGGTGTAACCACGCAATGGTTACGCTGGAAAAAATCCCTTTGTCGAGTGCGCAGTCGGACGAAACGGTACATCACAATATGCGGGATGAAGACTTATTGAAGCATCTCGTCTCTGAGCATCAAAGACGCACCAACAGCCCGCTTGCCAAAGAAATATTGGCTGATTGGCCCGCGGCAAGAGGTAAGTTTATAAAGGTGTTTCCTCACGAGTACCGACGCGCTTTGACTGAGCTTGCTCAGGGCAATAAAAACGAACGGGAGGCAGCATAGGATGGGTAAACCAACCGGATTTATGGAACATGGCAGGGTGAATGAATCAAGTACCCCTGCCGATTCTCGACTTAAAAACTATAACGAATTTGTTGTGGTGCACTCCGATGAGGAGGCGTCGCGTCAAGGATCTCGATGCATGGATTGTGGCATACCGTTTTGTCAGAGTGGTTGCCCAGTCAATAATATTATTCCAGATTGGAACGATCTGGTTTATCGCCAAAATTGGGAGTCTGCACTTCAAACATTGCACTCTACAAACAATTTTCCGGAATTTACTGGGCGTATTTGCCCTGCCCCGTGTGAATCGGCATGTACGCTCAATATTAATGACTCAGCGGTTGCAATTAAATCGATTGAGCATGCCATTGTTGACAAAGGTTGGGATAAAGGTTGGATCGTCCCTGAGCCTCCGAACCACAAGACGAATAAGCGTGTAGCGGTGGTTGGCTCTGGCCCCGCCGGGCTCGCGTGCGCACAACAGCTTGCACGAGCGGGACACGATGTGGTTGTGTTTGAAAAGAATGATCGAGTTGGTGGCTTACTTCGATATGGGATACCAGACTTCAAGATGGAGAAGAGCCATATTGATCGACGAGTTGTGCAAATGGAGCAAGAAGGGGTTGAATTTCGCACCAGTATTTGTGTGGGCTCCCCGGGTGAGCCGCAACTTGGTGTTAATGATTTATCTCAAAAGACCATCAGTCATGAAGCGCTCCTTAAAGAATTTGATGCTGTTGCCTTGACTGGCGGCTCCGAGGTGCCTCGTGATTTGTCTGTCCTGGGTCGAGAGCTTGAAGGTGTACATTTTGCGATGGAGTTCTTGCCGCAACAAAATCGAGTCGTTGCGGGAGATCAGCTCGATACTCAAATTCTCGCCACAGGCAAACATGTTGTTGTGATTGGCGGTGGTGATACGGGCTCTGATTGTGTCGGAACCTCTAACCGTCAGGGTGCTGCTTCGGTAACCCAATTTGAATTGATGCCTATGCCTCCGGAAGAGGAGAACCGACCCCTCACTTGGCCCGACTGGCCGATTAAGTTAAGGACATCGTCCTCTCACGAAGAGGGTTGCTCTCGAGATTGGTCGGTGACGACCAAGCGCTTCGAGGGTGAAGAGGGCCGCGTGACTAAACTGGTTGCGGCGCGTGTTGAGTGGGTAAAAGGTGATGACGGACGCATGCAGATGCAAGAAATGCCGGGTAGCGAGTTTGAACTGAAGGCAGACCTAGTGCTTTTTGCAATGGGATTTGTAAATCCAGTTCGTCAGGGATTATTGTCTGCGTTGGGCGTTGAGCTCGATGGCCGTGGAAATGTGGCTTCAAATACGGATGACTATAAAACCTCATGTGAAAAAGTGTTTGTTGCTGGCGATATGCGACGTGGCCAATCACTAGTTGTTTGGGCAATTCGAGAGGGTCGGCAATGTGCCCGCTCCATAGATGAGACACTGATGGGTCAATCGGAACTTCCTCGATGAATGATCAGGTCGTCTTAAAATTTTAATTCAGATTTAGAGAGGGGCGCTACTTGGCCGAGCTTCAAAACGATGTATTTCTGCGGGCGCTACTCCGCCAACCAACCCCGTATACGCCCATCTGGATTATGCGCCAGGCCGGGCGATACCTTCCTGAGTACAACAAGACTCGGAGCCAAGCAGGGTCTTTTCTTAAACTTTGTAAGAATCCAGAGCTGGCTACGGAAGTTACACTTCAACCATTAGCTCGATTTAACCTTGATGCTGCGATTTTATTTTCGGACATATTGACTATTCCTGATGCGATGGGTTTAGGCCTTTATTTTGCAGATGGGGAAGGCCCGCAATTTGAACGTCCTCTCAGGGATGAAAAACAGATTCAATCGTTATCAGTCATCGAGCCAGAGGAGCAGCTTAAATATGTGACTGACGCTGTTCGATCGATTAAGCAGGCACTAAACGGACGGGTGCCCCTTATTGGTTTTTCAGGCAGTCCATTTACTTTGGCGTGTTACATGATTGAAGGTAAAGGTGGGACGGAGTTTCACCGAGTCAAGAAAATGGCTTACGAGCGGCCAGATTTGTTTGGAAAAATACTAGAAGTAACCTCAGCATCTGTGATTGCTTATTTGAATGGGCAAATTCAAGCAGGCGCCGACGCCGTTATGATCTTTGATACGTGGGGCGGGGCACTAACACCAAGCGCATTTAAACGTTTTTCTCAAAACAATCTAAAACAAATTTGTACTGGTTTGATTAGAGAAGTAAATGGACGAGTCATCCCAAGAGTTGTGTTTACTAAGGGTGGAGGCCAGTGGCTGGAGGGTTTATCAGAGACTGGAGCGGACGCACTGGGGTTGGACTGGTCAACCGATATAGCTACGGCGCGCATGCGGGTAGGGGATCGCGTAGCTTTGCAGGGCAATATGGACCCAGCCATATTGCTGACGAATCCTGAAGTGATACAAAAAGAAGTTGGCGAAATACTTGCAGGCTACGGTGAAGGATTTGGCCACGTGTTTAATCTGGGCCATGGTGTGAACCAATTTACTCCACCCGAGAATGTGCATGCACTTGTTGAGGCGGTGCATGAGCAGAGTAGGGGTTACCACGCGGCCGGTTAATCGTTCCGTTGCTGGCGTGCTGGCACACGTAACACGCCATATTGCGTGGGGTATAGTCTCTGTAGATTTTTCATGATTCCATTGAAAATGCCTACGAACGTTTAGCTTATGTCTTTTGCTCAAGTTCATCTCGACGTCCCGTTACAAGGACCATTCGACTACCGTGCTGGCCCCCACCAGGTTGCTAGAGGGTCAATCGTTGTTGTTCCGTTTCGCAATAAAAAACTAGTCGGTATAGTAGATTGTGTGTCTGACGTGTCGTTGGTCGAGCCGCGTAGGTTAAAGCAAATTGAATCGGTTTTTGATCTCGACCCATTACCCCCATCGTACTTCTCCCTGTGTCGGTTTGTGTCTCAGTACTATTGTGCTCGGATGGGGCAAGCTCTATTTTTAGGTTTGCCTACGGCCGTCCGTCGCATCGATTTTTTAAATCGACTCACCGAAACGGTTTTTACTCTGAGCGACAGGGGAATCCAAGAAGTTCCAGCGCACTTGACCGCCCGCACTATGGGCAAAAGACGACTTTTTGATTTGTTGTTGGCGGAAGGTGCGGTTACGTTGCGTCAGGCACTTTTGGTTTACTCGAATGCAAGGGTAGAGCTTGCTCAGTGGCATGCTCAGGGTTGGACCAATACCCTTGAACAACGTCAAAATGTCGTTTCGCTCAAAGCACCCATGCCGCGACTCGAGGAAGGAGAAATCAAACATATTAATTTAACAACACCTCAACGTCTGGCGATTGAGACCATTGTTGCTGATTTAGACATGCATCAAACTTGGTTGTTGCAAGGTGTGACGGGGAGCGGTAAGACCGAAGTATATTTCGAGATCATGGCCAAGACGCTTGACCTTAATCGACAGGTGTTGGTGTTGGTGCCAGAAATTAATTTGACACCCCAGTTTGAATCGCGTCTGCGTAAGCGTTTTCCTGAGCATGAGATTGTGACTTTAAATAGCAGCATGACTGATAAAGAGCGTTATCAAGCGTGGTCGTTAGCGCGATCGGGTAGCGCGTCAATTGTCTTAGGCACCCGGCTTGCAGTATTTGCGTCCTTGCCTCAGTTAGGTTTGATTGTCGTAGATGAGGAACACGACCTGTCGTACAAGCAGGTTGAGGGTGTTCGTTATAACGCGAGAGATTTAGCAATTTATGTGGCGAGCCAACAGAAGGTGCCAATTGTTTTAGGCTCGGCGACCCCTTCTTTAGAGACGTACTTTAATGTTGTTGAGTCTCGCTATAAACGTCTCGTGTTAGAGGAGCGACCACAAGGCCCGTTGCCCGATATCGAATTAATCCCGATTGAGCG
>DFDI01000113.1:16122-21626 GCA_002367635.1 Betaproteobacteria bacterium UBA3031 | reverse complement strand
CAAGATTTGATTCAAAGGTCATGCGACACAACATGGTCCATGATCAGATTAACAATTTTTTTAGAGGCTTCCGACGTGACGCCCATCCAATGGCAATCTTGGTCGGTACTGTTGGCGCTCTCTCGGCCTTTTATCACGACTCATTAGATTTAGATAACCCGTCGCATCGAGAGATTTCACAATTTCGCCTGATTGCCAAAATACCAACACTTGCAGCTATGGCTTATAAGTACTCGGTTGGGCAACCCTTTGTGTATCCCGATAATAAGTTGAGCTACTCGGCTAACTTTATGCAAATGCTGTTCTCGGTTCCTTCTGAAGAGTACAAAGTTAACGAAACGTTAGCGCGAGCGTTAGATCGTATCTTTATATTGCATGCTGATCATGAGCAAAATGCATCGACTTCGACTGTTCGTCTTGCCGGGTCCTCTGGTGCAAATCCTTTTGCATGTATTGCTGCAGGAATTGCCTGCCTTTGGGGACCGGCTCACGGTGGTGCAAACGAAGCGTGTTTGGATATGTTGGAGGAGATTGGAGATGTGTCTCGGGTTGGCGAATATATCAAGAAGGCTAAGGATAAAAATTCAGGATTTAGGTTGATGGGCTTTGGTCACCGCGTCTATAAAAATTATGATCCCAGGGCTAAATTGATGCGAGAGACGTGTCATGAGGTCTTAAGTGAATTGGGTTTGGAGAATGACCGCTTATTCAAACTGGCAATGGAGCTAGAACGGATTGCGTTAGAAGACGACTATTTTGTTGAGAAGAAGTTATATCCAAACGTTGATTTTTATTCGGGTATTGTTCAGCGGGCGATGGGGATACCAACAAACATGTTTACATGTATTTTTGCTCTTGCACGTACCGTCGGATGGATTGCTCAATGGAATGAAATGATTTCTGATTCTGAGCAAAAAATCGGTCGCCCAAGACAATTATATGTCGGTGAGGCCCCACGGGATGTGAGGTCAATTCAACAACGATAATTTCTTCAATATGATTCTTACAACGGACCTTTGGCTGAATAAACCATGATGAACGAATTTGGTGGTAACTCCTACCTGTTTGGTACTAATGCTGCATTTGTAGAAGAGTTGTATGACTCTTATTTAGAGGACCCGAGTTCAATCTCAGTAGATTGGAAAGATTATTTTGATGGCTTGCAAAATTCAGGTCTAGTCAAGGATGTCTCGCATCATCAGGTTGTTAAGTCATTTGTCGGGTATAAAAACAACGAGGTGGTAACCCCCTCGGTTAATGGTCTTGTAGGAGATGTCAGTAACGAGCGTAAACAAGTTTCAGTGCTACAACTCATCAATGCATACCGATTTTTAGGTGTGAGGCTTGCATCGTTAGATCCGCTCGATCGATTCGGCAAGCCTGAAATTTCTGAGTTAACTCTCGAACATTATGACCTTGGCCAGGATGATCTTGATAAGAACTTTAATACGGGGTCTTTTGTCGGGCCTGAGCAAATGCCTTTGTTAGATATTTTGAAGGCCTTGCAAGATACCTACTGCGGATCGGTTGGTGCAGAGTACATGTACATCAGTGATGTACAGCAAAAACGATGGATTCAAGATCGACTTGAGGGGCCAAGAGGTCATCCGCAATATTCTTCAGACCTTAAGCTTCATTTGCTCGAGCGTTTGACGGCAGCGGAGACATTAGAAAAATATCTTCACACTAAGTATGTTGGGCAAAAAAGATTTTCTCTTGAGGGTTCGGAAAGTGTGATTGTGTCGTTGGATCATCTGCTACAAAGAGCCGGTCAGTTAGGTATTCAAGAGGCAGTTATTGGTATGGCGCATCGGGGGCGTCTCAATGTGCTTGTGAACACCTTGGGTAAGATGCCGAAGGACCTATTCTCGGAGTTCGAAGGCAAGTCGGTAGAGCAACTCCCTGCGGGTGATGTTAAATATCATCAGGGGTTTTCCTCGGACTTGATGACCCCTGGTGGACCAATGCATGTTTCTTTAGCATTTAATCCCTCACATCTTGAAATTGTTAACCCAGTTGTTGAGGGGTCAGTACGCGCTCGACAACATCGCCGCAACGATACTGAAGGCAGAGAAGTCCTACCTGTGTTGCTGCATGGCGACTCCGCTTTTGCCGGGCAAGGTGTCGTTATGGAGACTTTAAACCTCTCTCAGACACGTGGCTATCGAACTGGGGGTACCGTACACATCATTATTAACAATCAAATTGGATTCACAACCTCAGACCCTAGGGATATGCGTTCTACTTTGTATTGTAGTGACATTGCAAAGATGATTGATGCGCCCGTTTTCCATGTCAATGGGGATGATCCTGAAGCAGTAGCCTTTGTGACGGAAATTGCCCTCGACTATCGGATGGAATTTGGAAAAGATGTAGTGATTGATCTTGTCTGCTTTAGAAAGCTCGGGCACAACGAGCAAGATGAGCCGATGGTCACGCAGCCTTGGATGTATAGCTTAGTTAAAAAACATCCGGGTACTCGAAAAAAATATGCAGATCGCCTAGTAGCCGAAGGTTGTGTTCGGGGTGAAGAGCCGGAGGAAATGATTGGCCATTTCAGAGATGCGTTGGATGGCGGGCATCATACAAATAAAACCATCTTGTCCAATTTTAAACCTCCTTATACGGTTAATTGGTCGGCTTACCAAAATATTCCATGGACGCACGCAGCGAAAACGAGCCTAACGTTAAGGTCGATTAAAGCTTTATCCGCGAAGCTGACAACTGTGCCGGAGGGGTTTGTATTGCAGCCTCGCGTAGAAAAGGTGATTAGTGATCGTCGCTTGATGTCACAAGGTGAGCTTCCGATCGATTGGGGTATGGCAGAAAATTTGGCTTACGCGTCACTTTTAAAAGCCGGCTATGGTATTCGTTTATCTGGTCAGGATAGCGGTCGAGGAACTTTTTTCCATAGACATGCTGTTTTGCATGACCAAAGAAGGCAGGGTGCGACCGGCGGGATGTACATTCCCCTTGAGCATATTGATAAAGGACAGCCTACATTTTCAGTGATCGATTCATTGCTGTCGGAAGAAGCAGTGCTTGGTTTCGAATATGGTTACGCAACAACTGAACCTAATGAGCTCGTGATTTGGGAGGCTCAATTTGGTGACTTTGCCAATGGAGCGCAGGTCGTCATTGATCAGTTTATCGCTTCTGGTGAAGTTAAGTGGGGACGCATGTGTGGTCTCGTGATGATGCTGCCTCATGGTTACGAAGGGCAGGGGCCAGAGCATTCTTCGGCAAGAATTGAACGTTATTTACAGTTGTGTGCTGATTACAACATGCAAATTTGTATTCCTTCAACGCCTAGTCAAATGTTTCACGTTTTGAGACGTCAAATGATTCGACCTTACCGCAAGCCGTTGATCATTATTAGTCCTAAGAGCTTACTGCGCCACAAACAATCTATCTCTTCTTTAGACGACCTTGTCAATGGAGAATTTCAAAACCTCATTCCAGATGACGCGAATACGAATCCTTCCAAGATTAAACGGGTTGTATTCTGTAGTGGCAAAGTTTATTTCGAACTTTCTGCTCTACGTCAAGAGCGTCAACTGGATCATGTTGCGATTGTCAGGTTGGAGCAGCTCTATCCGTTCCCGCATGATTTATTCAAAGCGCAGATAGCTCTTTACAAAGGTGCAAAAGAGATGGTTTGGTGCCAGGAAGAGCCAGGGAATCAAGGTGCTTGGCACAGGATTCAGCACTACATAGAACGCCATCTGTTGAAAGGGCAAAAGCTAAGTTATGCGTTGAGAGCCTCTTCGGCTTCACCAGCAGGTGGGTATTCGGCGCTCCATTTAAAGCGTCAAAGTGCAGTGTTGAATGCCGCTTTAGGAATAAATGATTAACGATTTAACATATCTGATTAACGTATTTGCGACTAACCATAATTGGGAGAAGTCATGCTGATTGAAGTTCGAGTGCCTGCATTGTCTGAATCTGTAGCTGAGGCAACTTTGTTGTCTTGGCACAAAAAGCAAGGAGATTTTGTTCAAAGAGATGAGAACCTTATCGATATTGAGACAGATAAAGTTGTGTTAGAGCTGCCGGCACCTCAGTCGGGTGTGTTGATCGAGATTGTTAAAGTAGAGGGAGCCTTGGTCGCAGCGAATGAGGTTATTGCTCGTATTGATACCAGTGCAGTTGATGATCGACAGGTAGAAGCGAACACAATAGCAGCAGGTAAAAATGAGAGGGCTAAGACAGATGCTTCTACGGTGGAGACCACCGTGGTGCTCATGCCGGCAGCCAGAAAATTCGCCGCTGATAAAAGTATTGAAGTGAACAAAATCTCTGGGACGGGTCGAGGCGGCCGAATTACCAAAGAAGATATGGTTGCTGCAACATTGGCTAAAAAAGAAAACCATCAGTCTGCTGTCGTTCCAGCAGAGGCTAAAGAATTGGGTGCCAAAGGAAGATCTGAGCAACGTGTACCGATGTCACGTCTCAGGCAACGCGTTGCAGAGCGATTGCTGCAGTCACAGGCGACAGCCGCAATCTTGACGACCTTTAATGAGGTTAATATGCAACCGGTCATAGATATTCGAAACCGGTACAAGGTGCAGTTTGAAAAGGAGCATGGAGTTAAGTTGGGTTTCATGTCCTTTTTTATTAAGGCGGTTATTGCTGGACTTAAAAAATACCCAATAGTCAACGCCTCAGTGGACGGGGACGATATCATTTATCATGGGTATTTTGATATTGGTATGGCGGTCGGTAGTCCTAGAGGTCTTGTCGTGCCAATCATTCGAAACGCTGATACGATGGGGTTCTCAGAGATTGAGAAATCGATCAGTGGTTACGGGAAGCGAGCGCAAGAGGGCAGGTTGACCATTGATGAACTAACCGGTGGAACTTTCTCCATATCTAACGGTGGGATTTTCGGGTCTATGTTGTCGACGCCAATTATTAATCCACCTCAATCAGCTATTTTAGGAATTCATGCAACCAAAGATCGTCCAGTTGTTGAGGATGGGCAAGTTGTTGTAAGGCCGATGAATTATTTGGCATTATCTTACGATCATCGAATTATTGATGGTCGCGAGGCAGTTTTATTTCTAGTTTCAATTAAAGAGGCACTTGAAGATCCTTCTCGTTTGTTGCTCGAGATTTAGTGCTAAAGAGCTCACTTCGCAATCATTAATTACTTAATTAATCAGGTGCTATGGAAACTATATACGACGTTGCTGTAATTGGTGCTGGACCCGGCGGGTATGTCGCTGCCATTCGAGCGGCACAATTGGGCCTTCGAACAGTTTGTATTGATGATTTTACCGACTCTGCAGGTAAAGCTAGTCTTGGTGGGACTTGTCTCAATGTTGGTTGTATTCCATCTAAAGCGCTGCTTGAGTCTTCAGAGAATTATGAGAAAGCCATTCACAAATTCCATGAGCATGGGATTTCGGCAACAAACGTAAGCATTGATGTGTCGAAAATGTTAGCTCGAAAAGACGGCATTGTGAAGCAATTTACAAATGGTATTGCTCTTCTTTTTAAAA
>DFDI01000113.1:0-16059 GCA_002367635.1 Betaproteobacteria bacterium UBA3031 | reverse complement strand
GGTATTGCTCTTCTTTTTAAAAAGAATAAGGTGACTCAGATTCACGGCCGAGCTCAAATTGTTTCTAAAGGCGATGTGATCAACCTAAGTGTAGATGGTGCGTCTGAGGTGATCGTGAAGGCGAAGAATGTAATTATCGCAACGGGATCACAACCTAGACAGATGGACTCAGTGCCGGTGGATAACGATTACATTTGCGACAACAAAGGTGCGTTGTCGATACCAAATACGCCAAAACATTTATTGGTTATTGGCGCTGGCGTCATAGGTCTAGAGATGGGCAGTGTGTGGAGACGTTTAGGTGCAAAGGTAACTATACTGGAAGCACTCCCCACTTTTTTGGCTGTGGTCGATGAGACTGTGGCTAAAGAGGCGAAGAAAATATTCACCAAGAATGTTGGGTTGGACATTCGACTAGGCTGCGCTGTTCAAAAGGTCATTCGAAAAGGTAAAAAAATTACTGTCACCTACACAGAGGACAATAACCTTAAAACATTGGAGTGTGATCGTATTGTAGTGGCCGTTGGTCGAGTGCCTAATTCGAACGGTGTTGGCCTAGATAATGTTGGAATTAAAGTTGATGAGCGGGGGTTTATTATCGTCGATAATCATAATCTAACGACGGTTGAAAATATCTATGCTATCGGCGACGTCGTGCGAGGGCCGATGTTGGCACACAAGTCCTCTGAAGAAGGCGTTGCTGTAGCTGAGACTATCGCAGGTCAATACGGAGATGTTAATCTTGACACGATCCCGTGGGTGATTTACACGAGCCCAGAGATCGCTTGGGTAGGACGAACGGAGCAAGACCTAAAGGCGGATGGTGTGCCATATAAAGTCGGTAAGTTCCCTTTCGTGGCGAGTGGACGAGCACAAGCGATTGGAGATACCGCCGGATTTGTTAAGATGATTGCGCATGAGACAACTGATCGAATTCTTGGAGTGCACATCATTGGTCCTTACGCTTCAGAGTTAATCTCTGAAGCGGTGGTCGCAATGGAATTTGGTGCGACTGCAGAGGACATTGCTCGTATTGTTCATGCCCATCCGTCGTTATCTGAAGCTATGCATGAGGCGGCGCTAGGGATCGATAATCGATATTTGAGTCTTTAGAACCCAATGCCATAAGGTGCTTGAGCGTTAATTGCGCCATTACAGTATGGTCTTTTCTATGAAGTTAAGAATCCGTATACCCCGCAAGTAGGAGTGCCATGCGACAGCTGATTGAATCGAAGGCGAAAGACCTAGGGTATGCGCTTGATAGAGCGCAAATTAAGACAGCTAATCAGTTCGCACAACTGGCCGTAGATCTCGAACAGTCGTCACAAAAAAAAAGTTTAATAACGCGACTGTTTTTTAAATCGAATCTTCCAAAAGGTATGTATCTTTGGGGAGGAGTAGGTCGCGGAAAAACCTTCCTGATGGATCTCTTTTATGAAAACATCCGAGTCGATAAAAAAAAGAGGATTCACTTTCACCGGTTCATGCAGGAAATACATCACAGGCTGAGAGACCTGCAAGGTCGACAGAATCCTCTTCAGATTATTGGAAAAGATATAGCATCGAAAACAAAATTATTATGTCTCGATGAATTTCATATTTCAGATATTGGAGATGCGATGATTATGAGGAACCTACTCGAGTCGCTTTTCACCGAAGAGGTGGTGATCGTTACTACCGCCAATTGGAGGCCTGATAAGCTCTATGAACATGGTCTTCAGAGAGCCCGGTTTCTGCCTACTATTGATTTAATTAAAGCAAAGATGAGCGTAGTCAATCTCGATGCTGGTGAGGATTATCGATTGATCTCCTTAGAGAAAGCGGGAGTCTACTTTCGCGGGAGCCAAAATGAGGTTGAATCTTCGGTAATGAATTTGTTTGATTTACTTTCTAAAGAAAACAAACATTCAGAGATGATTGAACTACAAAATCGATCTGTCCTCACTAAGATGGTTTCGAAAGAGGTGATTTGGTTTCATTTTGATGAGATCTGTGACGGTCCTCGAGGAAAAGACGATTATATTGAATTAGCCAAGCAGTTTCATACGGTTTTTATCAGCAGAGTTCCTAAGTTTGATAAAGATAAAGATAATGCGCGTAGACGGTTTACTTGGCTCGTTGATGAGTTCTACGATCGACGAGTGAACTTAGTGATTGATTCAGAATTTGCTTTAACGTCTTTATTTACAGATTCGCTAGGCGGGACTGAAAAAGATCGTACTGAATCACGTGTAATTGAGATGCAGACTGCACGCTATCTTGGCGAAGCTCATTTGCCATAAAAAACTGATTGAGTGCAATGTTGTAATATTGCCGCAGCGCACAAAAATTAAGATAAAACATTATAGGAGATGAACATGACGCAATTTAAAGCATTCTTAATTGAAGAGGCAGAAGACGGTGTTACAAGTGGTTTTAAAAATATAGACACCGATGATCTGGATCCGGGAGAGGTCCTCATTAAAACTGCCTACTCTTCGGTGAACTTTAAGGATGCGTTAGCTGCGACCGGTGCAGGAAAGGTTATTCGCAGATTTCCATGTGTCGGAGGAATCGATTTGTCAGGTGTGGTGGTTGAATCATCTTCAGATGATTTCAAGGTGGGCCAAGAAGTCATCGCGACGAGTTATGACATTGGGGTAGCTCATCATGGTGGTTATGCTGAGTACTGTCGCATACCTGCTAAATGGGTTGTTCCGATGCCAAATGGGTTAGACCTTTTTAGTTCGATGGCGTTAGGAACGGCAGGATTTACTGCGGGTCTGGCTGTTGAGCGTATGGAGCACAACGGACTTAACCCAAGTGCCGGTCCAGTTGTCGTGAATGGTGCTACAGGTGGTGTAGGAGGAATTGCCATAGATATTCTCGCGGCTTTGGGCTATGACGTGACGGCTATGACGGGAAAACCCGAGCAAGCGGGATATTTAAAAGACCTCGGGGCGAATGAAGTGCTAGATATTGCATCGATTGATTTGACTAAAATTAGACCCTTAGGTCGTGAGACTTGGGCAGGTGTTGTCGATAATCTAGGAGGGGATATATTGTCCTGGATGGCGAGTACAGTTAAGGTTGGTGGCGCTATTGCTTCTATCGGATTGGCTTCGAGTTTTAAATTTAACACTACGGTAATGCCATTCATCCTTCGAGGGGTAACGCTGGCAGGCATTGACTCAGTAAATGCTGAGATGGCGGTTAGACGTAAGGTGTGGAGGAGACTTGCAACTGATATGAAGCCGAGAAATCTCGATAAGATTGTTACTACTGTTGCATTTGATGAGTTGCCGGCAACATTCGATTTGGTGATGCAAGCGAAAATGCGAGGACGTTCTGTCGTTAAGATTTCTGATTGACCGTTGACAAGCGATAGAGGGAGTAAGGCGGTGTCAAAAAAAATAAATGAATTTCACCAAAAATCGATGGAAAAAATGGACGAATTTTGGGCTGAGCAGGCCAAGTTGATCCATTGGGACAGTGCGTTTGATCAGGTAATTGATTATTCGAGACCACCATTCACCAAGTGGTTTTTGAACGGAAAGACCAATCTTTGCTTCAATGCGGTTGACCGTCATTTAGATGAACGACCAGACCAAGATGCGATTATTTATGTTTCTACTGAGACGAATTCAGAGTGCGCGATTAGCTACCGAGAATTGCATCAAGAGGTAAATAAATTTGCTGCTCTGCTGAAGAAAAAAGGAGTTATTAAAGGCGACAGAGTTTTAATCTATATGCCGATGATCCCTGAGGCTGTTTATGCGATGCTGGCGTGCGTTCGAATCGGAGCCGTTCATTCGGTTGTTTTTGGAGGCTTTGCCCCCTCCAGTTTGGCTCAAAGGGTGGATGATTGTTCCCCAAAGGTTATGGTAACTGCTGATGCGGGGATGAGAGGAGGACGTATTATTCCCTATAAAGGATTAGTCGACGAGGCCTTAGAGTTAGCTCAAAAACCACCAGAGCACGTGATTTTAGTCAATCGAGGTTTAGTGGATAAGTTTGATTGGAATGCAGAACGAGATATTGATTATCGAGAGGCTGTTCAGTCGTTTAATGGTGAAACAGTTGAGGTTGAATGGCTTGAGTCTAACGAGCCAAGCTATATCTTGTACACATCTGGAACGACCGGTAAGCCCAAGGGTGTGCAGCGCGATACTGGTGGGTATGCAGTCGCTCTAGCCGCGTCTATGCATCATATATATGACGCGCAAGCGGGCGACACGATGTTTACGACGTCCGATATTGGTTGGGTAGTTGGTCATTCGTATATCGTTTATGCGCCACTCATTATGGGGATGACAACTTTGCTTTATGAAGGGTTGCCAACGACTCCTGACCCAGGGATATGGTGGAGCCTCGTTGAAAAATACAATGTAAATGTGATGTTCTCGTCACCAACTGCTATTCGAGTATTAAAAAAACAGGATCCGAAATATATCGATAAATATGATCTGGGTGCTTTGAAGCATTTGTTTTTAGCAGGAGAGCCCTTGGATGAATCGACGCATAGTTGGATATCGGGTGCTATTGGAAAGCCTGTTCACGATCATTTTTGGCAAACTGAAACTGGGTGGCCTGTGTTAACACCCATGCCTGGGATCGAATCAACTCCCGTTAAGTATGGAAGTCCTTCTTTTCCTGCGTACGGGTATAACCTTAAAGTGTTACGTGAGTCAGATGCTTCTGAGGCGGATGCAAATGAAAAAGGCCTCGTGTCGATTGTCCCACCATTGCCGCCCGGGTGTATGAGCACTATATGGGGAGACGATGAGCGGTTTGTGAGTACATATTTTTCAACATTCGAGTCGACTCTTGTCTATTCGACCTTTGATTGGGGCATTAGGGATCAGGATGGATATCACTTTATTCTGGGTCGTACCGATGATGTGATTAATGTTGCAGGACATCGATTGGGTACTCGAGAGATTGAAGAGGCGATTCAAAATCACGGAAATGTCGCAGAAGTTGCTGTTGTAGGTGTTCGGGACGCTGTTAAGGGGCAAATGCCGATTGCGTTTGTTGTTCGTAAAAGCCTGATTGATATTTATGATTTATCTCATAACGAAACGGAACAGAAGGAAATCATGAAGGAAGTGGATCGGTCTCTTGGTGCGATCGGCAGGCCGAGAAATGTTTATTTCGTCGCTATGCTACCTAAAACTCGCTCTGGAAAGCTATTAAGACGAAGCATTCAGGCTATTGCCGAAGGTAGAGATCCAGGTGATTTGACTACTTTAGAAGATCCAGCTGCGATCGAAGAAATTATAAAAGCGATTCGAGCATAGCGGCTTACTCACGAGAAAACGGGATTATGTACATTGAATAGACTCATGCACTCTTTGCTTTGGATAAATGGATTATCTGTATTAGGCTACCTCACGCTCTTCCTCGGAGTGATTTATCTTGATATAAAAGTTTTTCCAGATTGGGAGGTGCTATCAAACCCTCCGGTGGTTGTGTTGAGTCTCATTCAAGCTTCCTCCGATACATCTGGATTAAAAGAAATAACACTCTTGCTGCATGAGCATTTGGTTGATCAAACTGTGGTCGTCAACGAATTGATTAATAAGACTATTTTTTGGATGAGAACTCATTTTTTTATCGCTTTATGTTTGTTTATAGTTAACTTGATTTTGATGTTTAAGCTTCGAACTAAGCGTTATTTGTGAATAAAAAAACATGGGGTTTGATTTTGATCTTTTATGTGTTGCGCATAAAAAGATGCATTCAATGTGTTGTCATCGGTGCGGCCTTGTGTCTCATATCTCCAGTTCTTGAGGCGAATGAGCTTCCTACGCACAAGCCTATTGCAGGTGGGGTTTCGATCTTCGAGCTAGGCCCATATTCCGATGCGCCGAATGTTTCATATCAAGGCGACCGAGTGGCTGCAATTAAAGTTTCTGGTGACTGGTTCGCAGTCGTTGGCATTCCGTTATCTGCAGAGGTTGGTGCTGAGGTTGCTATTAAGGTTAAAGTCGATGATTGGATTTCTTTCTCTTACTTAGTGCGCGTGTTAGAGAATGATTATGGTGAAGAAAAATTAAAAGTCGCCAGTAAGCATGTTGCTTTGTCGCAGACTAATCTTGAGAGACATCAATCTGAGAAGACGCACATTGACGCGGTAAAGCGTACGTTTACGCAGAAAAAACTGGATAGCTTCAAATTACGTATGCCCGTCGAAGGCCGACTTTCATCCACTTTTGGTTTTAGACGAATCTATAATGGCGAACCTAGATCACCACATAGCGGAATGGATATCGCTGCATCAACGGGTACCGTTGTTCTAGCGGCTAGTCCGGGCTTGATTATTGATGTGGGCGACTATTTCTTTTCTGGAAAAATGGTCACCATTGACCACGGGAGTGGTTTTCTAACTCTTTATGCACACCTGAGTGAAATAGATGTTTCGGTTGGCGACGTTGTATCCCATAAGTCTCAAATTGGTCGTGTGGGGGTGTCTGGCCGGGTGACGGGTCCGCACCTTCACTTCGGCGTAATTTTAAATGGCGTATCTGTTAATCCGGATTTGTTTCTATAACGAGTAAAAATTATTTTGGCTCAGATTATTACTGAGTCGTGCCTTTGTTAGACCTGTAGAGCCAGGCGAGTGGCAGGGCGGCAACGGCTACCCAAGTAAAGAGACTGAACGCATTAAGATATCCACCCATTAAGGATTGATTTGCAATCTCTTGACTCAGTCGAGCTAGGGATACCATCGAATCTGTTCCCCAATAGCTCGATATTTGTGGTTCTGAGAGCCATTGATTCATAGGGTTGATTGCTTGGCTAAGCCCGGCGTAATTCTCTGCAGTAGACCTTAGAAGTGTCAATATACAAATGGATATGAATAGACTGCTGCCGAAATTTCGCATCATATTAAATAGCGATGCCCCTTGCACGGTAAGCCGATTTGGCAGTGTCGAAAAGGCCAGGACTGTCATCGGAGTATAGGCTAACCCAAAGCCAAACCCTTGTACAAAGTTAGTCCACATCACATCAAATTCCGTCATGTTAATGTTAAGTGAGGACATAGCCCAGCCTGCCCAAATTTGCAGTGCTATCCCTGCGGTGAGGGCGAGTTTGGCATTCTTTCGCGTAAATTGAACAACGATAAAAAAACTGGCCAAGTTTCCTAAGCCCCGTGCGGAAAGTAATATGCCGGCAGTCGCATCTGGGTATCCGCGGAGGTCTTGAAGTAGGGTTGGGAACAGGGCTATAGGCGTATAACTGAGGGCCCCCATAAGCAGCATTGTTAGGAGCCCGATCGCAAAATTCCAGTTGGTGAAAATCGCACGTTCAAAAAATGGTGTTTTTGAGTAAATTGTGCTCCCCAGAAAAAATAGCGTGGCAATGAGGCAGATGAACAGTTCAGCTGAGATTTCAAACGATTCAAACCAATCTAAACGGTGACCTCTATCCAGTAATAACTGCGCTGATCCCATCGCGATGACAAGACTTAAGAAACCCGTCCATCCTAATCTTCCAGAGGTTCCTCGCTGTTGATCACTTAGAGCGAATGCTGCGATTATTATAGCCAGCACTCCAATGGGAGCAAGAAATAGATAGGTCCACCGCCAACCCAGCGCTTCTCCAACCACACCGCCTAATATGGGACCTAACACGGGACCCATAGTGCCGCCGATTCCCCAAAGCATAAGCACAAGAGCGTGTTGTCGTTTCGCGAATGTCGCAAGTAACATGCCCTGTCCTAAAGGTGTCAAAGGGGCTCCAAAAAGTCCTTGTGCAGTCCTGGATATCAGTAGGCTCTCAATATTTGTGGAAAGCCCGCAGGCTATTGACGCGATAGTGAATCCAATCAAAGTCCCAATCATTAGACGACGCCAGCCGAGTCGACCGGCCAGCCAGCCTGTGATTGGTGTCCCGACTGCCGCTCCCAATAGAAATAACGTTACGGTCCAAGAGGCTTGATCCTGATTGACCGATAAGGCACCTCGAATATGAGGTAGAACAATGGTTGATGCGGTAATGGACATACCGAACAATAATGTGACGATTTGCACGGTCAGCAGCAAAAGCCAGCGTCGAGCAGGCACAATGTTTTGATCTTGTGGAGACGTGTGCGCGGCCATTTGATTTTATTCGAGATCCCTCAACAATTCGGAGTGTGCTGTTGGTTTTCCAAAAGCTCGGGACTATAACAATAAATACAGGTCCAGATAGCAGTATTGTGTAAACATCTTAATGTAGTGGATACTTATATTTTTATTTGAACTATTAATCTAAAAATTTGATCTTGATGTTTGATTTAGCTAACACGTTGTTCCTACGTATTATTATTTGTTTTCCTTATTTGTGTAGGCCTGTAAAAGAGGGTATACTTCGCATCCCTTGCCCCACTAAAACCGCATTTTTAGGGGGCTTTTAAGACGCTTATGAAGCGTCGTCAACCATAAGGAGACAAATTAATGCGGCATTACGAAATCGTATTTCTGGTTCACCCAGACCAGAGTGAACAAGTACCAGCAATGATAGAGCGTTATCGCAATCAAGTTACCACCGGGCAGGGAGTAGTGCATCGGTTGGAAGACTGGGGGCGCAGACAGCTTGCTTATCCCATTCAAAAAATTCATAAAGCACACTATCTTCTCATGAACATCGAGTGTGACCAAGAGGTGCTCAAAGAGCTTGAATTGGGTTTTAAATTCAATGATGCCGTTATCCGACATCTCACCGTTTCTATGAAGGATGCGGTGACTGAGCCTTCCTCTATGATGAAAGAAGATAAATCGAAACAAATTGTTGGACGTCCTCCAGCAACTTCTTCAACTGAAGTGCCCGCTACGCCGAAGGTTCCTACCGCACCAGAGGTTGCACCTAAGGTGGAAGTAGCGGCAGTGGTAACCGAAGAGGTCACATTAGAGCCTGTTAAAACCACAGAGGAAGCATAGGGACACTTTGTGTCGACGAATAAAGTTGATTTATTCGCGACGATTACCGCTAAAGAGGTTTTGCGATACTCTCCATCTGGAATGCCAGTCCTGAAATTTTCAGTCGAACATGGTAGTGAACAGATGGAAGCTAAAAACCAAAGGCGGGTCATGTTGAACCTGGATTGTGTTGTGTTAGGCGATAAGGCAGTTGAGTTAGATCAAATTGAGGTAGGGCAAACGCTATCCCTTTGTGGTTTTTTGATGAACAAAGGAGTTCGATCTAAATGGCCTGTGTTTAATGTGCAAGGGTTTGATAAGAATTAATTCTTGAGATATTGGAGGTTGTAATGGCATTTAAGAAAAAAAATGATAAACGTAAACCAAGTCGCCCCTTATTTAAACGGCGTAAGTTTTGTCGTTTCACTGCTGAGAAAATAGACTGGGTTGATTATAAAAATACGGATATCTTGAAAGACTTTGTTTCCGAGAATGGAAAAATTATTCCTGCTCGTATTACTGGGACGCGTTCCCGTTTTCAAAGACAGTTGTCAGTAGCGATTAAGAGGGCCAGATTTCTTGCGCTCTTACCCTTCTCAGACGCCCATTAATTTTTGACGGAATTGACCAATGGAAATTATTCTTTTAGAACAAGTCGTAAATCTCGGTCGTTTAGGAGATCTCGTAACCGTTAAGGAAGGTTATGCTCGCAATTACTTGATACCTCAAGGTAAGGCGCAACGAGCCACCAAAGAAAACCTAGCGGTATTTGATCAGAAGCGATCTGAATTAGAGGCTCAACAGGCACAAATTCTTTCGGACGCGCAAGCCAAATATGAAAAAGTTAATGGGGCAGTGATTAAAATTGCTCAAAAAGCTGGTGTGGATGGTCGTCTTTTTGGATCTGTGACACATCACGATATCGCAGATGGTTTGAATGCCCAGGGGTTTGAAATTAACAAGAATCAAATTCAGATGCCGACTGGAGCTTTGAAGAAAATTGGTGAGTTCGCAATCTTGATTAGCCTGCATGCTGATGTGGTGGCGACAATTACGGCAACTGTTACACCTGAGCAGTAGACCTAAGCGGTAAGTAAAAAAACCACGTGTTATCACGTGGTTTTTTTTTGTAACAAGGTTTATATAAGCCTGTTACTGGCATTTTTGGCTTTATTTATTCGTTTCATTGTTGGCGAGAATGGTATGCTCTACTATAGCAATCGAGTCGATCTCATAAGAGCACATCTGATGTATGTCTGATCAAGAAATATTGTCTATTAAGGTTCCGCCCCATTCAATTGAGGCGGAACAGTCGGTCTTAGGTGGTTTGTTGCTCGACAACACCGCGTGGGACCGCGTGGCTGACTTCATAAATGAATCGGATCTTTATCGTCCGGACCATAAAGTTATTTATCAACATATATCCCGGCTCATCGGCGCTAACAAACCTGCAGATGCAATTACAGTTGCTGAGAGTTTAGAAAATACCAAGGAGCTTGATCAAGTAGGAGGGTTATCCTACTTAGGGGCCTTAGCGCAAAATACACCCTCCGTTGCGAATATTAGGCGATATGCCGAGATCGTTCGGGAGCGTTCAATACTGAGAAAATTAGCTGATACAGCCGCAAAGATTGCTGATTCAGCATATAACCCAATGGGTCAGGAAGCAGCTCAATTACTAGATGAGGCTGAGTCAAAGATATTTTCAATCTCTGAAGAAGGATCTAGGACACGTCAAGGCTTTCAAGATATACAGCCTATATTGACTCAGGTAGTAGAGCGCATCGACATGCTTTATAACCGCGATAACCCTTCTGATGTGACGGGTGTCCCTACTGGGTTTGTGGATCTTGACCGTATGACTTCTGGTTTCCAGGCTGGTGATTTGGTTATTGTTGCGGGGCGACCCTCTATGGGTAAAACCGCACTAGCATTAAATATTGCGCAACACGTAACTCTGGATGCGGGATTACCCATTGGAATTTTTTCAATGGAAATGGGCGCGGGGCAGCTGGCAATGCGTCTCTTGAGCTCCTTAGGGAAAATTAATGCGCATGATTTACGAACGGGACAATTAGCGGAGGATGATTGGAGGAAACTAACTAACGCTGTGGGTCGATTGAGTGAAGCGCCAATACATATTGACGAAACCCCGGGACTTAACTCGTTGGAATTGAGAGCGCGAGCCCGTCGTTTGCACAGACAATATGGCCAGTTAGGACTTATAGTGATCGATTATCTTCAGTTAATGTCTTCGAGTAGACAGGGTGAAAACAGAGCAACTGAAATTTCTGAAATTTCCCGCTCATTAAAGGGTTTAGCTAAAGAGCTTAATGTTCCAGTGATGGCTTTATCTCAATTAAATCGATCTTTAGAGCAGCGTCCCAATAAGCGTCCAGTAATGTCCGATTTAAGAGAATCAGGGGCGATTGAGCAAGACGCGGATACCATCCTTTTCATATATCGAGATGAAGTATATAACCCAGATACGTTAGACAAAAATAAGGCTGAGATTATTATCGGTAAACAGCGTAATGGCCCTACCGGTACGGTCATGTTGACTTGGAACGGAAAACATACAAAATTTTCAAATTTTGCTAATCCGAATAATTATTAACCTATTTGTTGTTCTAAGAAAACTGATCCGTTACGTACATCCTTTATATGCTGTCTAAGACTTCCTGAGCGTGACCGGGGACCTTAACTTTTCTCCACTCTCGCTGTAGAACGCCGTCTGGACTGATCAAAAAAGTACTTCGTTCTATACCGCGAACCTGTTTGCCATACATATTCTTCATTTTTATTACATCGAACATTCGGCAAACTTCTTCGTTGATATCCGAGATTAGATCAAATTTGAAATCATATTTTGATCTGAAATTTTCATGAGACTTAATGCTATCTCTTGACACGCCAAAGATTAAACAGTTTTTCTTGATGAAGGACTGTTGCATTTCGTTGAACTGGATACTCTCGTTAGTGCATCCTGGTGTACTGTCTTTAGGATAAAAATAAATTATTACGTGCTTACCTAGATGCTCTGAGAGATTGAATGTTTTATCTGAGGTCATAGGAGCAGAGAAATCTGGAATTTTTAATCCGACAATGGTAGATGTCATTTTTTTCCTTATTTTTTATATTTTTAATTTATTGAGCAGTCTGAGAGGATTTTATTTGCTAACGATAATACCGTATCAGGCAAGATGGCATCTAATGAGTAGCACTTCGCTTGAGACATATTTTTGAAGTTTGTATTCATTGATTTGGTGTAAGAGGGATCGTAATGTATTTCCAACAAATCTTGAATTAAGTCATCCCATTTGTTGCTTGAGATTAAATCTAACCAGTAATCGATAATGCGATTTCCGTGCCTCGATCTAAGTTTTTCAAGTTGATTGGTTAGTGATGATGGATTTTTAATTAAGTGTTCGTAAGTTTCTTTGAGATATTTGGTTCGAGTAACCAAGTTGACTCGGATGTTAATGCAAACACCTTGACGGACATTATCAATTAACGCCTCTGGCAGCCTTAAGTTACCGATCTTTTTGCTTTCAGACTCTATAAAAACAGGTTGAGTCACATCAAATTGTTTTAGCTGATGCCAAATCTGCGTTTCGAATTTCTTCTGACTCGGTTGCGCTGAATGCGGATCGTAGCCTAATAATGATCCGCGATGGTTTGCAAGCGCTTCGAGGTTTAGGGTTTGACCACCTTCACTTCGAATTGCTTCAATTAAATCTGTTTTCGCAGTTCCCGTTAAACCACAAATGACAATATAGTTAAAGGCTGGAGCTAGGGTGCTTATATCCGTGATCACATGGCGTCTAAAAGTTTTATACCCACCAGATAATTGGCGCGATCTCCAGCCTATATTACGAAAAATCAAAGACATAGATCCACTTCGTTTCCCGCCCCTCCAGCAATAGATCACGGGAGACCAATTTTCAGGTTTCTGAGCGAGTGTCGTATCAATATACTGCGCGATATTTTTAGCGACTAAAGAGGCGCCAATTTTTTTAGCTTTAAATGCGGATTCATTTTTATATGTCCATCCAACCAGTTGCCTCTCGGCGTCATTCAAGACTGGCAAATTAATGGCACCAGGAATATGGTCTAAATTGTATTCGCTAGGGGATCTGACATCGATGACGTCATCCTTCGCGGTTAAATCAGAGCTGTCAATTAGGTCGCGCTTCATGAGACAATTTAGCTTGAATAATCGTTATATTAAACCGTGCGATAAATTCGCTTTAATTAAAGTAAATTACATTCTTAGACTTATACGGCAAGAGCTTTATTGTCGCACGATTATGCTGATGGAGAATCCTCTTGAAATTAACTGAATATGCACATGGTGGGGGGTGTGGTTGCAAAATCGCTCCTGATCTTCTTAAAAAGATTTTGGCAGACTTACAACCTATTTCAGATATCAATCTGCTGGTCGGTTTTGATCAGTCTGATGACGCGGCTGTCTATAAAATCAATGATGAAACAGCCATTGTTGCAACCACGGATTTTTTTACACCTGTTGTTGATGACCCCTTCACCTTCGGGCAAATTGCTGCAACGAATGCTTTTTCTGATGTTTACGCGATGGGGGCTATTCCGCTTTTTGCGCTCAGTATTGTAGGTATGCCAATTGACAAGCTTTCCCCAGAGATAATTTCATCAATATTGCAAGGCGGTCGCTCGGTCTGCGCAGCTGTAGGGGTGCCGATTGCGGGTGGACATTCAATTGACAGTCCTGAACCCATCTATGGCCTTGTTGTCATTGGTAAGGTAGATCCAGCTAAGGTGAAGAGAAATTCGGGTGCCAAGGAGGGTGATAGCATTATTCTTGGGAAGCCCCTTGGTATTGGCATTTTGTCTGCGGCGCTGAAAAAAAATCTTTTGACGGAGGATGTTTACCGAGAGATGGTTTTCTTGACGACTCAGATGAATAAGACTGGCGCTTCATTCGCAGAAATGCCTCTGGTTCACGCGGTAACTGATGTAACAGGTTTTGGATTGCTTGGCCATTTAAAAGAAATCATTGTGGGTTCGGCTGTTGGAGCCGAGGTCAGCTTTGCTTCGATTCCGCTTCTTGAGGCGGCTCGACATTTTTCTCGAGAGGGGGTAGTTACAGGTGCCTCAGCCAGGAATTGGTCGAGTTATTCAGATTATGTGCGCTATTTTGACGGAATGGATACCTGTGACCTTAATCTGTTGACCGATCCTCAAACAAGTGGCGGCTTATTAGTTACTTGTGCGGCCTCTATCGAAGACGAAGTTCTTACGATGTTCCGTCAAGACGGTTTTTCGAGCGCAGCTCGAATAGGCCGTGTTATTGCAGAGCCTTTGTGTATTGAGGTCCTCCCCTAATAGCGATGCCACGTATTTAACACAAAAACTGTGTTAAAATCCGGCGCCGAAACGGTAACTCGTAACTCTGGGCGTTAGTTTCAGTCCTCCGAGATTGCTTAATTAAGTCCCCCCACACTTAAATTAGAATAATAAAATTAATGATGAAGAACAGCATTCGTAATATTGCAATTGTCGCTCACGTAGATCACGGAAAAACCACGCTAGTTGATCAGTTGCTTAAGCAGTCCGGTACGTTTGCGGCGCATAAGCAGATTTCAGAGCGTGTGATGGATTCCAACGATTTGGAGAAAGAACGCGGTATTACAATTCTGTCTAAGAACTGTGCAATCAGTTATCGCGATACACACATTAATATTGTCGACACACCGGGACACGCTGACTTTGGTGGTGAAGTAGAGCGTGTATTAGCGATGGTTGATTGCGTATTACTGCTTGTCGACGCGGTCGATGGTCCTATGCCTCAGACCCGTTTTGTCACCAAAAAAGCATTGTCGCTTGGCCTTAAACCGATTGTTGTCGTTAATAAAATCGATCGTCCAGGAGCGCGGCCAAGTTGGGTAATTAATCAGACATTCGATTTGTTCGATAAACTTGGTGCGACTGAAGAACAATTAGATTTTCCTGTTGTGTTTTCGTCTGCCCTCGAAGGTTGGGCTACTTTAGATGCCGATGTTAAAACCGATAGTTTGGTGCCGTTATTTGAAACGATATTAGAACATGTCCCTGTGCGTGACGTGGATCCCGATGGCCCGTTGCAGCTTCAAATTTGTTCTTTGGACTATTCCAGCTTTGTTGGACGAATCGGTATTGGGAGGATCAATCGAGGTCGTGTTCGATCTGGCCAACAAGTTTTGATGGTGTCAGGTCCAGACGGCGAAACGAGTACTCGTAAAATTAATCAAGTGCTTGTGTTTTCTGGGCTTGAAAAGGATGTGGTCGAAGAAGCTGAAGCTGGAAATATTGTTTTGATTAATGGAATCGAAGACATCACTATTGGTCAGACGATTTGTGAAGTAGGATCTCCAGACGCACTGCCATTGTTAATTGTAGATGAACCTACGTTAACTATGAATTTTGTAGTCAATACGTCGCCTCTAGCGGGTAGAGAAGGTAAGTTTGTTACGAGCAGGCAAATTCGTGATCGACTTAATCGTGAGTTGCAGTCGAATGTAGCCCTCAAAGTTGAATTCACATCAGACGCGGATACTTTCGTCGTGTCGGGCCGTGGAGAGTTGCATTTAACGATTCTGTTGGAAACTATGCGTCGAGAGGGATATGAGCTCGCTGTTGGTAGGCCTCGTGTTGTTTTTAAAGAGATCGATGGCGTACGTCATGAACCGTTTGAAACTTTAACGATTGACGTCGAGGAAGAAAACCAGGGTGCGGTGATGGAGGAGCTGGGCGTTAGACGTGGTGAGTTGCAGGATATGATGTCTGATGGCAAAGGTCGAGTTCGGCTTGAGTATCGCGTTCCGGCTCGGGGATTGATTGGGTTTCAGAGTGAGTTTCTGACGCTTACTCGAGGAACTGGAGTGGCGAGTCATATTTTTGACTCCTACGATGTAGTGAAGGGTGATATTGATGATCGTCGAAATGGTGTTTTAGTCAGTCAGGATAGTGGCCCAGCAGTTGCTTATGCCTTATGGAAGTTGCAAGAGCGTGGGCGGATGTTCGTGTCTCCTGGTGATGAGTTATACGAGGGTATGATTATCGGGATCCATTCTCGGGATAATGACCTTAGCGTGAATCCTATACGGCAAAAACAATTAACTAACGTTCGTTCTTCGGGCACTGACGAGGCTGTCCGACTTAC
>DFDI01000075.1:7227-7482 GCA_002367635.1 Betaproteobacteria bacterium UBA3031 | reverse complement strand
TGGTGACGTCGATGTGATGGTGGCTGGTGGAGCAGAGTCCTGCATATCCCCCCTCGGTGTTGGTGGGTTTTCAGCGGCTCGCGCACTCAGCACACGAAATGACGATCCTCTAACAGCAAGTCGTCCCTGGGATAAAGGTAGAGATGGGTTCGTTTTAGGGGAAGGTGCCGGTGTGATGGTTCTAGAAGAACTGGAACACGCCAAGCGTCGCGGTGCTAAGATTTACTGCGAATTAAGTGGGTACGGCATGAGTGC
>DFDI01000075.1:0-6906 GCA_002367635.1 Betaproteobacteria bacterium UBA3031 | reverse complement strand
TTGAGAGTCTAAATTTCCCGTTGCATGAGCAATGCACTTAAAAACGGCGGCATTGATCCACATACGATTGACTACATTAATGCACATGGTACATCGACACCACTGGGTGATATCGCTGAGACCGTGGCCATAAAACGAATGTTTGGTGATCATGCCAATGACTTAGCCGTGAGTTCCACCAAATCAAGTATCGGACATCTTCTTGGTGCCGCGGGTGGTGTTGAGGCGGTATTTACGGCTTTGGCGATTAGAGATCAGATTGCACCACCGACAATTAATCTAAATGATCCTGATCCACAGTGTGACTTAGATTATGTCCCTAATAAAGCCAGAAAAATGACGATCCGTTCCGCCATTTCTAATTCCTTTGGCTTCGGGGGCACAAACGGCAGCCTCGTATTCTCGTCGATTGACTGAGTCTATGACTGTCATCTGTCCTAGAAACAGATGACTGGAGCAACGTGGCGAATTTAAAAAAAATATTTATCAGGCTAGTCCTCAGTGCCTGCGTCCTTATTGGACTCTTCGTGGTTTGGATATTATTCGTTGGTTTAAGCTCTGTCGATCTTGAAAAACCAACGACGCTGACCATTGAGCGGGGTGCGACATTAAGCGTCGCGGCAACCACGTTGGCGGATAAATCGATCATTGATGATGCACAATCCTTTCAGCTCTTAGCCCGATTCTTTGGTATGGGTTCAGACATCAAGGCAGGAAAATACGAATTTAAAGACGGTGTGACGGGATTTCAAGTCCTGCAAAAAATTTATCGCGGCTACTTTGCAAAAAACCGTTTGCGAATCCAAGAGGGTTGGACCTTCGCCGATCTACGAAAAGCGTTGAATGACCACGATGCGATTCTTCACACCAGCACGGATTGGAGCCGAAATAAAATACTCGACTACTTGAACATTACTTATGAACATCCTGAGGGATTGTTTTTTCCGGATACATATATTTTCTCTGGAGGAACGAGTGACCTCGAGATGTTGAAAATTGCTCATAAAAAATTGAACCAAGTACTCGAGCAAGAGTGGCGCGAACGCAACAGTAACGTACGTTTTAAAGATCCATACAATGCACTTATTCTCGCATCAATCATTGAAAAAGAAGCGTTACTCGTAGCAGAAAAACCAATAATTTCTAGCGTATTTATGAATCGATTAAAGACGGGGATGCGATTACAAGCAGACCCAACTGTGATTTATGGCCTTGGGGACAACTTCGATGGTGACATACGTTATAAAGACCTCAAAACCGATAACCCCTATAACACGTACACCAGAAACGGCTTACCCCCATCACCGATTGCGCTGCCTAGTCGCAGCTCTATTCACGCTGCGCTGAACCCTGCGGAAACCAGCTCACTGTATTTTGTCGCAAAAGGGGACGGTAGCCACCAGTTCTCTGATAACCTTATAGACCACAATAGCGCCGTGAAAAAATACCAACGCTAACAACGAAAGTACACGTGACTAAAGGCCTTTTCATTACATTTGAAGGTGTAGATGGGGCAGGAAAAAGCACCCAGCTTAACTACGCCGTTAATTACCTTCGGGATCGTAAGAGAGACCTTGTTCAAACGCGTGAACCTGGTGGAACACCGTTTAGCGAACAACTGAGAAACATGATGTTAGGCGCTACAACACCTCTAGATTCGGACACTGAAGTGCTTTTGATGTTTGCTGCGAGAAAAGAACACATCGCGCGCGTCATCAAACCGGCTTTAGACTCTGGAGTCCTAGTCATTTGTGATCGCTTTACTGACGCCACATTCGCCTATCAAGGTGGCGGCTCCGGTGTTGACCCATCACGCATCGAAATATTGGAGCACTGGGTTCAAGGAACACTTCAACCCGATCTCACTCTATTCTTTGATCTGCCGATTGAAATAGCCCAACGTCGTATGAGTCATCGTGCCAAAGATCGTTTCGAATCCGAAACCATAGATTTTCATGAACGTGTTCGACAAGCCTACCTAGATCGGGCAAAGAAAGATCCTGCGCGCGTAAAAGTCATTGACTCTTCAAAATCGAAAAGTCAGATTCGTCTACTCGTTCAAAACGAGCTGGATCAAATATGCAGTTAGCTCAGTATTCATGGCTTGATGAGCCTAAGAGAAAAATTGGAACAAATTTACCGCCAGCATTGCTGATGTACGGGGTAGAGGGGGTTGGGAAACGAACCCTGGCTCTTCATCTTGCTCAATCTGCGCTTTGTGAAAAAGCATCTTTCTTGAAAGAGCCCTGTGGAATATGTGGATCATGCCACCTTTTTCAAGCTGAAACTCATCCTGATTTTAAGATGCTCAGTAACGATGAAGTCGATACAAGTGCTGACGAGGAAGGTGCAGCCAGTACAAAGAAAGTAAAACAGGTCATCAGTGTGAAAACCGTTCGAGAATTGGGAAGCTTCTGTTACACCAAACCTCATCGAGGTCATGCAAAAGTCATTATTATTGATCCGGCTGACAACTTAAATCAAAATGCATCGAATGCATTATTGAAAAATTTAGAAGAACCACCCGCATTTCTTCATTTCATTTTGTTGGCCAAGCACTCAGAGTCGTTAATCCCAACCATACTCAGTCGGTGCCTGAAGGTTCACGTGAGAGCCCCTGAGCTCGCAGTCACTTCAGACTGGTTAAATCGTCAGACGTCTATCAATCAGATCGAAGAACATAAAAAAGAACTTGCCATTCGGCTTTCAGGATGTGCGCCCTTTGCGTCAATGCAGCTGATAGAGGATGACGCCTTCTTTGTAAATCGAGATAAAATCCTTGCGTTGTTAAGTCAAGATGCCATTAACGCGTTTACCCTTGCCGCATTTTGCGAAAAAATCGATGCGCCGATATTACAACGTATTTTTTATCCCTTGCTGCATGACTTGCTGATGGCGGATCTAGGCGGGGATATAGTCTTTCATAAGGATAAAGTATCAGAGATTCAGCGCATTAAACGCGCGATGACACCCAAAGCAGTCACGCATTGGCAAGGCAGCTTCAATGACTATCTAAAGTCAGCAAATCACCCACTTAACCGAAGACTGGCCTTAGAAGCGCTCTTTTTGAAATGGCCACAAGCATAATAACCAACACTATGAAAATTATTGATTCGCATTGCCACATCAACTTCCCAGAGCTTGTGGGAGATATAGACGGTCTTCTTAAGCGCATGGAAGAGAACGATGTGTCTAAGGCCTTATGCGTTTCAGTCGAGTTAGAGAAATTCCCAGAAATACTGGATCTAGCAACTCGATACCCCAATATTTTTGCGTCCGTAGGCGTGCACCCAGATCATCAAAATTGTGAAGAACCTACGGTAGAGCAATTAGTCACGCTGTCGAATCACCCTAAAGTAGTCGCTATTGGCGAGACAGGTCTCGACTACTTCAGATCTGAAGGCGATACCGAATGGCAACGCGAGCGTTTTCGAGTTCATATTGATGCGGCTAAGAAAACCCAGAAACCGCTGATCATTCATACGAGAGAAGCGGGCAACGATACCTTAGATATCCTCAGAGAAAGAGGCCGTGGGGAAGTTAGAGGTGTCATGCATTGCTTCACGGAGACCCTACCATTTGCACTCGCATCAATTGAACTCGGATTTTTGATCTCATTCTCTGGAATACTCACATTCAAAAATGCTGAGGAAGTTCGCAGTGTTGCTAGGACTATACCCATCGAATCAATAATGATCGAAACGGATTCTCCATACTTAGCACCAATGCCACACCGAGGAAAAACAAATGAACCCTCATATGTACGCTTCGTTCTCGAAGAGCTGGCTCGAGTAAAAGATTTACCTCTGGATGTAGTTGCTCAAAAAACCACTGAAAACTTCCATAAGCTTTTTTTAACAGGCCACGCGGCACCATCAGCCTAATCTATTCTTTAATCGCTCCAGCTCACCCGATATTTTTTTAATACCGGCCATAAGCTCCTGTTTATGTCTTTCCTCTTCGTTATCACCTGAATTCAAGGCTTTATTTTCCTTATTGACGACGTCGACTACGATAGCGATCAACATATTAAGAAATGCAAATGCTGAGAAGAAAATGAATGTGAGGAAATAAATCCAGGCAAGGGGATAAAACTCCATAACTTCGTACATGACGTCTGTCCAATCCTCAAAAGTCATGACCCGAAATAACGTCAGCATGGACTTAGCGATATCACCCCATAGAAATGGGTTAATCGATCCGAATAAGGTCGATCCAATCGCTCCATACATATAAAAGAAAATAAACATCAACAAGACTAAATACCCCAACCTTGGGAGAGATTTAAATAACGCGTTCAAAAGCAGGCGTAATTCGGGGATAAACGTAATCAATCGCAAAACCCTGAAGATGCGCAATAAACGCCCCACGAAGACCAGATTAGAGCTCTCTAGCGGGATCAGGCTGCCAATAACAATTATTGCGTCGAAGAGATTCCACGGATCGCGCACAAAACGTTTGAAATTACCCTCTGCAACATAACGAATGATGATTTCAATCAGAAAAATAACGCTGATTAAAATATCGAGATATGACAGTAAATCCTGGTAAGGTTCAAGTTGCCGGTAGGTTCTTGCACCTACGGTAAGTGCCGAAAAAATGATGATAAAAATCATCGAAATTTCAAATATTTTGTGATGCCTTATGTCGATAATTTTTTGTATGATCATGTGGTCAAACTAAACTGTAATGTATGTCGTCATTTTAATTAAAATAGAAAAATATTTAAATACTGACGAACATCAGTGTGATAAAAAAATGGTTGATTACTTCAATGATTATTAAACCGCTTAATCAAAACGTTGGCTGCACCATCGAAGACGTCTCATTGCATTCTGCGAGCCAAGAAGAGCTGCAGCAAATACACGCAGCATGGCTGCAATATAGCGTTGTGTTTATTAGAAATCAGAGTTTAACTCCATCCGAGCAGCTTAAATTCGCCAGTTATTTCGGAGAGCCGGATGTTTATCCATTTTTAGTCGGTTTAGAGGGCCACCCCCAAGTCACACGTGTTTTAAAAACGCCCAAGGAAACAGAGAATTTTGGTGGCGTGTGGCACACCGATACCATTTATCTCGAGGTCCCTCCAAAGGCCAGCATGCTCTACGCGATCGAGGTGCCAGAGCAAGGCGGAGACACGTTGTTCTCGAACCAATACAAAGCGTATGACATGCTGTCCAATGACATTAAAGATCGTATCAGCTCGTTACAGGCGGAGTCGCGCTCTGATCTAGAAGCAGTTTCTGCCACGCGTTTAAATCGAATTACGGATTCCGGCAAAGCGTCTTCTGTCAGCTATTCAGCATCACACCCTATGGTTAGAACCCACCCTGATACCGGATTGAAAAGCCTTTATATCAGCCCCGCGCATACCTGTAGCGTAGAAGGGCTCAGCGTAGAGGACAGTAGGGTGCTACTCACTGATCTGTTTGCACATCAAATAAAAGAAGAGTTCCAGTGTCGTTTCGCCTGGCGAAAAGGGGATTTAGCGCTTTGGGATAACCGATGCTTATTGCACCTGCCGCTCAATGACTATCAAGGCCAGTTGAGACTGCTCCACAGAATAACATTGAAGGGCGATCGGCCGTTTTAATTCCGAGGCAGAAAAGATTTCCAGTCAAAGGAGAACCACTAAGAAAAACGGTACGCTCGACCGAACGTACCGTTTAAACGTCGCAGTTAGGGCTTATCAGAAATTCGGTTCCACGCACGGCTTGCAAAACCGCTGCCTGATCCGACATTATTAGCTGGAGCAAAATCGGTATAGACCAATTGATCGACACCAATTTCAAAAACCTGCTTTCCACCGTTCGCTTCAAATTTAAGTAAAGAGTCAGTTACTTCTGTAACTGTGAATTCTCTAAATTCCGTCCATGGCACTTGATTGGTTTCAGTAGTTACGCCATCTTTTGTTTTAAAAGTAGACGCATTGGTGTAGCGATATCCGAAGGTATCTCCAACCAGTTGGTACTCACCCATCCAGGCGAGCGTGGTGAGATTTTTTAGATCAATACTGTTATGCATGTTAAAAACAATGTTCCCATCGTAAAAAGTGATGCGTCCTTTTACATCAGGTGGGGAAAATTCGTCAGTGCCATCATTCCAACTTGCTAATTCATAGGTCCCCTCAAGAAGACGTTCAATCTTATCTTGACGACTCAAATCACTATCAGAGGACCCACACGAAATCAAACTGGACATTACTAATGCTCCTAAAAACAAAGACAACACATTCATAATGCGGCACATAATCACATTCCTCCTAAATAAAAAGCCAAAAAAAAACGGCAGATACGGATTATACCTGCCGTTTTAACTTCACTTGAACAGAGTATTTTAGTGTTTCATGTCACATTCATAAGCAACAGATACGAACACACCGTCGTTCTTCATATACGTTGGCACATAAGTACAGGTGCCCATTAAATCTGCAAATTTACCAGATATACCGCGCATAACACTCTCTCCAGGTCCGGCTACGCCAATCAAGCCAACCCGAGTATTTTCAATGGAGAATTGGTCACCATCTTTATCCTTAGCCAAACACAGTGCATAAAGCATGCTCTCGCCGTTTTTGGTTACGTTGCTACCCGCGCACTCAAACGCGATAACTGTACCGTTTGGCATCGGCGCGTAAGTGGAGTCAACGATGTTACCCAATCCTTTAAGTTCAGCAAGTGTATGTTTGATGTCACCTGCCTCAACGGTATCTAATATAAATTCGCCATTAGAGATTAAAGAAAGTTTTCCTGCTGAATGGCCATGATGCTCAGCGGATGCAGAGGATATAAAAATGAACAAACCAAACAGAACTGACAGTGTATTTTTCATTGCGTTTAAGTCCTAAGTTGTAATTAAAATAGAAGCGCTCATATACAGACAAATATGGCTAAACTGATCCATTTT
>DFDI01000096.1:5296-9141 GCA_002367635.1 Betaproteobacteria bacterium UBA3031 | reverse complement strand
TGAGGAATGCATCAATCGCGTGCAGTCGAGGCAGGGCCAGATGAAGTCTCTCTGAGTCTGTGGCAAGTATGGCTTCAACTTTGTCTATTGAAAAACCTTTGTCTTTAAGGTGCCCTCTAAATCGTTCAATGATGAAGTTTTTAATAATGGATTCATCCATTGTTAATTTGAGGTCTTGTGCGAAATTTAGCGCCGTCCAGTTAATGAGGTCACTAAGATTTACCTCAATAGACTGTTCTGTCAAAATTCGAATGATTCCGATAGCTTGTCGTCTGAGCGCATAAGGGTCTTTTTCGCCGGATGGTATGAGGCCAATTCCGAAGATCCCTACAAGAATGTCGAGCTTGTCCGCCAGTGCGAGCGTGTTAGAGATTGGGCTGTTGGGGATGCTGTCGTTGGAGAACCTTGGTCGATAATATTGTTCTAGAGCATCAGCCACATCAGGTGATTCTCCTTGAGCAAGGGCGTAGTACCGACCCATTGTGCCTTGAAGCTCTGGAAATTCTCCCACCATGCCGGTAAGTAAGTCGGCTTTACAAAGCTGGGCCGCTCTCGACACTTTAACGCCATCCGCCTTGGTTTTTTCCGCAATTCTGCGAGATAAGTTAACTAGTCGTTCTACTCGATCGAGCTGAGACCCTAATTGGTTATGATACACAACATTTTTTAATTTTTTGGATAGCTCTTCGAGTGGGGTATTAATGTCCCCTTCGTAGAAGAATTGGGCATCTGCCAGTCTTGGCCGAACAACTTTTTCGTTACCTTGAATAATGTTTCTGGGATCTTTGAGCTTCATATTGCTGACTAATAAAAATTTTTCCGCTAAGTTGCCGTTATGGTCAAACAAGGGAAAGTATTTTTGATTGGTCTTCATCGTGAGCACCAGACACTCTGTCGGAATCGAGAGGAATTCCTTATCAAACTGTGCCGGATAAACCACGGGTAATTCCACGAGCGCAGTTACCTCGTCCAAGAGTTCTTCGTCTTCTTGGAGTGCCAGGTTGAGTTCTGTCGCTTTTTTGTGGAGTTGATCTCGAATGGTTGATCTGCGTTTGTCGTAGTCTGGAATGACAAAGCCTGACTCTTCGAGAGTGGATTCGTATAGTTTTGCATCTGGGATAGTGATGTCCCCATCGGAGTGAAATCGATGCCCGAGTGTTTTATTTCCGCTGATTAGTCCTAAGGCTTTAATCGGAACCACATCGGAGCCATGAAGTGCTACTAAGCGATGAGCGGGGCGCACAAAGTTCACACTTTGCAGTGTGTCTTGTGGTTGGTACGTCATGACTTTCGGTATCGGTAGTTTTGTAATGGACAGGTCGATAGCATTTTGAAGTCCTACTGAAAGTGGTACGCCATCTTTTTTTTGATGGAGGTAAATGAACTCCATTTTCCCATCTGTTTGTATGTCTATCTTTTCCGCGTGGCTGGCATCTAGGCCAAGGGACTCCAGTTTTTTTAATAATGCTTCAGAAGGTTTGCCATCGGCTTTGATGCCCACTTTTTTTGGCATCAACTTTAACTTTACAGTTTCAGCCGGGGATACGTCGCGGGCATCATTAATCAGGATCGCTAGTCTGCGCGGTGTAGCGAATGTCTCGTAGGACGCATTTTCTGAGACGAGATTTTGCTTTGACAAGTCGTTAAAGATAACTGCTCCAAAAGAGACTCCCAGTTTTTTCAGGGCTTTAGGAGGTAACTCCTCAGTCAATAATTCTACGAGTAAGGTCGCCATATGTGTTGTCAGGTCCTGGTGGAGTTGCTTTTGCGAATATCGAGAACCTCATCAACCTCATCTTGAGGCATAAACGCTTTGATCATGTCATCCGAGGCTCGTTCAAACCCGAGTGCTTTGCGCGATGTTCGATACGCTTGTGCCGCCATTCGCGATAGTTTGCGCACACGTCCAATATAGTTTGCTCGTTCAGTAACTGATATTGCACCTCGAGCATCAAGGAGGTTAAACGCGTGGGAACACTTCATGACCAGCTCATAGCCAGGTAGCGGCAATTGGGCGTTAAACATAGCAGTGGCTTCTTTTTCAAATGCTGAGAAGTTGGTGAATAGTAAGTCGATGTTCGCTTTTTCAAAGTTGTAAGTCGATTGCTCCACTTCATTTTGGTGGTACACATCTCGATAGGTGATTCCTGGGGCCCAATCAAGATCGAAGACGCTATCTTTTGCTTGAAGATACATAGCTAACCTTTCAAGCCCGTAGGTGATCTCCCCCATCACAGGTTTGCAACTGATCCCGCCAACTTCTTGAAAATAGGTGAACTGCGTAATTTCCATGCCGTTGAGCCAAACCTCCCACCCTAAGCCCCACGCCCCAAGCGTTGGCGACTCCCAGTCGTCCTCAACAAATCTAATGTCATGCTCGAGAGGGTTGATCCCAATTGCCTTAAGTGAGTCCAGATACAGTTCGAGAATGTCGGACGGAGACGGTTTTAGAACAACTTGAAATTGGTAGTAATGTTGCAGTCGATTAGGGTTTGCGCCGTATCGACCGTCTTTGGGTCTGCGAGACGGTTGCACATAGGCCGCTTTCCAAGGTTCTGGGCCAATAGCTCTGAGGAATGTGGCGGTATGAAAAGTGCCGGCACCCACTTCTAGATCATAAGGTTGTAGTAGGGCGCAACCGTTCGAACTCCAATATTTCTGAAGCTCTAAAATCATATCTTGAAAGTAGTTCATCTATAAACCTAGGATGTGGGTGACAACAAATAATCTCCCTACATTTTACCTTTTTTAAGTTTTTAGCCGAGCTGATGTTGATTTAACGCATAACGCCAGTATAACGAGGCACAGAATGACAAATGGAAGGTTGCCCCATCGACTGTATGGCGTTGAGCCTTTCCGGCCATGAATTTCAGCACGTAATACGGTTTTTGAAAATTGGGGCGCTTGAGTAACGATATAACCTCGATGATCGATGACGGCAGTAACGCCTGTGTTGGTTACTCGCAACAGCTCTCTACCAGTCTCGATTGATCTCGCTTGGGCAATTTGCAGATGCTGTTGTGGTCCCAAAGATTCGCCCCACCAGGCATCATTTGTAAAGTTGGCCAGAACCGTCGCATCCGGAAGCTGACGAATGATTTCCTCGCCAAAAACATCTTCGTAACAAATGTCGATACCGAGAACTTGTCGACCCAAAACAAAGGGTGCTTGGTCTTTCGGCCCGTGAGAGAAGTTTGACATGGGGATCTTCAGGTAATTAAGTAAGCCTGAGGTGATCGGTCGCATTGGAAAGTAATCGCCAAATGGCACGAGATGGTGCTTTCGATAGCGTTGTTCATCCTGCCCGTCTACCTGTATGACACTATTATAAAATTGTCCTTCGTCTGACTTTTCGGGAATGCCCAATAGAATGTGCAGATTATTCGTTTTTGCATGATTTTTTAAGGCATCCCAATACCAATTCGGAACATTGTTTTCCAGTAACGGAATGGCAGTTTCGGGCAGAAGGATGAGATCACTTTTTTCCTGAATGATCATATCCAGGTATGTCATCATTGTCTTTTCAAGCCACTCGGGGCTCCACTTAACATCTTGAGAAATGTTTCCTTGAAGTAAGGAGACTGACGTGGTTTTGTTGCTTATTTGCTGAGTCCATTCTGGGATGCCTAGTGCGATTGATAGCGCTATGACTAGGACCGGTAACGTGGCACCTCGTTTTAACGTGGTTTTTAGAGATAATTTTTGTTGGGTCGCACATAAGTTTTTAAAAAGATAAGCCAATCCGCCTGAACAGAATGCGCATGCGAGCGTGACTCCGTAAATGCCTAGCACTGATGCATAGTTTGCAAAAGGGCTCATAGGTATTTGTGAGTACCCGATGGATA
>DFDI01000096.1:977-4905 GCA_002367635.1 Betaproteobacteria bacterium UBA3031 | reverse complement strand
CTAGTAGTCGAAGTTTTTCCGAATGAGTGAACCTAGCGAGTAGTGCTTGAATGATCGCTGGCGGTAGCGCAAAGGTTGCGCTAAGGATAACTGTGGCTAGTGTGGCTAGAGCTGGATGCATTCCTCCGAAGTCGTGAAGGCTGACGTATATCCAACTGGTCCCCGTTATTAGAAGGCCAAATGAGAACGCAAATGAGGTTGCGAATACTTTTTTTGCAGTTTGTGCGTGCAGAATGTAGAACAAAAATGCGCAGGTGACGATCGGAACAAAAAAGAGCGAGAATGGAGCAAATCCTAGAACCGTTGCCGCCCCGAGGATGAAAGCCCAAAGCGCAGATTTGTTATGCAGTGTCTGTGCTAGGAGAAGAAAAATTTTAGGAGATTCGGCCAATCTCAATTTTTTCTACTAACAGTGCGTGAATTCTTCTTCTGTCGGATCGAGTCACTGTGATGCTGAGCTCCCCAATCTTAAATTCTTCTCCAATTTCAGGTAGCTTCCCCAAGTGGGATAAGACTAAACCACCGATTGTGTCAAAATCTGTATCTGGAAAGTTTGTTCCAAAATGCTCATTGATGTCCGAAATTTCCGTCACGGCCTTAATTCTGAATAGGCCAGATTTATCTTCCAGGATATTTGCTTCCGATTCGTCAAAGTCGTATTCGTCTTCGATTTCGCCCACAATTTGTTCCAAAACATCTTCGATAGTGATCAGCCCGGCTACGCCACTATATTCGTCTACGACAATCGCCATATGATTTCTGTTACTTCGAAAGTCTTTGAGTAGAACATTAAGGGGCTTTGATTCTGGTATGAACACGGCAGGCCTTAGCATGTCTTTTAGGTCAAATGAATCAGGGTCTTTGTAGTAGCGCAGCAGATCCTTCGCTAGCAAAATGCCTAGAACCTCATCTTTGCTATCTTCGAAAACCGGAAAGCGTGAATGGTTGGTGTCAACCGCAAGAGAAATGATGTCTTCCATGGGGGATTTAATATCTGCCATGTAGCATTGCGATCGAGGAATCATGATGTCTCGAGCGGTCATTTCCGAGACCTGCAATACGCCCTCAAGCATTGAAAGCGCATCAGAATCAAGAAGATTCTTTTCAAAGGATCCATGCAATAGGTCAATGAGTTGTGCCTTATCCTCGGGCGCTCGACGCAACAGGTCTGCAAGTTTTTTTAACCAACTCGAATTTTTAATAAATGTATTCATATCAGACGCTAGGCGATTGTTTGTTCGTAAGGGTTTGGAATCCCCATCTTCTCAAGGATATCGATTTCTAAGTTTTCCATGAGCTCTCTATCAATTTTATTTTGATGGTCAAAATCCTGGAAATGCAGTGCAGCATGGACACAGAGATGTGCAAAATGGTTGTGTAGGGATTTGTGTTGAGTTTTCGCTTCCCCCGCAATAACTGGGATGCAAAGCGCTATATCTGCCGATATCGGCAATGTGTCTGGATAAGGGAAGGTGAGAACATTGGTTGCGTAATTTCGATTGCGGAAGTAACGGTTCAGCTCCCTTCCTTCATCTTCATTGATGAGTCGTACGGTCACTTGCGCATCCTCTAGTAGCGACCCGTTAATCCATCGGCGGATGTCATTTTTGGTCGGGAGTCCCTGCCAAATTTCTGATTTTTGAACAGTTAAGACTAAATTTGGCTTACTCATTCAGGATTTTCAATCATCAGATCTTGCTGCCGCGTACGCGCTAACGATCCGTTGCACTAGAGGGTGCCTGACAACGTCCTCTGATTCGAAGTGTGTGAAAGCAATGCCCTTAACCTCATTAAGAATTTTTGCAGCCTCATCTAATCCGTTTTTTTGCCCTTTAGGTAAATCAATTTGGGTGCTGTCCCCAGTTACAACAGCTCGGCTACCAAACCCCATTCTCGTCAAAAACATTTTCATTTGCTCTGGGGTTGTATTTTGGGCCTCATCGAGAATGATGAATGCATCATTTAAGGTCCTGCCTCGCATATAAGCAAGGGGGGCAATTTCAATTGCGCTACGTTCGAATACTTTTCCGACCTTCTCATATCCCATCAAGTCATAAAGGGCGTCATACAGCGGACGAAGGTAAGGGTCGACTTTCTGTGCCATATCTCCGGGGAGGAAGCCGAGTCTCTCGCCTGCTTCTACTGCAGGTCTGACTAAGACGATTCGTTTGACGTTTCCACGTTCAAATGCATCAACAGCTGAAGCAACGGCCAAGTAGGTTTTCCCCGTGCCAGCCGGACCAATGCCGAAGGTGATGTCATGGGACTGAATTTGACTTAGGTATTGAGTTTGGCGTGGCGTTCTGCCCCGCAGGTCATGACGCCTTGTCCGTAGAGCAACGGTGTCTTTGCCTTCCGAATTAGCACTTCGGGTTATTTCAACGATCCCAAGTTGCAAGTCTTCCGTGTCGAGGGGTCGTCGGGACGATTTGTACAGTAACGCCAGAGCATCTGCCCCGATTTTAATATTGGCGCTGTCTCCGCTTAGCGTGAATGTTTCACCACGTCGGATGATTTTGATGTTGAGTTCTTGGCCTATTTCCTTAAGGTTGATGTCAAGTGCGCCACACATGTTTGCAAGCCTGACGTTATCAACCGGTATAAACGCTGTTTCTGTGGTGTCCAATCTAGAATAACCCTATATTAAGCTGTCTGATAAGTATATCTGAAGACCGCTATGCTCTTGTAACAACAATGCCTCGAAGTGAATTGGGCAGCGCTTCGGTCACCTGAATCTTGATGGTATGGCCGATAAGACGCTCTTGGCCTTCGAAATTGACAACTTTATTGTTATTTGTCCTGCCGGAGAGTTTTGATGGATCTTTTTTAGAGATGCCCTCAACGAGCACATCAAACTCACCGCCAACCATGAGTTGGCTGTAGCGGGATGCATTCTGACTCAATTTAGTTTGCAGGCGGCTTAAACGCTCTTTTTTGATGTTTAACGGCACGTGTTCAGGTAGGCCAGCAGCTGGTGTCCCGGGTCTTGGGCTGTACATGAAGCTGTAGCTGCCGTCAAAGCCCACTTCGTCCACCAGACTCATGGTGTCCTCAAAGTCGGCGTCCGTCTCTCCTGGGAAGCCAACGATAAAATCAGAGCTGATAGAGACCGAACCGCGTGCCGCTTTAAGGTCTTTGATGATGTTTAAATAATCTTCTCGGGTATAGCCCCGTTTCATTGCCTCTAGGATTTTGTTCGATCCGGACTGAACAGGCAGATGCACATGGTCCACTAATTTAGGTAGCTTACGGTAACTGGCGATCAGCGCATCTGAAAATTCTTTGGGATGTGAGGTAGAGAATCTGATTCGTTCTAGGCCCGGGATGTCTGATACATGGTCTAGAAGGGTTGCAAATTCGATGACTTCTGATTCCTGCTCATAGCGGTAAGCGTTGACATTTTGCCCTAGCAAAGTGATCTCTTTGACCCCTTGTGCTGCCAGCGTCGCCACTTCTACTAAAACGTCCTCAAAAGGCCTCGAAATCTCCTCCCCTCGGGTGTAGGGGACTACGCAGAACGTGCAGTACTTGCTGCACCCTTCCATAATGGAAACCATTGCTGATTGACTGGTTGTTATGGGCGTAGGCAGATTATCGAACTTTTCAACTTCGGGAAAAGAGATGTCGATTTGAGCCTTACCTACCTTTAGGCGCTCTTTTAAGAGTGAAGGTAGGCGATGTATCGTTTGAGGTCCAAAGACGACGTCAACATAAGGCGCCCTGGACAAAATGACTTTTCCCTCCTGGGAGGCGACGCAGCCACCAACACCAATCATCACATTGGGGTTTGCCTCCTTGAGGTGCCGAACACGACCTAGGTCACTGAACACTTTTTCTTGGGCTTTTTCTCGCACGGAGCATGTGTTAAAAAGTATCAAATCAGCCTCTTTAACATCTTCGGTTTTTTCGTAACCGTCATGCGCGCGCA
>DFDI01000096.1:0-737 GCA_002367635.1 Betaproteobacteria bacterium UBA3031 | reverse complement strand
TATACCGTGTTAGGTTTCAGGCGCGCCATGATTTTACAATGAAGCAGTAGGAGCGGTGTTAAACAAATGCGACGTGTGACGTGAATGTTAGCGTTCGATGCCTAAGGCTTTTTCGCAATCGGTAAGAAATCGAGCATTTCGTTTTTTAAGCACAGGTTGATATAGACTATTAACTGACCTATGCGATCGGTTTGGATTGCTGAACATGAACAATGAGACCTGAATATTTTGATGGGCTTTAGATGGATTATACAATTTGCCTCCACGTTGAGACGAGCGTTCTTGTCGCCGACCAAAGCGAAGCGTTCTTATTCGCAGTGCGCAGAAGACTTAATCGTGAAGATGTTTTTGCAAATTGACGGATCTTTGAAACCAGGTTTTTATGTCGATGTAGGCTGCCATCATCCTCGACGCGGTTCTAATACCTACGGGTTTTATAAATTGGGTTGGCGCGGCGTATTGATTGACATGGAGGCGGACAAAGTGCGCGTTGCTAAATTGGCGCGTAGGCGGGATATGGTCGTGCAAGCCGCCGTCAGTGATCGAGTCGAAAACGTGGATATATACAGCCCTGGAGATTTTTCTACTAATGCGACCATCGACGTGGAGGCTGCAGCTCATCATCCGGAATATCGACGCTTACATCAGGTCAAGACAGAAACCCTTACCGAGATCTTGGGGCGCTGTGATTGCCCATCGCAATTTGACTTTCTAAATATAGATTGTGAGGGCAATGA
>DFDI01000015.1:7682-7934 GCA_002367635.1 Betaproteobacteria bacterium UBA3031 | reverse complement strand
AGCTAATCTGATGGTCTGGCGCGCGGCTAAGCTTTATGACGAAGATCAACCTTGCGGTGCAGAAGCAAATGCTGCAAAGTTTCTTGCTGCTGATGCAGCCTATGAGGCTTGTGATCGGGCAGTGCGCACCCACGGGGGGTTTGGGTATGCAAAGGAATATCACGTAGAACGTTACCTTCGAGAAATTATGATTCCTCGTATCGCGCCTGTGAGTCGTGAGCTCATCATGTGTTACATCGCGGAGAAGGTGCT
>DFDI01000015.1:7217-7349 GCA_002367635.1 Betaproteobacteria bacterium UBA3031 | reverse complement strand
TTTGGGTGGTTCTAAGTCGGCTGTGGGGCCAACAAACTGGTAGAATCCGCGGTCTCGGAGAGGTGGCAGAGTGGTTGAATGTGCCGGTCTCGAAAACCGTTGTACGTGCAAACGTACCGAGGGTTCGAATCC
>DFDI01000015.1:0-6872 GCA_002367635.1 Betaproteobacteria bacterium UBA3031 | reverse complement strand
TCGAATCCCTCTCTCTCCGCCAGTATGGTATTTTTCGGTACCCACATCTAAAATGCACAGAGGATCTCCAAGGGAAACAACCGGATAGCGTTTACCTATCAATAGGCAAGTGTTCAAAAATATGAGCCTTCATTTTTATGGCTAATAAAAAAACCAAAACACTTTAAGCTCAAAGTTAATGGAAGCCTGGACTAGCTTTATTACGGGAGATCAAAAGTGAAAATATTTTTACCTTTAATACTTCTTTTTTTTGGTGGTAATGTAATGTGTGGAGAGATCACCGAGCAGTATTGGGTCGATGGCATAAACCCTTTTTTGAATAAACACATCCGATACGTAACGCATCACACCTTATACGTAACTTACTATCAGGATCAGAGTCCTTCTAAAAACGTTATCTGTACAGTTTTTGATGGAAAAAGTGAGGCGATTATGGGGGGTGAGGAAAGGTCAAGGGGATATGTTGCGCACCTAAGTTTTCACTTGAAAGAAAAATACCGACATCAAGAGCTGGAAGTGAAGTGCGACTAAGTATGACACTCGTGAGAACTGAATCATGAAAAGCTTATTAGGTACTCTACTGTTTCTTGTGGCTGGAGTTAGTGTGGTGCTATATTTTTTTTGATAAATGCCGCTACCTCTCTAGCCTACGTTGGATAGCTTAGAAGGGATAGTGACTGACTTTTTTTGACGCAAAAAAAGCATAACCTAGAAAATAGGTTATGCCTCACTTACTAAACTACTGGGTAGTTGTATTTGTCGTAATCCTGGATTTAATCGTCTTGATGTTTAAGACGCGTAACTGAACAACTTTATTTAGGTGCGCTCTTTGGTATTCACTACGCGCATGACGTTGACAATATTGTGCCCATAAGTTCATATTCATAACACCCGCCTTTTTAAAGTTAGGTGCGTTCCTTCGGTAAACATTACCTACTTCCGTCTCTTTCGAGATGAACGATGATAATGCGTTCCTTCGACTGGGTAGTCTACTTCCGTCCGTTTAGGATGAACGTTTTGAAATAATACACCACTAATTGATGCTAAGTGTCAATATTTATATTGTTACTTGCCGCACATTAACTGTGACGTTGGTTTATTATCCTTTCCAAACAGGAGATGTAATCACGGTTTCTTTAAATGGACAGGCGCTGGTTATGTGCTCCATTAAATAAGCGAAGGGGTAGCTATGTCGTTCGTGCAATCAGTCAAACGTTGCTTTATCAATTACAAGAGTTTTTCGGGGAGAGCTTCGAGATCTGATTATTGGTTTTTTTACCTGTTTAACATTATTGTTTTTAATCTTATTAGCATAATCCAAGGATCGCTTAACCAAGCTGATTCAGTTTTTATTGCGCTAGATATACTCATCATGATCTTTGGTATTGGGATAGGTATAACTTATCTGGCTGTCGGTGTCCGTCGTCTTCATGACGTAAACAGGTCTGGTTGGTGGTTGTTAATCGCCTTTACCGTGATCGGCATCTTATGGTTACTTTATTGGCTTATAAAGTCGGGGGATCCTGAATCAAATAGATTTGGAGAGAACCCAACAGCTTAGATTGTTATTGGGCCTAGATGGCGCCAGGAGCATAAACCCAAGAGGTTAAAGAATAGAAAGTGATCAATACGCAATACGCATGTTGGGTTTAAGCGGAAGATCAGGTAAAAAAGTAGCTTGTTTGTCTGTAACCCTTTGAGTGCTCCACAACACGGCTAGTGCGTCTAAGATATCGTCATCAGCGACATTTTTCTTTAAGTGCTCAGTCCGTATTGTTTCAAAATCAAATGTTAAGAAGTGCTTCTCGATTAAACGTCTTCGCATTAAAAATCCATTTGAGGTTTTTTTACTCTCCATAACGACCTCATTATTATTCATGGCTCTAAAGCTTAGCTCGGGATGTATCTCGTACATATCCAACTGTTCATGATGTATTACGGTCTGTACGTCTTTAATTTTTGGGAACAGATGCCATGACTGAATTGAAATCGATTTTCCGAAATTTTTTTTTGAAAATTGACAGGCCAATTCGTAGGTTGGTTGATAGAGCATCTGTGATGTAGGTGCTGTAAAGATCGATGATGCTTTTTTCCCGAGTAACGTTCTAGCCATCCGATCTGCTTCTCGGGGAATCGAGTCGTCCAACACCACCGGCATGTCAATGCCAATCGTTAAGGAGCTATTGTCCTCGAAGGATTCGACTAATTGATTGAGCTTTGTGAAGACGGCAGATTTTAAAAAACCAGATGGTTCTTTCCAAGTGGCGAACCAGCCGGACTTGCATCCATCAATTCCAATGATCACAGGCAATGAACTTGGTTGTTGTTCATGTGGGCTGAATCTGTCGCCAGATTAGGCGTGGAGGTTGGAAGTTTGTTTTCGACGGTCAATCTTGACATTGTGTCAGGAGTGATCAGACTTCAGAGTAACGTTCCTTCCAGAATTCATGGTGCGAGACTAGGTCATTCTTGCCGGAGATGTCAGTGCCACGCATCAACATTAACGGTTGTTCTGTGAGGTTGAATGGGCTTTTAAATCGATCGTGATTGACTAACGATCGATCGTAGTGCGATGAAGCTGGCATGTATCGCAGTACTAAGGCAGCTCTTCGCTTCGGTGATTTATTTGCATGCGATCCATGTATGATTTTCACGTGATGCATGGATATAGCCCCTGGTTGAAGTTCGACATTGACCGCGCCAGATTCATCGAACTGATCACTGTCTAACTCTAAGTTAAGGACGAGGTCTTTACGATCAGACATGTGGTGTTTATAAAGACCAGCGTCATGCGACCCCGGGATAAACCGCATACATCCATTCTCCGTTGTGACCTCATCCAGCGCAATCCATACCGTGCAGGTTTCGAGTGGGCGCATGGGCCAATACTCACCGTCTTGATGCCAGGGCACTTCCCGACCGGTTAGGCTGGGTTTGCAGAAGACCCGAGCGATCCAAAGAATGATATTGGGCCCTAAAACTTGTTCAACCATATCAAGAATCTCGGGATGAGATGCAACCTCTAAGAATGGATTGTTAACGCCTTCTGAGGCGAAATCAAGGAAATGCGGGTTCGGAATATCTTCAGGTTTGAACTGGTCGCCAAGCCTGTTAATTGCTGATTCGATCCCTGCTTGCAACCGAGTGACGAGCTCATTGGGTAGTTTGAAATCCGGAAACACATAGCCATTCTTGGAATAATATTCCAGTTGCTCTTGATTTAGTTGAGTCATGTCTTTTGCCTTATAAATTCAGGATGTTCGTGTATTTGGAATTACATTCCTGCTAAAAAATGAGACAGCGCTTTGATATCTTCATCTGAGAGGTTTTTCATAAATTCGCCTTTTAAACCATTATCATTGGTTCGCTTACCGTCTCTGAAATCCTTCATAATAGTCTCTAGATACACGCGTTTTTGCCTGGATAATCTGGGGATAGTGCCAGCGCCACGATAATTGGCCTGGTGACACGTCGCGCAGCCGCGCGTTTTAGCGATTTCTTTACCGATTTTAGCTAAGTCTTCATCAATACCGCGTTGTGCCAAGATATTTTCTCCATTATAAAAATTGGCAAGCGTGGTGATGTATTGGTCATTCAAGATGCCGACCATTGGTGACATTTGTCCGTTAGATCGTGCACCTGATTTGAAATCATGTAATTGTTTGATGAGGTAGTCCACATTTTGACGCGCAAGGGTGGGATATTGACCTGAACTTGAGTTTCCGTCGGCGCCGTGACAATGCGCGCAGGCTCCAACCAGTTGTTGTGCTGTTTTTTCTTGCGTGTGGCCAATAGCAGTGACACTCAAAACTCCGATGAGCATGATTAGCTTCATTATATTTTTCATCAATTTAATTTCTTTCTTCAGTGTGAGTGCTTGATATCCATATTAGATCATAAACCGTTAAATATAATAATCCATTAGATTATGCTGAGGCTATTGGGTTTAAGACTTTCGACATCATTGGGAATCAATGGTAGTCGTGTAGACGACGGATGGATATGGGTAATGCGCAGACAAACAGTTATCATGGATTATGTGTGACGTGACATATTTAATGTTACTGAGACTGATTGGCATTTTTGTATCTGTATGTATTTTTGGAGGCTGCCAGTCTTTGTCGCGGTATGAAGTAGAACTCAATCAGGTTTCTGATGCGGTCCTGTCTGGGCAGTTGGACGATGCTTTGGGTTTGCATGAGCGGCAACACGTAACCGCTAATCAGCTTCTTTATTTTCTCGAGGCTGGTGAGTTATATTGGTTAAAGGGGGACTATGACCAAGCGCTGAAACTTTGGCGCGCTGCTGATCAACTTGTTCAGGCGTGGGAATCATTGGCTCGCCTCGATACGGGTTTAATCACTCAGGATGTCGGCTCCGTCTTGATTAACGATAAAGTAAAAAGTTACCAAGGGTATGACTTTGAAAAGGTTATGCTCACGACCCGCATTGCGCTCACGCACCTTATGATGGGAGATATCGCTTCAGCACGCGTTGCCATTAAGGCCACCCATGAGCGGGAAGCGATTATTGAGGGATTTAGAGAGCGACAAGCACTTTTCGTATCAGAAGAGGATGCTCAAAAATCTTATCGAATTGAGGATTTAAATGGCTATCCCATCGAGACAAGTGACGCCCCAGATTTGAGTGGTTTACGGAATAGCTATCAAAATGCGTTCAGCCATTACTTGGCTGGGTTCATCTATGAGCAACTCAATGAGCCCAGTTTATCTGCGCCCGGATATAGAAAAGCAATTGAGCTTAGGTCAAATCATCCCGTATTGCGTGCCGGGTTAATGGGTCTCGAAGAACGTATAAAGCGTCCTGATGATGGCTACACCGACTTGTTGGTTGTCTATGAAGAAGGACTATCTCCAGCAAAAATATCTCTTGAAATCAATGGTTTAGTGGTTCGTAACGGTGGCATTACGTACGTACCTTTTTCGGTGCCTGTATACGGTGCTCGTTCCGAGTTGCCTCAACCGAGTGTCACTGTTGCAGGTGATGTCATTGAGTTCAGTCCGGATATTGTTGATATTGATCTCATGTCTCGTCGATCGTTAAAGGATGAGATGCCGGGTATCATCACGAGAGGTGTACTGCGTAGTGGCCTGAAAGTGTCAATGCAAAGTGCTGCTGACGAACTGGATGAGTCAGGAGTCATGGGTGATTTGGTTGCTCTCGCAGCAATTGTTACGGAGTCCGCGGATGATAGGAGTTGGCGTTTATTGCCGGCGCGCATTGGGCTTGGTCGCGTGCTCATGCGTCGAGGGGCGCATCATATTGTATTTCGATCGGGATCAAGTAGTCGGTCGATGGATGTAGTTGTTGATGGTAAATATATGTTACTTTTTATGCGTCGGGTAGGCGCACAATGGTATGTTAAGCAAGTGTCTTTTGACTAATTGATGAGTGAGCGTATATGAGATCCTGGTTTAAGCAATTACGGTACCTCTCAGCATTGGGGTTTCTTCTGTTCCTTGTGTCGTGTTCTTTCATGAGCAAGAAAAATGGATGTCCAAATGGTGATGTAGTCTTCGTCGGCGATTTAGGAGATATTGAGATTGTCAAAGTTTCATGTATTCCTAAAGACGGTATTTTGCGCGTTTTAGTCGAAATTAAAAACGATGATGATAAAGAGCGATCATTGGCTTATCGTTTCGATTGGTTTGATGAAGAGGGAGTGGTGCTTGGTCGAGAGGAAGCTTGGAAGCCTGTTTATCTCTATCCAAAGGAAGTTAAAACAATTCGAGGTACTGCGCCTAATTGGTTGGCGACAGACACTAAATTTTTGATTAAAGAGTGAGCGAGGTTACCTATATGTTCCAGCGAGCTTACGTTTTACGCGTTGCGCTTTTGATTGTTTTTAGTATGGTTTTGGGATGCTCCAAATCGGTTCGTTATGGAGATCCAAAGGGTATCGAAACAGTGTCAATTGAGTTTGGCTCAACGGACTTGCAAAAAGTCGCAGAAGAGATGACGCGCTCCTTGTTGGTGTCTCAATTAGTAGTTGAGGGGAATCGCCCATTGATTACTGTGCAAGATGTTAAAAATCTTACGAGTGAATACATCGATACACGTGCGATTACGGATTCGATTCGAACCGAGTTAGCGCGTAGTGGGGTCGTTCGGTTTGTCGTGGATGAGGAAGCAATGGCACAACAAGTCAGTGAATTGGACCGTCAGCAGGAAGGGGAATACTACGACCAAGAGATGATAGCCGAGAAAGGAAAAATGCTCGGCGCTGCCTATCGATTGGAAGGTAGTATTCGGTCGATAGTGAAGCAGAATTCGGATGTGAAAGATGTTCACTACAAGGTAAATCTTCAGGTCTGGGAAATACGAACTGGAATTCTCGAGTGGTCAGACGAGACCGACATTAGGAAAATACGGGATTAACTGAACACGAACCTTGAATGTGGCGACATGAGTTGTAGAACACTAGTGGTCTTTATTCGTTCGAAATATTTCATCGAGATGTAGATCTAGCCAATCGGTCAGGGTATACAGTCTTCCGGGGTCGGGGAACCCTTTCCCTGAGAGCCATCGTAGAGCCGTTTGTCGTGAAATCGTAGTGGTCCCAGTCGCGCGCAAGTTGTATTGATTGGCAAAGTTAGCGCCGCTGAATTTCTCGCCGTATTTCGCCGATACGGCTTCATTCAGGTGTGAAGAGAAACGTTCGAGTATTAAGTCTCTGTTCTCACGGTTCGTAATTTTTTAACGCTGCGGATAATATTTTATTGCTTAGATCCCAAGACCATTTACAATCGGCTTACATCAACTTTACATACCCTAATTCATTTTTTGACAAGTATCTATTGTCAACGTTAAAAATTACAGCACAATATGCTTGTTTGCGTCTTATGAGTCGT
>DFDI01000056.1 GCA_002367635.1 Betaproteobacteria bacterium UBA3031 | reverse complement strand
AAGAAGCCAGCAGCTAAGAAGCCAGCAGCTAAAAAGCCAGCAGCTAAAAATACAGCAGCTAAAAAGCCGGTTAGACGCGCTGCCGCAGCACCACGTCCTTTGGCTGCTCCCGCAGCTTGGCCATTTCCGGTCGCTGGCAACCGACCCGGCTAGTCCTCGATACTCGCAGATTGGTATTTAATTCTTTGTTCTGCTGCTGATCTGCGAGTTTATTTTAGTACTGTATGTAGGTTGGAATTACCGCTGTTTCCTCGGTCAGGTTTGAGTTAGTAGGTCACTTACGTTAGGCTAGTGTTTTAGTTACTTCAATTCGTGTGGGTCATGCGACATAATATTTCTCTAGTGCTTTTTGTTATTTATGCATCGGTGCTTGTCCCTGCCACAACTAATGCAGCTGACGTTTCAGAGCTTGTGACCGTTGTGCCGATAGAAGGTGCGTTTAGTGATGTCAAGGAAAGGGTGATTTTCGCCGTTGAGAGTCAAGGGCTTGTGGTTGACCATATATCAGATGTTGGTGGCATGCTGTTTCGTACTGGTAAGGATTTGGGTGAGAATGGCGCCATTTACGAAAATGCGGAGGTGCTGGAGTTTTGTAGCGCGCTGTATTCAAGACGCATGGCGGAATTTTCACCAACGCTTCTTGCCTTTTGTCCTTATGCAATTTCGGTCTACACCCTATACGGTGAACCATATACTACCTATGTGGCGTTTAAGCTTATTGCTCGAAACGTTGCGGATGATGCAACGCGGGAAGTGCTCCAACAAATTGATGATCTTTTGAAGACTATCGTTGAAGAGGCTTCCTTATAATATTATTCATCACACATATCTTATGAGTCGAAGGTTTTAACATTCGGTAGCGCCATCTGGTGGCGTAGGGTTTGGATTGAAGTGAAACGTGTGACGCACCTCGTACTCGCGTATAAAATTGACGTCATATCGTTTTTGATTGATCAATCCAATAAAAGGCGTATCGCCTTTGGGCGACGGTGATTTCAGAAGGGTTTCTAAATCACTTGTGTCAATTGGATCATTTGGCTTTTTTCTATGTACCAAATACTCGGCCAGCATGGGTAGGTCTCGGTCAGAGATTAGTCCAATGTGTCGCCCCCAAGATGCAAGCATTCGACCTTCATTATCAATCCACAACTGATCGAAACTAGCGATAACTTTGTTCGTCTGTGTCTTGAAATGAGTCGTCCTGCCGTATGATTTGATAGACAGTACGTATGGTGTGTATCCAAGTGATACAAATACTCTTTGCGGACCGTTTTGGAAAAACCACCGTCCTAATGCGTCCTCAGTATAGTGCATATTAATAAAATCTATGAATCCTTGATGGTGTATTTTTTCTCTTTTGATCAGCCAATTGCCGCGATGGTCCAGTGATAGCCAGTTATAAACGTCTGGGACATTAGGCCATTTGATGTTAGCTTTAGTTATTGTCATAACCGAAAAATAACCCATTTACGGAAGAATAAATATGATTGATTTTTATTATTTATCGGGTTCGCCCTTTGCTTGGCGTGTTTGGTTAGCCCTGGAGCACAAGGGCTTGCAGTATCAACGTATCAACCTCTCCTTCCAAAATGGAGACTTGAAAAAAAAGTCTTATCTAATGATGAACCCTCGCGGGAAAGCTCCTGTGCTCGTCGATGGGGAAGTAACTATCTATGAGTCGGCGGTGATCCTTGAATACCTAGAGGATAAGTACCCAAATATGGGCGCTAACTTGCTCCCGCGGGACGTGAATACCCGAGCGCTGAGTCGACGACTTATTAATGAGATCGATGTATATCTAGATTCGGCGAGCAGACGTTTGCTTATGGCTACTTTATTTACGCCCAAAGAACAGTGGGACGAAGAAAAAATTTCCCGTGCATTTGAAGCATTGGATGTTGAACTGAAACGTTTTGATGAGTATTTTTCGCTTGGGTTTGAGCTAAAAATACTGTCTGCAGTTGAATTTTCTATGTTTCCTATCATAGCGCTGATTTTGCGCATTGAAGAACAGAAACCAGATTTGGGATTTTCGAAGTCAATGAGCCCGGCCTTAGGCGCTTGGTTTACTAGGTTGGAGACAATGTCTCTTTTCCAAACGACGAGACCGCCACATTGGAGGTAGCCTTGAAAGTGGCATTTAAATTTCCTGATGTGAATTTTGTGGGCGAAGTTACTCATTCGCTGACTATTAGTCAGTTGCAATCTTGTCTTCCGTTTGAGGCTGCGGTTCATGTTTGGAGCCATGAAATTTACTTTGAAGTGCCCTTTGGGATGTCTATCGAGCCTAGTGCCACAGACGTCGTTGACAAAGGTGCTATTTGTTTTTGGACGCAAGGAAATAGTTTTTCAATTCCTTTCGGCCCAACTCCGGTATCAGTGGGGTCTGAGTGTCACCTCGTGGCGCCGGTAAATATGATAGGTACTATAGAGGAGGATACCAAACGCTTAAATAAAGTGAAAGAAGGGCAGATAGAGCGACTCTGCTTTGCCCTATAAAAACTAATGCTATGTTCTATATTTAAGGAGTAGGCTATGTGGAATTTTTATCGTTTGACGCTGTCCGTATTGTTGTTGCCATTTCTTTGGGCGACGGCGGTTCAGGCGGATAGGTCTTTCTTATTAAATGGAATTGATAGTAAAGTGCGATTCTCTGAACCTGGGAAGCTAGAGTTCATTGAGCCTGGTGAGGATCTAGTTAATATATTAGATATCACGAATCCTTCCCGGCCGGTCACAGTGGCCAACTTAAAGTTATCCAATTCTCTTTTTGGCCCACCAACAAATCTTCAAGTCACACCCAATGAAAAATTAGCGTTGGTTACTAGCGCTATGCGTTGGGAGTTCGTTGATGATAAGTGGGAGCCGACGCCAGATAATCGTTTATTCGTTATTGATCTTGAGTCTGAGATCCCTCAACTCATTGATACAATCACTGTCGGACGTCAGCCATCGGGAATCGCTATTAGTCCATCAGGTCGTTTCGCATTGATAGCAAACCGAGCGGATCGATCTGTCAGTGTCGTTGAAATAAACGGTAAATCCGTTAAGCTCATTCAATCAGTTGATGTTACAGACGAAGTTGCTGCTGTTGCGATCACGCCTGACGAATCGCGCGCACTTATTGTTAAGAACAAAACTAATAAGATTGGTGTCTTAGCCATTAATCAAGGGGTCGTCACCTATCAGCCTGATCAAGATATGCCTGTTGGCCAGTTTCCGTATAACATCGATATCAGTCCTGACGGGACGTTCGCTGTAGCAGCTCATACGGGTAATGGCGGCCGATCCGATGGCCATGCTGACCCTCTTGTCATTATCCGGTTGGATGTTGGCGATAGACCTCATGTTTCAGGATACGTGACGGCTGGAGATGCTCCAGAGGCCTTTGCTATCAGCCCTCGTGGTGATATTGCAGTGGCCCTGTTGCTCGGGGGTGACACGATGTTACCCAAGGAGCATTGGGCCCATAAAAGACCAGGAGAAATCGCCGTATTTAAAGTTTCAAAAAATGAGGTGGCGCTATTACAAAGCATCCCAATTAAGGGTTTGCCAGAAGGGGTTGCTTTCTCTCCAGATGGCGGGTACGTCTATGTGAGCAGTTTCGCGCTGCGGCAGGTCATGGTGTTTCGAGTTGAGGGGCAGGCATTGATTGATACCGGGACGCGTGTCGATTTGCCGGGTACGCCCGCATCTATGAGAGGCAGGGCGCGTTAACAGACTTCTTGATAGGCGCGCATAATCAAGTCTGGGTCATTGTCTTTTAGATGATCGGGGTCGGACAGGATGCGTCTCCACATCCTTGCTCCTTTGCGGCCATGAAATAGGCCCAGGAGATGTCTGGTCACTGACTTTAACGGTACGCCGTTGCGAACTTGGTTTACGACGTATTCGTGTATTCGTAAGATGATGTTGTCTAGGCTCTGCGGAGTGCTTCCATGAATGGATTGACTTAATTTTCCGAGGAACTCAGGGGAATGGTAGATGGCTCTCCCAATCATGACACCATTAACTTTTTCCAAAATAGATTCGAATTCAGCATGTTCGTCCAGTCCGCCATTGATGATGAATGCGCAATCCGGATATTCTTGCTTGAGTCGATAGACAAATTCATAGTTAAGCGGAGGCACTTCTCGATTTTTTTTAGGGGAGAGGCCTTTTAAGACTGCAATGCGGGCATGGACGATAAAAGTTTTACAACCGGCATCGCGCACTGTCCCGACAAATTGAGAAACAAAATCATAACTGTCAGAATCATCGACGCCCAAGCGATGTTTGACTGTAATGGGAATATTGGTAGCGTCGCGCATAGATTGCACGCATTGAGCGACTAATTTATGCTCGAACATCAGTGAGGCGCCAAAGTTGCCTTTTTGGACGCGTTCAGAGGGACAACCACAATTGAGATTAATTTCGTCGTAACCCCAGCTTGAAGCTAGCATCGCACAGTGTTGCAGCTCCTCTGGAGCGCTTCCACCTAATTGAAGTGCGAGAGGATGTTCTTCCTCAGAAAAGTCTAAATGACGTCTCTGATCACCATGGATAATTGCACCGGTGGTGACCATCTCGGTATATAGCATTGCGTGCGGTGCAAATATTCGGAATACAAACCGACAGTGTCTGTCCGACCAATCAAGCATTGGTGCGGTACATAGTCTGTGGGGATCTTCAAATGCTTTACTCATTAAACTTGATAGTTGTTTGGATGCTTACAATTTGCTCGCGTCTTAGATTGACCCAGAAAAAGTTATAACTTTTGAGCTAAAAGAGCTGAGAGACTTGTGTCACCTCAAGCATTTCGAGAGGATGTGGCCTTTCAAAATGCTTGAGTGATACATCTTATTGGTCGGCGATAACAGTTTGTTTTTGTTCACCTAGACCATCAATGCCAAGACGCATTTCATCTCCAACGCTGAGGAATACGGGTTCAGGTTTGATGCCCATTCCAACTCCTGGTGGTGTACCCGTAGAGATAATATCGCCGGGTTGTAGCGTTACAAAGTATGAGAGATAGGAAATTAATTTTTCGATACCAAATATCATCGTGCTTGTGTTTCCTGTTTGCATCCTCTTGCCGTTGAGGTCTAGCCACATTGCTAAATTTTGTGGATTCTCAATTTCATCTTTTGTGACTAACCAAGGGCCTACAGGAGCGAACGTGTCAAAGCTCTTCCCTTTAGACCATTGGCTACCATGCTCGAGTTGCCACTCGCGTTCAGAAACATCGTTACAGATCGTGTATCCCGCAACATGTGACATTGCATCTGACTCATCGACGTTCTTGGTTTTTTTGCCGATCACAACAGCCAGTTCCACTTCCCAATCTCCTTTGATTGAGTTGTTGGGCAGAATGACATCGTCGTTCGGCCCGTTAAGGGAACTAATCGCTTTCATAAACACAACTGGTTCAGTCGGAATCGCCATATTAGATTCTTTGGCATGATCAGAATAATTTAGTCCAATACATATCAACTTGGGTGTGCCAGATACCGGCATTCCAAGTCGCGGACTGCCGGACACCTTAGGTAGGGCATTTAAGTCCAGTTTATTAATTTCGTCTATGCCGCCACGGCTAAGGAAGTCTCCATCAATATCCGAGATGATGTTAGATAAGTCACGAAGATTCCCGTCGGAATCAAGGATTCCAGGCTTCTCTTGCCCAATGTCTCCATAACGTAAAAGTTTCATTTAGATCTCCTCCTGTATTAATTATGAATTTAGATGGTTATCCCACCGTCAACCGAGATTGTTTGCCCAGTCATGAATTTTGATTCATCAGATGCGAGGTATATCGCCATATTAGCAATTTCTTCTGGTGTTCCGAGCCGACCCATTGGTTGTCGGCTAATGAAATTTTGTCGGGCCGCAGTGATGTCTCCGGTGGCCTGCATTCTCTCCGACAGGCTTGGGGTGTCGACAGTGCCGGGGCAAATAGCATTTGCACGAATGCCTTGAGCCACATAATCAGCCGCTATTGATTTAGTGAGTCCGATTACCGCCGCTTTCGTAGCACCGTAGGCAAAGCGGTTTACGAATCCCTTAATTGAACCTGCAACCGAGGCAATATTAATAATGCTGCCATTTTGTTTAGCTAATAGCTGTGGCAAAAACGATTGGATGACCATAAACATACTTTTAACATTTAGATCAAACGAGTAGCTCCAGTCTTCTTGGCTACATTCCATGATGGTTCCGTGATGCACATAGCCAGCACAATTGAGGATGACATCTATGTCGTCGTATTCAATGGCTGCCGATTGGATAGCTGCATGATCTAAAACATCCAGAACCTTAGTGGTCACACCGTTAATATTTTCCAATTCGCTCAGTTTGTCCTTATTAACGTCAGTAGCAATTATGCGCGCACCTTCTTGTGCAAAAGCAATTACTGACGCTCGGCCAATGCCTTGGGCGCTTGCGGTCACGAATATTGTTTTTCCAGTGAGTCGATTCGAAGGCATAATTTAGTATCCTTAACTTAGGCTGTTACTCCATTCTGCCACATTATGGCGTTAGCCTAGATAGCATCACAGGTTACGTTTTTGAAGAGGTAAAGTTTCTCTTTCATGGGAGCCGGTAAATGTATAATCAGATATGGAATCAACATTTTTTCCAGTATCACATATAGCCACAGTCGGCTAAAAACACAACCATACAATTTAGGAGTGGATCGATGCTTCAAACGGCAGACCTTACAATAAGACTAAATGTTGCGGATGATGTTGTGATTGCCAGAACTGAACTCCCGCAGGGGACAGAAGTCCTCAAGGAGAAAATCAGAACCACGGGGGTTATACCTGCGGGCCACAAGGTGGCTACGAGGCCATTGAACATTGGTGACTCGGTACGACGATATAACCAAATTATTGGCTTTGTCACCCAGCCAATTATGCCGGGGGATCATGTGCACGTGCATAATTTGGCGATGGGTGATTTTGAGCGTGATTACGCATTTTGCGAAGATTTCATACCGACCGAATTGAATCCGGATCCAGCTACATTTATGGGGATTCAACGAGCAGATGGACGTGTCGCCACTCGAAACTATTTAAGTGTTATTTCGAGCGTGAATTGTTCGGCACATGTTTGCAGGCTGATTGCTAAACATTTCACTGACGAAGCGTTAATGGATTATCCGAATATTGATGGAGTAGTGCCGATACATCACCGCACAGGCTGCGGGATGGGGTCTGAAGGGGAGCCTATGGACTACCTGAGGCGGACTCTCGGGGGATATGCAATACACCCTAACTTTTATTCGACATTGTTGATTGGTCTCGGTTGTGAGGCTAATCAAATCAATAATTTGCTGGCGGCACAAGGTTTGAGTAGAAGTGACCAATTGAAAGCTTTTACGATTCAAGAGGTCGGTGGAACTCGGAAGACAGTTCAGCAAGGTATCGACATGATCAAGGAGATGCTGCCTGATGCGAATAAAGTTGAACGTAAACCAGTCTCAGCGAGTCATTTGATTCTTGGACTTGAGTGTGGTGGATCTGATGGGTATTCAGGGATCTCGGCTAATCCTGCGTTGGGTGCGGCTGCAGATCTTCTTGTGCAAAATGGTGGCACCGCCATCTTAAGTGAGACGCCAGAGGTTTATGGCGCAGAGCATTTGTTGACACGTAGAGCAGCGTCGAGGGAAATCGGAGAAAAGCTGGTTGAGCGGATCAAATGGTGGGAAGACTACACCACGAAACTCGGTGGGGAGATGAACAATAATCCATCACCAGGAAACAAAGCTGGTGGTTTAACAACGATCTTAGAAAAATCTCTTGGGGCCGTAGCAAAAGGCGGCACGCAAGGCATGATGGATGTTTACAAGTACGCGGAACAGGTTACCGAAAAGGGTTTTGTGTTCATGGATACGCCAGGATATGATCCGGTATCAGTAACGGGACATGTTGCTGGAGGAGCTAACATAGCTTGTTTCACGACCGGCCGGGGCTCCGCATACGGTTGCAAGCCATCCCCTAGCATTAAATTGTCCACCAACACCTTGTTATTCAATAAGCAAGAGGATGATATAGATATAAATTGTGGCACGATCATCGATGGCACTGAGACAGTTGAGCAAGTTGGTCAGAAGATTTTTAATCGGATACTTGAGGTCGCTTCTGGAGAACAGTCCAAGAGCGAGCAGTGGGGGTATGGCGAGGATGAATTCGCGCCTTGGGTTCTCGGCCCTACGATGTAATACATAATTTATTTTGTATTTTGAAAAATAAATGAGTGATGATTTTGGAGCCAAAGATTGGGGCGAACAGTTTCAAAAATTGTGGAGTCCGCTCGGTGTGCCAATACCAGAATTGGGTCAGCCAACGATAGATACCTGCAGGTATTGAGAAAAAAATTACCGAATTAA
>DFDI01000007.1 GCA_002367635.1 Betaproteobacteria bacterium UBA3031 | reverse complement strand
GACATGAATCGCACGTGCGCTGAATATTTTGCATCCTTAAATGTTCACGGCATGTCTTTTACCAATCGAACGTTGAGTCGGGCAGAAGCATTAGCTGATGTGCTAAACGGTAACTTTTTCCCATTAAATGAGATTGCTCAGCGGTTATGCGAATTCGATATTGTTGTCTCGTGCACGGGTAGTCCAATACCGATTCTTGGGAAAGGCGTGATTCAGAAGGCCATTGAGTTAAGGCGGCATAAACCAATGCTCTTGATCGATCTTGCGGTACCTCGTGATATTGAGACTGAAACGTCTGAATTAGATGACGTGTTTCTTTATACCGTAGACGATCTTGGTGAAATTGTTAAAGATGGGATGAGGAATCGAGAGGAAGCGGCGCGGGAGGCTGAAAAAATAATAAAGGATAGGTTAGTTCAATTTACAGATCAGCTTGATAGAGCGAAATCTGCTCCGGTTATCAAGAAGTTTCGTCAGCATGGCGAATTCATAAGGGAGAGTGAGTTAGAAAAAGCCCTTGCGTTACTTGCTAAGGGTGAGCAACCAGAGATAGTGATTAAAAGCCTGTCGCGTGCAATCACTAATAAATTTATGCATGAGCCCAGTCGTGCGCTTAATGATGAGTCGAACAATGAACAAATGAGTCTCTCGGATGCTTTAAAGAGGCTTTATGGATTGGATAAAGATTAAATGAAGCAGTCATTGCTAGATAAATTAGAAAAATTATCTCTAAGGCATGAGGAGCTCAATGCGCTGATGAGTACAGAGAGTGCCACTTTAGATATGGATGTCTTTACTGGGTGGACGAGAGAGCATGCAGAGCTTGAGCGGATTGTTTTAAATTATCGCGATTATCTAAAGGTCGATCACGATGTGTTAATGGCTAAAGGTTTGCTTAATGACCCTGACATGAATGAGTTGGCAAAATTAGAAATTCTCGAGGGAGAAGAAAAGAAGATTGTTCTTACGGGTCTTTTGCAAAAGTCTTTATTGCCCAAGGATCCAAATGATGGTCGCAATGTGTTCTTGGAGATACGGGCAGGTGCGGGGGGGGATGAGTCCGCTCTTTTTTCAGGAGATCTCCTCAGAATGTACTATAAGTATGCTGAAAAGAATCGATGGGTTGTTGAGATGATCTCTCACAATGAATCCGACCTTGGTGGGTACAAAGAGGTGATCGTTAAGATCAGCGGCGACAATGTTTATGCACAATTAAAGTTTGAATCCGGTGGTCATAGAGTGCAACGCGTCCCAGAAACGGAGACGCAAGGTCGCGTCCATACGAGCGCGTGCACAGTGGCAGTCTTGCCCGAAGCTGATCAATTGAAAGATGTTGAAATCAACCCCAGTGAACTACGCATTGATACGTATCGAGCCTCAGGGGCCGGAGGCCAGCACATTAATAAAACCGATTCTGCGATTCGTATTACCCATCTTCCTACTGGATTAGTTGTTGAGTGTCAGGATGATCGGTCACAACATAAGAATAAGGCGCGGGCGCTCTCAGTTTTGGCCGCAAGGTTGAATGCATTGCAAACTCAAGAGCATCAGGCTAAAGAGGCGGCAACACGTAAAACACTTATCGGCAGTGGCGATAGATCAGAAAGAATCAGGACGTACAACTTTCCTCAAGGTCGATTGACTGAGCACAGAATCAATTTGACCTTATATAAGCTGTCTCAAATTATGGAGGGAGAGCTTGATGAAGTCATCAGCACCCTCCTCTCCGAGCATCAAGCTGAATTACTCGCTATTGCATCGGAATAGAGACTGCATTAACGGCTACCATCATGATCAAAGACAGCTCAATCGAGTCTGATATTTTGAGCCTGGTTCGGGCTTTTGGCTTATCTAGAATGGAGGCCATTAGAGAGGTAAAAATCTTGTTCGCTCATGCGATTGGGCTGGGTCAGTTGGATTTGATTAAAGAGCCAAGTTTAATGTCAGATCCATTGCATATCGAAAAATATAAAAAAGCATTTCAAGACAGGATTAACGGGAAACCTATTGCTTATATTCTTGGTGAAAAAGAGTTTTACGGTCTTTCTTTTAAAGTCAACGAACATGTATTGATCCCCAGGCCTGAGACTGAATTGCTGGTTGATGTGGCAATCGAAAAAATTCAAAGCCATAACCTAAAAAGAGTGTTGGACCTCGGAACCGGATCGGGTGCCATCTCTATTTCAGTGGCGATCAATGCGCCAGGTGTTGATGTCGTGGCCGCTGACATTTCCAAGAATGCCCTTAAAGTCGCAGAGGCGAACGTAAGAAGCCTTTGCCCCGGCGCTTCAATTTCTTTCGTTGAAAGTAATTGGTTTTCTAAAATATCTGGAACTTTTGATTTGATCCTGGCTAACCCGCCTTATATTGCGGCTGATGATAGTCATCTTAATTCGCCAGAACTTCGTTATGAGCCTATAGAAGCGCTTGTTTCTGGACCCGAAGGGCTTGATGCAATCAGCGAAATTTTGGAGCAAGGTCAATCATTTCTCAATGAGGGAGGGTGGTTGTTTTTTGAGCACGGTTACGACCAGCTTGGTCGTTGTCAAGATCTTTTGGCTGGACAAGGTTTTATGTCTTTGTTTAATGCGGTAGATTTGTCAGGGAACCCACGGATCAGCGGTGGTAGAATAGGGGCTGTAACCCGGACAGCTTATGGCTGTTAGCCCCGAGTGGCGGGCAAATTGAAGGGTATGAGAAAAGGAATTTAAATGGATGCGAATGAGATCATCAAAAAACAAGTAACAGACAATGCAGTTGTTTTATATATGAAAGGGTCGCCAGAGGCGCCCATGTGCGGCTTTTCTGCTGCTGCTGTGCAAATGTTAGAAGCGTGCGGTGCAGAGGATGTCGCGACTGTTAATGTTTTAGCTGATGAAGATATTCGTCAGGGGATTAAGGATTTTTCAAATTGGCCAACGATCCCTCAGCTATACGTGAACGGTGAATTTTTGGGCGGTTCAGACATCATGCGTGAAATGTATCAGTCTGGAGAGCTTCAGAAGTTACTTGGAAAATAAGCAAACATTATGTTCGTAAAAAAACCAGCGTCGGCTGGTTTTTTTACGTCCTTATTATGATCGCTGATGGTCAGCCGGATTCTTGTTTGTTACTTTCTCTTTAGAAAAATTAATTCGGTCAACAGGATGATGATGAAGCAAGCTAAGGCCCATTCCGCAATTGATAATCCTGCAAATC
>DFDI01000019.1:10867-14445 GCA_002367635.1 Betaproteobacteria bacterium UBA3031 | reverse complement strand
GGCCTGATACAAATCTGGGTCTGTAATCACAAGATACTTGGGATGATAAATATGACACTGCTCAACCAAAAGATCGATGTTGGAATGCGCAGTCAATGCAAACACCTGAAACCGATCGGACTGTTGCTCAATGACAGAGAGCGTACTTAGCCCAATACTGCCTGTAGACCCAAGTACGCAGACAAGTTTTTTATCCGAAATCACACTCATCAATAAAATACTTGCATGACTAAAAACGAAAAAGGCAACAAAGCGGTCATGCTATCGACTCGATCGAGCAAACCCCCATGTCCGGGTAAGATTGCGCCGCTATCTTTAACGCCTGAAACTCGTTTCAAGTAAGACTCAAAAAGATCGCCCACCACACAAATCATCGTGAAGGATAGGATAAGGACACCAAAGAGAATCCAGCCTAATTCTAAAAAAACGTCCTCATAAAATAAACGAAGGAATAAAGCATATACAGTAAGTACGAACAGTCCTCCCAGGACACCCTCAATGGTTTTTCCGGGGCTAATCGATGGTAGTAGCTTAGTCTTGCCTACACTTTTTCCAAAAACATAACCACCGATATCGACAAGCCATACACCAGACAATACAAAGATTAATCCGTACGGTTGAAGCTGCAAGGCAACCAGAACATACCAAACTGGAACAATCACAAGAACACCCATTAAAACGTTTGGAACGTAACTCCGCGTACTAAGTCGATACCGAATCAAAAATGGAACAAGGAACATCCAAAAAAGAACTGCGAACCAACACATAAGTGTGGCAACGGCATTCGATACGCCTCCAAAGCTCGCGAAAAAGAGAAATGGAAGTGCACAGATGGCAACGCACAGCAGGATAAAAATTACCGTACGCTGTCGTCCCCACCCAAAAAGTCTCGAGTATTCACAAGCAGTCATAGCAAGCGGAATTAATAATAGAAGCCCCCATAACCATTGGGGGAAACTGAATATCGCCAGCACTAAAACACTGATCAGAATGACTGATGTGACAACTCTAGAGATGAAATCTGCGTATTGCCTCATGAACTTTCCTCAGTTTTCGATAAGGCCACAGCCTCTAATCCAGCCCTACCAAATCGCCGTTCCCGACCTGAATAATGCCGAAGCGCGTTCATAAACTCATTTGAATCGAAATCCGGCCAGAGCACGTCAGTAAAATAAAGCTCGGTATAAATCAAATCCCAAATCAAAAAATTACTGATACGTACTTCACCACCGGTACGAATAAGCAAATCGGGTTCGGGAGCAAAGTTTAATTGCATATACCTCGACAAGACTTCCTCTGAAACCTCCTCAACACCTTGTTGCCTAGCCTCCCTGACTGCATTAACGACGTCCCAACGTCCTCCGTAATTAGCAGCCAGCGTGAGCGTAAGCCCCGAATTGCCTTCTGTTAACCGCTCAGACCTTTCAAGGAGCTCTTGCAACGTCAGTGAAAACTTACTTCGATCACCAATCACCTTAAAACGAACATTATTTTCGTGGAGTTTCGCCACTTCTTCTTCCAAAGCTTTCTGAAAAAGCGACATCAAAAATGAAACCTCATCTGCGGGACGTCTCCAGTTCTCACTGGAAAAAGCAAATAAGGTTAGAAATGGAATGTCATTTTGATGACAAAACTCTACCGTTGAACGAACCGATTTTAGACCACTTCGGTGACCCATTACTCGAGGTAAAAATCTATTTTTGGCCCACCTGCCGTTGCCATCCATAATGATGGCCACATGGCATGGTGTTGGTCCGCTATCAGGTATCTGTTGAGTCGTTGATTTTTTCACTGAACCTACACATCGAGCAAATCTTTTTCCTTACTCACGAGCGCCACGTCAACCTCGGTGATGTACTTATCTGTGGTTTTCTGAATCTCATCTTGAGATCGACGCTCGTCATCCTCCGAGATTGCTTTATCTTTCAGTAAGTTTTTAAGTTCAGTATTAGAATCGCGTCTAATATTGCGAATAGCCACCTTTGCTGCTTCCGCTTCTTTTCGAACCACTTTGACTAAATCTTTCCTTCGCTCTTCAGTCAAAGCAGGCATCGGAACACGAATTTGCTCTCCAAGTGAAGCAGGGTTTAAACCGAGATCAGATTCTCTAATAACCTTTTCCACAGCAGCTGTCATCGTTTTTTCCCAAGGAACTACTGATAGCGTTCTGGAATCGATGGCCGTCACATTCGCAACCTGCGTCAGCGGCGTCATTGATCCGTAATAATCAACCTGGATATGTTCCAAAATCGAAGGGTGCGCACGCCCCGTCCGGATCTTCTGCAGATCTAATTTCAACACGTCTAGAGATTTTCCCATTCTCTCCAGCGCCTCATTCAAAACACTCGAAACATCAGACATTTCGTTCCCCTTATTTCATCAATCGTGGACGAGTGTGCCTTCTTTGCCACCCATCACAGCATTCTTTAACGCCCCTGGCTTCAAGATACTAAAAACACATAGAGGTAGCTTTTGATCGCGACACAAGGTGAGCGCCGTAGCGTCCATGACTTTCAATTTCTTCTCAATTGCCTCATCGAAATGAATATCTTCATACCTAGTAGCATTGACATTTTTCAGAGGGTCATCTGAATATACGCCGTCTACTTTAGTGGCTTTAAATACAATATCGACATTCATTTCCATACCTCTAAGTGCCGCCGCCGTATCCGTCGTAAAAAATGGATTTCCGGTGCCAGCAGCAAATATCACAATTTGCCCTTGCTCGAGATAACGTATAGATTTTCCGCGTACATAAGGCTCAGCGACTTGCTCTATATTTAACGCTGAGACGACTCGACTTTTCGTACTAAACCTTTTAAAGGCGTCCTGTAAGGCAAGGGCATTCATCACGGTTGCCAGCATGCCCATATAATCTGCAGTCGCACGATCCATACCTGACGCCGCTGGAGCGACACCACGGAAAATATTACCGCCTCCAATGACAATAGCCATTTGGACACCGAGCTTTGACACCTCGACTAATTCAGAAACGATGCGGTCTATAGTGATGCGATTGACCCCGTAGGAATCTTCGCCCATAAGGGCTTCTCCAGAGAGCTTAACCAGAATTCGCTTAAACTTAAGATCAGTAGAGACTTTCATCGCACTGGTTAAGATTTATTCGCCATCTGAGCAGCCACTTCAGCAGCAAAGTCATCAACCTTTTTCTCAATACCCTCACCCACGACAAATAAAGCGAATGAATCAACGCTCGATTGGGTCTCATTGAGTAATTTTTCGATTGACTTCTTATCGTCCTTCACAAAGATTTGTCCATAAAGGGTAACTTCTGACAAATACTTTTGAACGCTTCCCTCGACGATTTTCTCGACAATGTTCTCAGGCTTTCCAGACTCAATTGCTCTTGTTTTCGCGATCTCACGCTCTCTATCCAACACATTAGCATCTACATCTTTAGACGAGAGTGCGACTGGCTTTGCAGCAGCTATGTGCATCGCTAAATCCTTACCCAGCTCCGGAGAACCATTAACGACATCAACCAGCGCACCAATTCTGTTTCCATGCAAGTAAGACGCGAGTGATCCTTTAGCGTCGAACTTTCTCGCTCTTCTGAG
>DFDI01000019.1:9597-10632 GCA_002367635.1 Betaproteobacteria bacterium UBA3031 | reverse complement strand
AGTTTCTGGTTAGATATGGCAGCGATGTCCGTTTCACTAGTTAAGTTCACCACTTCGGCCACACTGTTGATGAAATTAAGAAAACTTTCATCTTTACCTACAAAGTCAGTCTCACAATTCACTTCTACTATCGCACCTTGCTTAGCGTCAGCACTAATAGATATAGCAATGCCGCCCTCAGCTGCAATTCGACCAGCCATCTTGTTAGCTTTGGCCCCACTTTTGATGCGCATTAAATCTTCGGCCTTAACTAGGTCACCCTCGGTCTCTGTGAGTGCTTTTTTACACTCCATCATCCCCAGACCAGTTCTTTCTCTAAGTTCTTTTACTAAACTCGCAGTAATCTGCGTCATCGTGTTAGCTCCCTCATACGTTATTCATGCATCCAACCACATAATCTTATTAATTCACGGTTATATCGACTGAACTCACTGAAAAAAAGATAAAAATATGGGGGCTAATGCCCCCAATATTGCCCCTTAGAGGACGTTAGCTCTCCTGCTTCGGCTCAACACCTTCAGCCTCGACACCTTGCTCAGCAGCTATCTCAGCCAGAGATTGTGCACGCCCTGCCAAAATCGCGTCGGCAATACCCCTTGCATACAATTGGATCGCTTTGTTTGCGTCATCGTTACCAGGAATAACGTAATCAATACCCAAAGGCGAGTGATTTGTATCCACAACACCGATGATTGGTATGCCAAGCTTGGTTGCTTCCTCAACTGCGATTTTTTGATAGCCAACATCTACTATAAACAAAGCATCAGGTAAAGACGGCATATCCTTGATGCCACCCAGGCTTTTGTCTAATTTTTCGATTTCACGTTGATAGAACAAACTTTCTTTCTTGGACATGAGCTCATCAGCTCCGTCCGCCATTAGAGCTTCCATGTCTTTTAAACGCTTCGTGGACTGCTTCACCGTTTTGTAGTTAGTCAACATACCACCCAACCAGCGATGATTTACAAAAGGAGCTCCCGCTCGAAGCGCTTCTTCTTTAATGATATCTCGTGCTTGACGTTTCGTTCCGACAAA
>DFDI01000019.1:0-9278 GCA_002367635.1 Betaproteobacteria bacterium UBA3031 | reverse complement strand
GCTAAGGTTTTCTCTAAATTGACAATATGAATTTTGTTTCTGTGGCCGAAGATGAATGGGGCCATTTTTGGGTTCCAAAATTTGGTTTGATGGCCAAAGTGAACTCCCGCGTCTAACATTTCACGCATTGTAACTGACATTTCTACTCCTGTTTGGGTTATGCCTCCATTCGACGGAACTCATTAACTGAGCACCCGAACAAATCGAATGTGCGAATTTCATCCATAGCCTTAAGGACTATGACTGATGCGCTGAATTATATATGAAAATCCTCAGCAAATCACGAATATAGGCCCTTTTAGCCCTATCACCAGCTTAAAATCAAGACTTCAGTCTCGTGGCCTCATATAAACATATACCTACCGATACCGCGACATTAAGACTCTCAATAACTTCCGTTATGGGAATAGAGACCAAATGATCACACGTTTCCTTGGTGAGCCTTCTAGCCCCAGACCCCTCGGCCCCAAAAACGAGAACGGTTCGACTTGTAAAGCTGAAGTCCCTAATCGACTCCTCAGCCTCGCCATCGGTACCCACAATCCAAAAATCTGCTTCTTTGAGTAAGCGCAAGGACCTAGCCAAGTTTGTCACACTGATTAACGGGATTATCCCCGCTGCACCACTGGCTACCTTTTCGACAACATCTGTAATTCCAACCGAACGATCTTTTGGCACAATGATCGCGGCTGCCCCGAAAGCACATGCTGACCGCATGATCGCACCCAAATTCCTAGGATCAGTAACTCCATCAAGAACCACGAAAAGTTGAGATTCAGATGGTCCAGCAATTAAATCCTCAAGACTCACGACAGTTTCATCAACAGTCACGGAAGCCACAACTCCCTGGTGCGACACACCAGGCAACATGTTATTTAGGCGCTCTACATCACAGCGTACAGTTTTAACATTCGCCTCATTTAGTCTCTCCTCTAACTTACGAATCCGAGCATCCCTTCTCTTGCGATCAATAAAAACTTCACTGATTGTCGCAGGACTATGCCTCAACCTCGCAAACACCGCATGAAAACCAAAAATACGAGAATCTCCCTTAACGGACATGACGTCTACCCTTTCTTTGATGAGCGCGCTTCAAAGTCACGCGCCCGGTCTCAACATTAGCCTCACTGATATAAACCGGGACACTATCACCAAGTCGATAGGTCGCTCCTGTCTCACTGCCTGTAAATGATACGGATCCATCATCTAAGTGAAAAAATTCGTTGCCCAACTCTGAAACGTGCAGCAACCCCTCAAGACAAAGGTCATCCAAGAAAATGAAACAACCAAATGAAGCGACGCTGACTACGCGACCTGCGTATTCTTCTCCGATATACCTACCCGCGACAGTTGCATTTAACCATCCGTGTGTCCAGCGAACAGCCTCCTCTACCTTGCGTTCATTCGAAGAACAATGCTCCCCTAATTTTTCTATATCAGCAACCCTTTCATGAGGATGCCCCAATTGGGTTTTAATCGCACGATGCACCATTAAATCTGGATACCTTCTAATCGGAGAGGTGAAATGGGCATAGCTTTGATAGGCTAAACCAAAATGACCTGTGGGCGTTGGTGTATAACGCGCCTGGTTCATCGTTCGCAACACCGCATTTTGAATTGACTCTCCCGCCGGATGATCACGGCTTGCTTCCAAAATAGCCAAGAAGTCAGACGGTTTGGGGCGGGCCGCAATTTTTAGCTCGAAATCAAGGCTAATTAAAAACTCTTCTAATTTAGCTATTTTGGCTGAATCCGGTTCGGGATGAGCTCTATATAAAAAAGGCTCCTTATTGGCTTTGAGAAACTCAGCAGCTGCAACATTGGCACAAAGCATGGCTTCTTCAATCATCTTGCTGGAAAAAAACCGCTCTTGTGTCTGTATCGCTGACACTTGACCTAAGTCATCAAACACAAACCCAGATTCGCGAACGTTAATTTCAAGCGCGCCTCTACCATGTCTATTTTTAAGAAGAGCCTGCGTGAGCACTTTGAGATTAATCAAGCTATCAAAAGTGCCTGACGGCAAGTTAGCTTCAGCGCCAGATTGAGTCTCATCCAATAGCACATCAACTTCGCTATAAGTCAGTCTCTTTTTCGAGTGGATGACCCCAAGCAGAAACTGAGACTCGACTACTCTTGCCTCTCTATCAAGCTCAATCTTAACCGCAACGACCAGTCGGTCTTGATTCGGCTTGAGAGAACAAATCCCAGAAGATAATTCTTCCGGGAGCATGGGGCAGACCAATCTTGGAAAATAAACACTCGTGCTTCGTTTGCTGGCATCCTGATCAATCAAACTTCGTTGCTTGACATAGTGAGAAACATCCGCAATCGCCACATACAAGATGTAACCCTCATCACGACGTTCCACATAAACCGCATCGTCAAAGTCTTTGGCATCTGGACCATCAATCGTAACAAATGGAAGGCCCCTTAAATCAACCCGACTGGATAGACTCGCTTCATCAACCATTTCTGGAATAGCAGCGACTTCAGGATCAAGCGATTCGTCCCGCACACCTGGAATGCCGAATTTATGCAACGATATCGAGACTTCAATACCCGGATCATTGATATTTCCTAGACTCTGGATCATCGTCGCCGACCAAGCCTCAGATTGCACATCAAAGCGCCCCAATTCGGCCACGATCACATCACCAGGAGAAGCTGTGAGTAACACTTCTTCGGCCAGAAGAACCTGATCTTTTATTTCGTCGGCCAGCACACGTGTTACCAATTTGGTTTTACGTTCCTCAACAATCAATATGATGCGGCGCGACCCTTGTTGCGTCAGTACTAAAGGAACCGCAAAAGGTGCACGATCAGGACTAGAGTTCGGTATTCTTAGGGCAACCATTCGGTCGCCATTCAATATGCCACGAGCGTCAGATGACCTGATATACCAATCTCCCTCGCCATCGTGCACAAAGAACCCAAAGCCATCTCGATGTAACTCAACCGAACCTGAAGCCACATGAAACAAAGGCCCTTCTAGAACCTCAGCATCACTTCCAATCACTAGAAATTTATGGCGTTCTAATTCGCCAAGTTTTTGCTGAACAATCGATTTCTTGTGCCCGGCTGATCGGCATTGCTCATAAACGTCAGAGACCGACACAACACCCTCGGGGTCCACAAGCGCACATAAAATTTGTCGCTGTAGCGAGTCTGGGAAGAACTCTTCGTTGCGGGATCGCTTCCGCGAGAAGTCCCGACCACTCTTCTTCACTTTTCTGGAACTACTCTGAGCAGCAGTCGCTTGACTTGCTCGTTTTCTTTTTACCAAAGTTTTACCTCGGAATGATTAAATAAATTGACAGGCTAATGACAGCTAGCTAGAGTCACGCCTCGTAGCCCGGATGGCGGAATTGGTAGACGCGTCAGGTTCAGGTCCTGGTAGTGGCAACACTGTGGAGGTTCGAGTCCTCTTTCGGGCACCAAAAGGTACGGCTGTCGTTGACAGATATCAACTATCCTTCACTTGAAAAACGTCTGATTTAAAATGATCGTTTCTTCCCGATCAGGACCGGTCGATACGATATCAATCGGCACCCCAACAATACTCTCTATGCGTTTAAGATAATTTCTAGCGTTCTGAGGCAAATCTTCCCAAGAGACTACGCCGGCTGTAGATTGCTCCCATCCAACAACTTCCTCATACACAGGAGTGCACGAAGATAACGCATCAGCTCCGGGCGGGGACAATTCAACAACCCCGTCATCAGTCTGGTATCCCGTACAAATTTTAATCACCTCTAAACCATCTAAAACATCAAGTTTGGTAATACATAATCCACTTAGGCCATTAATTTGAGCGGATCGCTTCATAGCCACTGCGTCAAACCATCCACACCGTCTCGGCCGACCAGTTGTTGCTCCAAATTCGGCTCCTGCTTTACCGATATACGCGCCGATCTCATCTTTTAACTCAGTGGGGAAAGGCCCACTGCCAACACGCGTGGTATAGGCTTTTGTAATTCCTAGTATATAGTTCAACGCACGTGGACCAACCCCTGATCCCAGTGAAGCGGCCCCAGCGATACAATTGCTGGAGGTGACAAAAGGATAGGTACCATGATCAATATCAAGAAGTGCACCCTGAGCCCCCTCAAACAGGTAATTTTTTCCGAATTTTAGTCCCTCGTTCAGAATCTTGGAAACATCTCCTACCATTGGCTTAAGGACATGAGCTGCTGCCAGCAAATTCTCTAGAACTTCTGATAGCTCGAGCGTAGCAACTCCATAGCGCTTATCGAGGAGAAAATTATGATATTCCAATAAAGATGCGAGCTTTTGACTTAAGATCTGCTCGTCGAAAAGATCATGTATACGAAGACCTCGACGTGCGACCTTATCTTCATATGCAGGTCCAATACCTCGACCTGTCGTACCAATTTTCCCAGCACCTTTACTGATCTCCCTAGCCTGATCAATCGCTATGTGTGAGGGCAAAATTATCGGGCATGATTCACTTAAGGTAATACGACCATCAATATCAACGCCAGCAGATTTCAGCATTGTCATCTCTTCAATGAGAGCTTCTGGAGACACAACCACTCCATTACCAATAAAGCATTGAATATCGGGCCTAAGAATCCCTGAGGGAATGAGGTGAAGAACTGTTTTTTGACCTTTAATGACTAATGTATGACCAGCATTATGTCCGCCCTGAAATCGAACCACACCAGCCACTTGTTCGGTAAGCAAATCAACTATCTTACCCTTGCCTTCGTCACCCCACTGAGTCCCAACAACAACAACGTTCTTTGCCATGTATGCCTTAAAAAATTTATTATCGATTCGTACTTTGTTTTTTGCTGTCAATTACTACGACTGACCAACTACGTTCATTTTTCACTAAAGTGTGAGTATATCCTTTACCGATTGAGTCCAGAGATTGGCCCAAAAGATCCTCCACGACGATATCTCCATCTTTGCGTAACTCTGCAATTTGTGCTCTGAGCTCAGGGGAATCTTGCACGCAAGGCGCCCAAATTTTTCGCTGCGAATCCTCCCTCAGGAGTTCAATCGCACAGCCCGATAGCCTTCGCAAATCAATCGTAAACCCAGTAGCTGGTCGCGACCTACCGAAGGCCTCCCCCACGTGATCATACCGTCCACCTCTGGCAATAGGAGTAGCGTCACCCTCTACATAAACAGCCACAACCAATCCGCTGTGATATTGAAATCCGCGAAGCTCAGCAAGATCAAAAGCAACGTAATCGACATCATCTTTAACAGCCTGATAAACGCTCTCTAAATCATCAATCCCTCGATCCACGCCAGGCACTTTGGCAAGTGCTGTGCGGGCCACATCAAGGACTGAAGAGTCCCCGTAGAGTGTTGGCAAAGTCATAATGACTTTGCGTGCCTCAGCGTCGAAATCTTTTGAGAACTCCTCCAACGTAGCTGTGTCCTTTGACTGCAATCCTTCATAAAAAATGGTCGATGCTTCAGAATTTAAGGCAAGCCAATTAGCCACTGACTGCGCGATGGATACACTGCCTAGGTCTAGCGTTAACGAGCGCTTAACGACTGATCGAATACTTTGGATGAGGAGTCGATTAATTTCAATGTCAGCAAAAATCCCCGAGCACCCAAATAGTTCAGCACCTATCTGAACCACCTCCCGACTCATGTCACCCTCTATAGGTCTAGTTCTAAGAACCCGATCGGCATAACACAGTCGTGTTACACCCTCTTCACCTAACAAATGGGAATCAAGACGAGCAATTTGGGGTGTAACATCCGCTCTAATGCCTAATGTTTTCCCAGACATCTGATCAACCAACTTGAATGTCTGTAATTCTAAATCCTTACCCGATCCCGTTAAAAGGGATTCCAAATATTCAATGAGCGGAGGCGAAACCAGCTCATAGCCGTAGCCCGCGAACAGATCCAAGATCGTCCGCCTGATCAGCTCTACTCTTTGCGCTTCCTGCGGAAGCACATCATCCACAAACTCTGGAAGCAACCACTTTGGATGCATGACTTTTGCCTATTTAATTCTATCTTTAGGTCTCACACAGCTTCATTAACTCAAAAAAAGAAGCACTACTAAACCAACGAGCATAGACGAGAGACCAAAAAATCGAATGTGCCCGTCCGACATTCTAACCAATCTTTCAAACGTATCTCGCCATACTGTCGGAGACAAGAACGGGAGCATACCTTCTATTATGAGCACCAAAGCAATTGCGGTCGTAATATCAGCAGCGCCCAAACTTATCAAACTCTATTGTTTGCCAACACACCACCTCTGAAAAAATAAACCCGCCATACGATTAATTTATCTCATGTGCTTGAAGAATGGCGAATCCGGCTCAACGATTAACACGTCGCTTTTATTATTAAAGGTTTCTCTGTAAGCACCCATACTCTTATAGAAAGAGTAAAACTCTGGGTCTTTTTTAAATGCAGTTGCGTAAATAGAGGCGGCCTTAGCATCTCCCTCACCTTTGATTCGCTGAGCGTCACGATATGCCTCTGCAATGATAATCTCTCTCTCTCGGTCAGCATCCGCTCGTATCTTTTCAGAATCCGCAAAGCCAGTCGACCTCAATTCATTCGCAACTCTTTTTCGTTCCGCTTCCATTCGGCGATAAACGGCGTCACTAATTTCCGTCGTCAAATCGACACGTTTCAAACGTACATCAAGCACTTCAACACCAATCTTACGCGCGTCAACGTCTACCTTCTCCCTCATGAGCTCCATAATTTCATCACGCTCACCAGAGATCACTTGGTATACCGTTCTTTTGCCGAACTCTGCCCTCAAGCTGTCATTAACCGTCTTATTCAAGCGATCTTGAGCACGACTTTCGTCGCCACCCACACTGATGTAATACTGCTTCACATCAGATATTCTCCACTTAATAAACGAATCAACCAATACGTTCTTCTTCTCAGACGTCAAGAACCGCTCCGGCTCATCGGTGTCAACGGTGTGAGTTCTGGAATCAAAGAATCTAACATTCTCAACGAGAGGCAATTTCCAATAAAGTCCTGGCTCCGTCTTAATACTGGTAATTTCACCCAGCCTAAAGATCATTGCCTTTTGCCGCTGGTCAACTGTGAAAAGTGACATACTCGCCAACAACAATAAAAGACCAATACTGACTATTGGTACGGTGAATGAAGCTCTCATCTTGCCTCCCTATCGCGAACGCGAAATGCGTCTCTAGTCCTACTTTCGTCATCATTCCCACTAATTCCAGAATCAATGTCGCTGACTTGATCCATCCCGGTATCAAAACTGCTGGAGTTTCGCGTAGATCCAGAACCAATTAATTTGTCTAGCGGGAGAAATAACAGGTTGCTGTTATCCTTCTGATCGATATACACCTTTGTTGCGTTCGTAAATATCGACTGCATCGTATCAAGATAGATTCGCTCTCGAGTAACTTTTGGTGCCTTAATATACTCAGCCAAAACACTCTCAAATCGAGCTGCCTCACCCTTTGCCGCAGCTACAACACGACCTCTATAAGCTTCCGCCTCTTGTGCAAGTCGTGCAGCCGCGCCCTGTGCTTTAGGGACAATATCGTTGTAGTAAGCTTGCCCCTCGTTCTTTTGCCTCTCTTGGTCTTGCTTCGCTTTCACCGCATCATCGAATGAAGCTTGCACTTGATCGGGTGGCTGAGCATTCTGAATAGTGACCTGACTCACTGTAATCCCAGTTTGGTAACGGTCAAGAACCACTTGCATCAAATTACGAGCGTCAACGGCTAGTTCTTCACGACCTTCCTGAAGCACAAAATCCATTTTGCTTTTGCCTACGATCTCTCTAATCGCAGATTCGCCCGCCTGCTTGACGGCCTGATCCGGATCGCGATTAAAGAAGAGATAATCCTCGGGATTAGTACGCACATACTGAACCGCAAACTGGAGATCAACAATATTCTCATCATCCGTCAACATAAGTGCCTCATTTGGCACCTTATTTTTCGCACTGTTTCGATATCCGACCTCAATGGTTCTCACCTCCGAGACGTTAACAATCTCCCTACTGCCAACCGGCCATGGAATATGCCAATGCGGTCCCGGTTGCGTCGTTTCTAAATGGCGACCAAATCGGAAAACAACTCCTCGCTCACTCGCATCTACAATGTAAATACCACTGGCTGCCCATATAAGCAACGCGATAATAATCACTATACCGCCGCCAATTTGCGGCAATGGGCCGGACGACTCATTACCACCTGAGCCATTACCCTTTTGACCGAAAGAGCCAAAACGTTTATTGAACCGACGCCAGAGTTCTTCTAAATCGGGAGGGCCATCATTATTATTTTGTCCCCATCTTGGGTCATTCATTGCCATAAGCTTAAATTCCAGTAGATGTATGTAAGAAAGTATGAAATATATTGAGAAATTAATTAATCAACGACAGAGGGCGTCTTTTCAACGATGTTATTTGGCTCCAAACAGAGCAAAAGTTCAGGGAAAATGTCTCGAAGGCTAACAATGCCCTCGCCAGTTATTGCACTCAACCTTACTTTGTTAATTTTACCACAAGGAGACCTATCAATTCCTGGCATCAGGTCGGTAAGATCTATTTTATTGAAAATCGTAATCTGTGGCACATTATCTGCCCCGATTTCCTTCAAAACTGCTTGAACTTGTTCCATTTCAAATTCTCTTGAGTGACTCGAGGCATCAACGACGTGAAACAAAAAATCCGAGTCAGCGGTTTCCTCTAGAGTCGCCTTAAATGCCTCTACCAGAGAATGTGGCAAATCCCTAACAAAACCGACGGTATCTGACAACACAAACTCAGTTTGATTCAAATATGCAAGCTTGCGAGTTGTCGTATCTAAAGTTGCGAATAATTTATCAGCGGAGAAGGCTTTTGCTTTCGTGAGTCGATTAAACAAGCTAGACTTACCCGTATTGGTATAACCAACCAATGAAATTTTAATCACGCCCCTTCGGTTTCTACTGATACGTCGCGTTTTCCTTTGCCTTTGAATGACTTCCAACTTGCTTTTTAAGGATTTAACACGAAAACCCAACAATCGACGATCTGTTTCTAGCTGAGTTTCACCTGGACCTCGAAGTCCGATCCCTCCTTTTTGCCGCTCCAAGTGCGTCCAACCCCGAACTAACCGAGTTGCCAGATGCGACAGCTGAGCCAATTCAACTTGAACTTTTCCTTCATGCGTTTTAGCACGTTGCGCGAAAATGTCGAGTATTAAGCTCGTTCGGTCCAGAGTTCTGCATTTAACAATGCGCTCAATATCTCTTTGTTGAGCAGGTGAGATTGCATGGTTGAACAC
>DFDI01000039.1 GCA_002367635.1 Betaproteobacteria bacterium UBA3031 | reverse complement strand
ACATAGCAGGCGAACTGACCGAATCAAGAATGGGTATTCGTGGAAACCAATTCCTATCCAAATATGTGTTGATAACTTCATGGACAAGCCCCTCCTCGCTGCCGAATTCCTTATAAATTCCAGCCCGATCAAAACCCGATAGACGTGAAATCTCAGACATGCCAACATTATCGATTCCTCGCTGCCAATATTGATTCAATGCAACATCAATAACGTGTTCACGATTTAATAATTTCGGCCTACCCATTTTGTCTCACACCTTTAATACGTCATGATTTACTAGCGACAAAATACAACTCTTGCCTAAAAAAACTACAATATTGTACCAAAAAAACCAATTAAACACTTGATTATCCATGATGTTTCACTCACCGCCAGATGATCTGTCCGGGAATAACTGTCAACGACTTCATGATTTACGCATGCATTCTGTCAGATCGTTTGACATTAAACCGCAATGTTATAAACTAATTCATAAATAGCATTCACCATAATTTTTGGTGCACCACACCACACCACACACGAGAGTATGGAGGATTACTGATGCATTATCGTCTCTCATTTATTCTCGCCTCGCTCATCTTCTTTGGACGCATAGGGTTTAGCGCCACACTGCCTGTCGATATCTCTACGGTCGACGTGCTCAGCAATGGCACGCGAATCAGCGCAACGGTTTACATGCCGCAAGTTGATGACGCCACATTAAAGCTACCTGCTATTGTGATGGCTCACGGCTGGGGCGGCGAAGCGGCACACCTGTCACGGTATGCCACAAAATTTGCAGCAGCCGGTTTTCTGGTTGTCGCCTTTGACTACCGCGGATGGGGTACGAGCGACAGCAGAATGGTCCAGGTCCGTAATAATGCGGGCGATGGTTACCAATTAATCGAATATAAGGGTGTCGTTGACCCTATTGACCAAGCAGAAGATTACTTCTCTGTACTCAACTGGATAAACACCCACCCGAAGGTGGACATAAACAACATTGGGCTATGGGGAACGAGCTGGTCGGGCGGAACGGTGGTCTACGTCGCCGCACGAGATCAACGGGTGAAAGCGCTGGTCAGCCAAGTGTCTCCCGTAGGCTGGCCCAACAGTTCGCAGAACCAGTGGCTCCTTACAGGCGGGGAGCGCGCACGAGGTACCCGCGGCTACCCTGATCCTTTCAAGAGAGCAATAGGGAGTTTGCGAGGCGACATGATTTGGGAAAGACTCGCCCTATTCAACCCCCGGGAAGACGCGAGTCGACTGAAGCGCTGCGCAAGTCTTTTTTTAGTTGCCGAACATGAAGAGCTATTTAATAACGATAAGACTGCACTCGTTGCACACCAGCGGATCCCTGCGCCATCTAAATACGTCGTGATTCCAGGAGCGACCCACTACTCCATCTACGATGGAGCGGGCCTAACCACAGCAATTAATGAAGCGATCACTTGGTTTGAAGAGCACTTACGCTAACCATTAGGTAGGCAGTGGGACGGGTCCCCAGCTTGGGCTGATCAGCACAAAACCGGGGGGTTACGAAGATCAAAAAACTGATACCACGATCAATTCGTCGTGCAGGTGCTCTCTGTCGTCATCCAAGGGGACTCCAACCAAGCCACTGAATACGTACAGTCTCCTGTCATCCCGCTGTACTTCCCCGTACCACCGATGATTGACATAGTCCCACTACCACCACCAACGTCCGCAGTGCCACTGCGACGCTCAGAAACGACAAACAACTCATCACCCGAGCTATCTTTCCAACTGCAGTTGGCTAAGAGCTCTGTTGAGGGCTTCAGTTGCAGGGCGCGTAATCCGCAGGTCAACATGAGCTAGCCTTTAGGCACCGCGCCTGAGGTGCTGTCATAGACCTCACCCACACCCGACAAGATACCGACCATCAAGGTCGCAACATTCCACTCCATTGTTTGCAAATCTTGTGAGAGCACGCCACTTGTTTTAAATGTTGTGCCCGCATGAACCCAGGCACTCATCATGAATAACCCCATCAAGCACAAAGTTTTTATCATTCGCACGATGTTCATTGCACCAAACTCCTTTGTCATCAGCAGACCAAGATAGAAAAACCCCATAAAAACACTCATCGTGCTAAATAAAGGCTAACACACGCCAACCAAAAGACCATGGATTAATCAATAGACGCTCCAGCATTATGTATATAGAGCTTTAATTGATTTGTATTGTTCTAGTCAGCATTAGCACTCTCATATAAAACGATACATTTTTAATAATATATTGCACATCATATCGCTTGCTCCCACTAAATGGTGCATCGCAATGAAGCGTGTGTTAAAGAGAACGTACCGTTTTGGTGCACATCCATTCTCTTAGCCATACAAAAGACCGTATTTTCACCTGGCACGATAATTGCTATGTACCAGGTGAGGCTTCATTGAACCTCTATTTTTCAAACCATGGAGAAACAGAAAAATGAAAAAATATGCATTAACCACAGCAACCCTTCTAACCGCACTATCCGGCACCGCACTTGCAGCAGATATTGGCGGCGGTTTAGACCTAAGCGGTAACATTGGAATGGTATCCGAGTATTACTGGAGGGGGCAGGACCAAAATAGCGGTGACCCGGCAGTTCAGGGTGGTTTTGATTTGGCTCATGAATCTGGACTTTACTTAGGCGTTTGGAGTTCTGCTGCCAGCGGTTTCGCTTCCTCAGAAGTGGATTACTACGGTGGCTTTGCGGGCGAAGTGGGTCCCGTAAGCTATGACGTAGGCATGATCACATATCAGTATCCAGGCGTAGACTCAACGGCCAGCGGAAGCCCAAGCTGGGAGGAGGCTTACCTTAGCCTAGGGACAACTGTTAGCGTGGTCGACCTTGGGGTGACGCATTACGCAGCTGCCTCAGATGACAATGATGCAACAGAGTTCAGCATTGGTGGTGAATTCGCAGGAGTCAGTGTCTCATACACCATGGGTGATTATGACAAAACTGGGGACTACTACTCATTCACCATATCTAAAGAAGTCTTAGCGGCTTACCCAATCGAAATCGCTGTTACGAAGACCGAAATGGACTTTGATGATGTTGCAGCTACAGATGACGATGCGCTTATCTTCAGCGTCTCTAAAGGGTTCTAAGTCAATCTCTTAAGTACTTAATATCTCCTCAATAAAGGTCGGCTAGAAGCATTCAGCTTCTGGCCGATTTTTTTATGGCGATGATTGCCATCCTCAAGAATACATAAGCACACCGTAAACATTCCCGAACACTCAAACTGTTG
>DFDI01000114.1:974-3331 GCA_002367635.1 Betaproteobacteria bacterium UBA3031 | reverse complement strand
CACACGAAGAAAACGATTCCCAGCAAGGACCACTTCTAACCGAACTCACTGACGGCCTAGATTACCTCTGGGACGCCGCTGAGGAGGCCGGCATAGCCGATCGTCTTGTAGTCATTGTCGGCAGCGACTTCTCGCGAACGCCTTACTACAACTCCGGCGATGGGAAAGACCACTGGCCAATCGGTAGCTATATCATTATGGAGAAGGGCGCCCGCTACACGAATCGCCTGGTCGACGGTACCGACGAATTACAGAATGCCCTAGCAATCGATCCCAAAACCCTAAAACCCTCAACCTTCGGCACCAAAATCCTAACGAGCCACGTACACGATGCCTTGCGTGACTACCTAGGGCTCGCAAACGCCTCCACCACCGCCATATTCCCCTTCAACAATCCAGAAAAATTCAACTTCTTCGTTTAAAGGGTCAGACCCCTTTTATTGCAGACTGTTCTGTAGCGTATTGCATCAAGTGATGCGCTACGCTACAGTTCTGATGGTAATGACATCGGAGATAAACATGGCAACCACAAGCGTTAGGCTAGACCAAGACCTCGTCGAGAAAGCATCAATAATTGGTAAAGCGCTAAACAGAACAACGCCAAAACAAATAGAACACTGGGCAAAAATAGGTGAAATGATGGAAGATAATCCTGATTTGCCGTATGAATTTGTCAAACAGGCTGTTATCTCTCAAGCCCAAAAAGAAGCTGGGAAGATGGAGCCATATAATTTTGGCTAGAATAAAGACTGTTTTACAAACAGAGAACTTTAAAAAGACCGTTAAAAAGCTTCATAAGAATCAAAAGGCTGATCTAGATAAGGCGGTTAGAGCCTTGATGGAATCGCCCACGCTAGGCGAACAGAAGAAAGGCGATCTTTCTTTCATGCGCGTATACAAATTTAAACTGGTAAAGCAGCTCACGCTATTAGGTTATAGCCACCAAGATGATTCAATTGTTTTAGAATTGATAACACTTGGTTCTCACGAAAACTTCTACCGAGATGTTAAAAGAATTTATTAGCGGTTAAGGGGTCTGAACCCCTTTTACAAGAATTCTTTCACAGCATTGCCGCTCTGATTTGGATTGCGCGCGCTACCTCAATACGTTTAGCGAGTATGCAGAACGTCGCTACATTTCCCTGCATGCGTACTGCCTAATGACCAATCATACCCATTTATTTTGTGGATTATCGTTGCATTTGATAGGCTGTCGAATTATATCAAGCAACGCATGATGCAGTTTTCTAAGGTAAAAATATGTTGATAAGAGCCCTCGCTTTACTAGCACTGTTACACGTCTACGCAACAACGATTTTTGCGCAGCCGCCTGAACTTAGTGGTGTAGTAACCGCGAATGGTAACGCCACCGCTTCACGATTTTTCGCAGGAGCGAGCCGTAATAATGGCGAACGTTATGCTCTGGAATTTAATTTCGATGAAGCAATCGATATTGATGTCAAGATAGATATTGAAGTGTCGCACCAAGGTAGTAGCGGCAATATTTTTCTTCTAATTCTGTGGAACGACACCTTCTTCATGCGTGACCAACTGGGCGCATACAAACCTTGGAACCTGCAGCTGGATACATTGAGCCCTGCGATTTCGGAAGCGGCATTAACTGATAGCTACACAATTAAAATTGCAGATGACTTAGCCTTTGGTCCTATTGGTGTGTCGGGAGTTACCCTCAAAATCTATGCCGCTTACAATTCCATTAAGAATCCTGGCGATCTTATCTATACCGGAAACCCGCTGAGCGTGATCATTAATACTCGTCAAACCTCCGAAAATTGTGCTAAGGCCCTTTACAGCGATTTCCCAGCGCCATCTAGCGTAGATTCAGTTCATCGGTATTACAATTTTTCTTGGCAGAATGATCCTTTTCTGTGCACCAATGTCTATGGTGATGTTCCGCAGGAAATTAGCAGCAAAGTGCGAGCGGGTTTACAGTTTACGACTCAGAAGCTGGGCCTTTTAGCACCCTTTAATGGTTTTCTCTTAAACTATAACCTCAATAATAAGGACGAATACATCTCAGCAGTCTGCGAAACGTTTGCTAAACCTAATGAGCCAAAGGCCCTATGTATTAGGGACACGCCTCCACTCAATTATGGTCGTGCTGGTGGCGGGGCAGGTCATGAAGGCATTTTTAATGGTGGGGGTTCGGAGAATTCTATAAACGCTTACTATGAACAGTCTGTATTCTGGCGAGAAGCAGGATACTCTAGCGAAGAGGCAATGAGAGAATGGTATGCCAAAGAGATCGCTAAAGTATCAGTGCATGAATTTTTTCATGCTCATCAGCAAACACTAATGTGGTATTTCGAAGACAAAAAACAGTTCGGTATTCCGAT
>DFDI01000114.1:0-648 GCA_002367635.1 Betaproteobacteria bacterium UBA3031 | reverse complement strand
GAAGAGGGCTTTGCGGAGTTCGCTGCACATTTCCTGATGCAGCAGTATGATCCTAGCGGACCCGAGAGGAAAAATATCATTACCATGCTAGATCTCTTGCTTTATGGCATTGAAGTCTCTACGTTGCGTGGAGATGTGATCAGCCTAAGTGACTACGAATATGAAACAAAAATAGACCTGGTCAACTCAGAGAACAACCCTACAGGCACTCCGCGCAATATTCGGGGGGTCTTCGATTTAGGTGAATGGGCAGCGATTTATCTCTGGAATAAAGACCCCAAGAATCTCCAAGGTATTTTGGTAGACTATTGGGAAAATTGGGGCGAGCAAGAGAACGCGCATCCTCGACAAGGATGGAAATATTCTTTTGAGAAGACCTTTGGTCTATCTATCGAAGATTTTTATGTTGAATTCGATGCATTCATGAAGAAACCCCGAGATGAGATCCTCGCTATACTCAAGACTAACGAGCAAGTAAGCACTGCAACTTTTACACCGGCGTCGCGTTAATAGGCAGATCGGGCCGTTTGATCTAGCGACGACCCCTTATTTCAATACCTGCTAGAATAAAAGGGGTCTGACCCCTTAAAAGAGCACGCCCATGCCCAACATCATCCTAGGCCTCGCCGGCGCTATTGGCCACGACCC
>DFDI01000071.1 GCA_002367635.1 Betaproteobacteria bacterium UBA3031 | reverse complement strand
TTGAGTCAATATCTTTTGTTAATGTGCCAATAGATATGCGATCAACGCCCGTCTCGGCGATAGCTACAATAGAGCTCATAGTGATGCCCCCAGACGCTTCCAGCAATGCCCGTTTATTTGTCAGTGCTACTGCGTCTTTCATTTGAGGGACCGTAAAGTTATCCAGAAGTATCAAGTTTGCACCATTGTCTAGTGCTTCTTTCAATTGTTCGAGCGACTCTACCTCGACTTGAATGGGAATGGTTTTGTCAATGTGCCGCGTGGCAGCAAGTGCTGCCGTAATACCGTTAGAAGCGGTAATGTGGTTTTCCTTAATAAGAACTCCGTCATACAATCCAATACGGTGGTTTTTTCCGCCACCGACTCGGACGGCATATTTCAGCGCCTTTCTTAGCCCTGGAAGTGTCTTTCGAGTATCCAAAATAGTAGCTTTAGTATGAGAAATGGCGTCGACGTACCGTCTTGTTTTTGTTGCAACAGCAGACAGCGTTTGCAAGAAATTCAATGCGGTTCTCTCTCCAGTTAAAAGCGCTCGGGCTGGCCCTTGTAGCTTGCAGATTATTTCTCCTGCCGCTACTCGATCCCCATCCTGGTATTGCCAATCAAGAGTGATTGATGGGTCGAGTTTCTGAAACGTTGCGTTCGCCCATGCGCTTCCAGATAGGACACAATCAACTCTGGACAAAATAGCACCTTGGCCAATTGTTTCTGCTGGAATTAAAGACGAAGTCAGATCGCCACTGCCAAGATCCTCTTTAATGGCTAAATCAACGTCGCTATCTATGGTTTCTTTTAAATTGAAATTACTCATTGCATCAAAACTATGGTTGAGGGTGATAAGTGCTTATTGAGTGAGAGCTTGAATGGAAATGGCTCCTCTGATCTCTCCGACTTTATATCCTTTGGCTCTGTCGAAAGGGTATCGCTGATTAAGTATTTTTGCCACATCGTTAGGGATATCGCTTTCGGCCCCATGACACGTTAAACAAATGGGTCCGGTGGGCAGTGCTTTCATGTATCGAACGATATATTTTTCAGATTGATGGTCGACGAATGTGGTGTCTAAATTTTTACCCGGTTCACCAGATAACACCCTAGCGGAGAACTGTCGTAACTGTTCTTGTTCCCATGTGTCTGGGGTGCCGATGAGTGGGTTTCGCACTTTAAGACTCACCCTCGATATTTTCCATCCAGTCTCTTTTGAGAGTTGATTGGCAAGAGTTGGTGCTATCGTCTCACACACCTGAATGGCAGCTTCAGGACCATCGGAGGACATGGCCGTCTTCAGTGATTTACCTAATGTCTCCATGAAATCGATAGCGACAGACTGCATTTCACCAATCAGCACTTCATTTGATACGGACTCCTTTGCATGGCAGATCCCGCAACTCAAAAAAATTAGAGTGGTCATTAGGCATAATTTTTGTTTCATGGTAGACCTCAACGGTGATTCATACGCAGTGTGCACTTGAAATTAGTAAATCCCCCCCAATTTTAGTACTAACTAGACATAGATATGAGGAATTGTTATGAGGCTCGATAAATTCACGACTCGTTTTCAAGAGTCGTTAGCATCTGCTGAGACGCTAGCGTCGGCCAACCGGAATTCTATCATTGAGCCTGAACATCTTTTGCTGGCCTTACTTGATTCGGATGAGCAATTGATACGTTCTATCCTCAGCCGTGCTGGCGTTAAGAATGATGCGCTTAAAACCGAGTTGCAAGCAGCGATCTCTAATTTTCCTAAGGTGGATGAGATTCGAGAGCTTTCTTTGTCTCATTCTCTCAATCGCTTGTTGATAGACACAGAAAAGCTGTCTCAGGATCGAAATGATCAGTATGTTTCCACTGAATTATTTTTATTGGCCGCGATCGTGGGCAGAAATGGACTTGGGAAAATACTCTTAAAGCACGGCGGTTCTGAATCCAATTTAAAGACAGTGATTGAAGACATTAGAGGAGGGGATTCGAACTCAAGTGCGGATGCTGAGAGTCATCGTCAAGCGCTCGAGCGTTATACCGTTGACGTTACTGAGCGGGCAAGGCAGGGCAAGTTGGACCCCGTGATTGGACGCGATGATGAGATCAGAAGAACGATTCAGATTTTACAGAGAAGAACAAAAAATAATCCGGTGCTCATTGGCGAGCCTGGCGTAGGAAAAACTGCCATTGTTGAGGGGTTAGCTCAGAGAATTATCAATGATGAGATCCCTGATAGTCTCAAGGGGAAGCGTGTGTTATCGCTCGATATCGCAGCACTTTTGGCTGGGGCAAAGTACCGCGGTGATTTTGAGGAAAGGCTTAAGTCAGTCCTAAAGGCGTTAGCGCGAGACGATGGCATGACAATAATTTTTATTGACGAGTTGCACACCATGGTGGGTGCAGGTAAGTCAGAGGGTGCGTTAGACGCAGGAAACATGCTTAAACCCGCATTGGCGCGTGGGGATCTTCACTGTGTCGGTGCGACGACACTCGACGAATACCGCAAGTATGTCGAAAAGGATTCCGCGCTCGAGCGACGGTTCCAGAAGGTGATCGTGGACGAACCAACGGTTGAAAGCACTATAGCTATCCTTAGAGGCTTGCAAGAGCGATACGAACTACATCACGGTGTCGACATTACCGATCCGGCAATAGTGGCTGCGGCACAGTTGTCCCATCGGTATATCACCGATCGGTTTTTGCCAGATAAGGCTATTGACCTGATTGATGAGGCGGCCGCTCGAATAAAAATGGAGCTTGATTCTAAGCCCGAGGCATTGGATAAAATTGACCGTCGTTTGATTCAATTAAAAATTGAACGAGAATCTGTAAAAAAAGAAGCGGATGATGCATCTAAAAAAAGATTACACGTTATTGAGGTCGAGATCGAAAAGCTGAGTAAGGAATATGCCGATCTTGATGAAATATGGAAATCTGAAAAATCGGTAGTACAGGGTGCACAGCGGATTAAAGAAGATATTGAGCAGATCAAACTCCAAATTGATGCAGCAAAACGGCAAGGTGATTGGTCCTCTGTCTCAGAATTACAGTATGGCAAGTTACCTGCTTTAGAGACTCAATTGATTCAAGATGCTCAGTTGCGTGAGGGAGCAGCGGCATTCCGCTTATTGAAGACTGAAGTCGGTGCTGATGAGATTGCTGATGTGGTCTCTCGAGCGACGGGTATCCCTATATCCAGAATGATGCAAGGCGAAAGGCAGAAGTTATTGTCTATGGAGTCAGAATTGCATCAGCGCGTCGTTGGGCAAAATGAAGCGATTCGGCTTGTGTCTGACGCAGTTCGTCGTTCCAGAGCGGGTCTCAGTGACCCTAATCGACCGTACGGTTCTTTTTTATTCTTGGGCCCCACAGGTGTGGGTAAGACGGAGTTGTGTAAAGCGCTGGCTCAGTTTCTCTTCGACTCGGAAGACCAACTCATCCGAATAGATATGTCTGAGTTTATGGAGAAGCATTCTGTATCTCGGTTGATCGGCGCACCTCCGGGTTACGTTGGGTATGACGAAGGGGGATACTTAACGGAAGCTGTTCGTCGCAAACCGTATTCAGTGATTTTGCTCGATGAGGTTGAAAAAGCACACCCTGATGTCTTCAATGTTTTACTGCAAGCTTTAGATGACGGCCGCATGACGGATGGTCAAGGGCGAACGGTTGATTTTAAAAATACGGTCATGGTGATGACGTCAAATATAGGTTCACACACAATTCAATCGATGGATTACTCGGATTACGACGCGCTTAAGAAAGTCGTGATGGATCAAGTTAAGGATTCATTTAAACCTGAATTCATCAATCGGATTGACGAGGCGGTGGTGTTTCATGGATTGGGACGTGGAGACGTGAGTGCGATACTAAAAATTCAATTGGCTCGGCTCGCTGAAAGGTTATCGAAGCTTGATGTCGGTCTGAATTTTAATGATGCGGTGCTTGATGCGCTGGGGGACAGTGGTTTTGACGCCGTGTATGGCGCACGACCACTTAAGCGGGCGATTCAGTCCGGCATTGAGAATCCGCTGTCAAAACTGATTCTGGAGGGAACGTTTGGGCCTGGTGATACGGTGACTATTGATGTGCACGAAGGTGGTCTTCGCTTTACTAAGTAAGGTC
>DFDI01000089.1 GCA_002367635.1 Betaproteobacteria bacterium UBA3031 | reverse complement strand
TTATCGCGTTTAGATATTCTGGTTAATAACGCGGGTACAAATTTCCCAGAACCTTTTCTTGACGTCAGCGATGATCATTTAGATACCATGCTTGATTTAAATGTACGGGCTTGTTTTGTGGCTGCGCAGTCAGCAGTCCAGGTGATGTTGAGGTCTGCAGATTTAGATGAAAAAGGTGCGTGTGTCGTTAATATGTCCTCTCAGATGGGGCATGTAGGCTCCCCCAATAGAACTGTTTATTGCATGACCAAGCATGCGATTGAGGGGCTTACTAAAGCGATGGCGGTCGAGTTGGCTGATAAAAATATCCGTGTGAATAGTATTGGCCCAACATTTTCAGAAACGCCTATGGTCAAGCGTATCGTCGACACACCGGAGAAGAAAGAGTTCGTCACTTCTAGAATCCCCATGGGTCGTTTGGCCAAACTGGAGGATGTGGCAGCAGCGGCTGTTTATCTCGCGTCACCGGCAGCGTCCATGGTTACGGGTACTCACTTACTTGTTGATGGAGGTTGGACCGCTCAGTAGAAGATCTAAGCTTAGTTAGACTCTTCATCCAGAAAAGGCAACACGTGTCCTAGAATTTCTTCTGGTTTTTCTTCTTGCATCCAGTGACCGCAGTCATCAATTACACCACCGTTAACCTGTTTGCTCACGCGCTTTAGCGACTCGTAGGTTTCTATTCCGCGGCCAAAAGCGCTGCCCCCACCTAATGCTAGAACCGGCATCGTGAGTTGACCATTTTTTTGTATCAATTTTTCGTTGTAGCGCACATCCTCATCAAGTGCGCGGTAATAGGCAAAGCCAGAGCGAAGTGTGCCAGGCTGTTTGTAAGTCCTTAAGTATTCAAGTTGATCTTCATGAGAAATTGCGTTTGATTGGTGCCCATAGTTGTTATAGAACCATCCAAAATAAATCTCTTCTCTGCCAGCTACTAGCGATTCCGGCAGATCGGCTGTTTGATGGAAGGCGTGATGCCAGCGTTTGCCATTTTGGGAGAAAGTCCCGCTGCCGTCTCCTGGTACAGCGGTATCTAACATCACTAATTTTTTAATGTGTTCTGGGTTTTCTGAAGCAAGAACAAATGCAACCGGTCCGCCCCAATCGTGGGCCATCAAAAAGTATTGGTTGATGTTGAGGTGTTCGTGAACTAAACGTCGAATGTCTTCAGCGATATTGGCTTTCTCGTATCCCGTTAACGGTCGGGAGGAATCACCAAGACCTCTAAGGTCTGGCGCAATAATCGAATATTTTTGTGACAGTATGGGTATCATTTTGTGCCAGGAATACCAACTTTGAGGCCAACCATGCAGCAATACCAAGGGAAAGCCTGAACCTGCGGTCACATAGTGTAATCGAGCGTCTCTGGTCTCGAAGTGGTGATGCGTCACATCAATCATTTTTGTAATCCAAAGAAGCTATTCTGTTAAAAAAAATCACTTAGCGCCTTAGTGGTTTGTTCTGATTCCTCCTCGGCTAGGTAGTGTCCGCAATCAATCCCGAATCCTTGAACCTCAGTAGCCCATGACCGCCAAATTTTAAGCGTGTCGTACCATTGTTCAAGTTTCGCTTGTTTCCCCCACAGCGCTAATACGGGGCAAGTAATTTTATGGCCAGCCTTCTGGTCGGCCAAATCATGTTCGCAATCAATGGATATGCCAGCGCGGTAATCTTCACAAATGGCGCGAACAGTTTCAGGATTTTTAAAGCATTTGAGATAGTCGTCGACAGCTGTTTTCGCAAAGAATTCTCTTGACGACCGGTTGGTATGCCAACGCCAGAACCATTCAGGTGTTTGGTTTATTAGGGTCTCAGGTAATGGGCTGGGTTGAGCCAGGAAAAACCAGTGGTAGTACCCTAAGCTAAATTCTGAATTGGCGCGTTGGAACGATTCCAGCGTAGGAATGATGTCAAGAACGGCGAGTTTTTTTATAGTGGCTGGATGATCTAGAGCCATTCGGTAGGCGACTCGACCGCCTCGGTCATGCCCGGCAACGCTGAACTGTTCAAACCCAAGCGCTCGCATGACCGCAACCTGATCGCTAGCCATGGATCTTTTGCTGTACGCCCTATGGTCTTTAGATGAGGGAGGTTTGGAACTTTCGCCATATCCAGTTAAATCAGTGGCGACAACGGTAAAACGTTTACTGAGTTCGGGAGCGACTAAGTGCCACATAACATGTGTTTGCGGATTGCCATGCAACAATAGTAGGGGGGGGCCACCCCCTCCTATTCTTAGTCGTATCGAAACATCGTTAACTTCGATCGTTTTTAATTGAAATCCTTCAAACATAGTGTGATTTATGCTCCCATCTAAGAAGGATCGATGACGCCTTTCCCAGTGTTTTGCAGATCAAATAGCTCGTAGGCCTCTTTCGCTTGATCTAACTTCCACTCATGCGTGAAGAGGGCATCTAACGAAATTTCTTTATCAGCTACATACTCAGCACATTTGGCTTGCCCAACTTTTGAGAATGTCCAGGAGCCAATGATTGTGACCTGACGCCTTAACATATCGTTACTGACATTCAGCGTCACGATATCCCCTTCACCCACAAAGCAAGCTTTACCCCAAGTGCGCACGCACTGCACCGCTTGAGCGCGTGCGGCAGGAGCGGATGAACAGTCAAGTGAGGCATGTGCACCACGACCGTGTGTTGCGTCGCGGATCGCCTGAACTACATTTTCTGTTTTGGCAGGGTTAATCAATACGTCAGCTCCAAATTCCTTTGCTCGTTGAAGTCGTTCTTCACTCGTATCAAGGGCGATTACTCGGGAGCCCATTTGTGAGGCAAGAAGGGTGGCAGACAACCCCACGGGACCTTGGCCAAAAACCGCGATTGTCTGATCGCCCATCAGTTCCAGTCTGTGTAATGCACCCCAGGCTGTACCTGTTCCGCAGGAGATTGCAGCTCCTGATTTAAATGAAAGTTCGTCAGGCAGTGCTACCAGCGTCCTGGCGGGACATTTCATATATTTAGCGTGCGCCCCATGCCCGGTTGCCCCGAATACTTCCTTGACCCCATCAACGCACAGTTGTTCCCATCCTGTTGAGCAATGATCACATGAACCACAACCTCGGTAGTGGTGCTGCATAACGCGCATACCTTCCTTGGCAACATTTTCTGGCACCCCTTCACCAACGGCCACAACTATTCCACATGGTTCGTGACCCGCAATGATGGGCCCATCAATATCGCCCAGACCAAGGGACGAGGCTCCTCCCTCTGCTCTATAGAACTTTAGATCACTGCCACACATGCCAGAGGCTTTAATCTCTAAAACAACCTCACCAGGTCCTGGAGTTGGGTCCGGAAAATTTAAGATTTCTAATTTTTTGCTGCCGGGGAAAACGATGCCTTTCATAATGAATCTCCCTAAAGAATATGTGTTGTTATTTGAGGACGAATGGATTGCCAGTTTTAGCGCCTGTGTTGATCCAAACGCTCTTTGTTTGTAGGTACTGATAAATCGCTTCGATACCACTTTCTCGACCCACACCGGAATCTTTGTAACCTCCGAATGGAGACATGTAGCTTACTGCGCGATATGTATTCACCCAAACTGTTCCTGCTTGAATTTTTTCTGACATCCTGATGGCTCGACCAATGTCGCTGGTCCAAACACCAGAGCCCAAACCGAATCGAATATCGTTTGCTATTTTTACCGCTTCCTCTTCGTCTTTGAATTTAATCACAGAGAGTACAGGTCCGAATACTTCTTCCTGTGCGATTCTCATGTCATTTGTGACGCCTGTGAACACAGTCGGCTCGATGAACCATCCATCACCACATTCTGGTCGGTTGGCCGGTGTGCCACCGAGGGCTAGATTAGCGCCTTCATTTTTAGCCACATCAATATAGCTAAGAACTTTATCGTACTGTGGTTTTGTGGTGATTGGTCCTACCTGAGTCTCGCTGCTCATCGGATTCCCCATGCGAGCAGTTTTTGCAAGCGAAACGAGTTTTTCTACGAATTCGTCGTGAATGCTTTCTTGTAAAAGTAAACGCGATCCAGCAATACAGGTTTGCCCGGTTGCCGCAAATATGCCTGATACTGCTCCGTTAACGGCATCTTCTAAGTTGGCGTCATCAAAAACGATATTAGGAGATTTTCCGCCAAGCTCGAGTGTGACGCGTTTAAATGATTTCGCAGCTATTTGATTGATGGCTCTTCCAGTGGCGTCAGAGCCAGTGAACGCGATTTTTCGAACGAGTGGATGTGAGGTGAGTGGTTCACCAACATCTTTACCATACCCTGTAACCACGTTAACAACGCCGTCGGGAAAGCCTGCCTCTTTAATGAGTTTGATAAACTCTAAGGTAGATGCCGAAGTAAACTCTGAGGGCTTGATTACGACCGTGCATCCTGCCGCTAGCGCTGGCGCCAGCTTCCATGCCAGTAACAAAAGCGGTGAATTCCAGGCGGTGATTGCCGCTACAACGCCAAGAGGTTCATGGCGTGTGAAGTTGAAGTAACCTTTTTTATCGAGAGGAATCACTGAGCCTTCAATTTTATCGGCTAGACCGCCAAAGTAGTAAAACCACTGAGGGACGTAATTAACTTGACCTTGCATTTCTGCGAGTAATTTCCCGTTGTCTTGCACTTCTATTTCCGCGAGTTTTTGGGCGTCTCTAGCGATTAGATCACCGAGCCTATGAACCAGCATGCCACGCTGACTCGCGGTCAACTCTGACCAGAGCCCGCTGGTAAATGCTTTATGTGCTGCCTGTACAGCTCGATCCACATCTGCTGGGCCACCTGCGGCCACTTGCGACCAAACTTTTCCAGTGAAAGGATCAAAGCTATCAAACCATTCGCCTGAAGCCGCTTCGACAAAATCACCATCAATGTACATCTTGAATTGTTCCATCCTCATCTCCTGTTTTAATTATCTTGAATGACTTTTAACGGACACCCATTTGTTTTTCTTTGTTTCTTACTAAAGCGCTGATGGCTGTATTAAATGGAGTCTCGACGCTTACTTCTAGTCCGACATTCGGTATTGCACCGTTAATGGCATCAATTTCAGACATCCGACCAGCTAAGTGATCGAGCAGCATCGAAGGTTTGGCGTTTGGTATTTTTGAGCCGAAATTTTTAACGTAATCGATAGGGTCATCGATTCGAACATTAATGTTTTTAGCCATGGCAACGTTATAAGCTTCCCGCGCACAATTCGATGCGCAAATCCATGCGTCTGAATCTTCCATCACTTCTCCGACAGTGAGACCCGTTATGGTACAAGTCCCCGAGAAGCACACGTTGCAGATTAGTTTTTCCCAGACCAGTTGATCAATATCATCAAAGCACTCTACGCGGAATCCGCCGGACTCCCACGTTGCGGCAATCGTTCGTAGTCTATCGGTCACTGGCCCTGAAAACTCACCCAACCGAACGAGTTCCCAGCCATTGTGGTGGGCGTGACCTGGTTCTTTAATGGACGCACCGAAGCCGCCAACGACACCAACTGCTACTTTTTCAAACCCGAGTATTTTTGCTGCGGTTTCAGGACCTCCCAAGCCATTTTGAATCGAGAGTACCGCTGTGTCGGCACCCATCAACGATACGGCTGACTGTGCGGCAGCCCCTACATGCATTGTTTTGGTCGCGATGATGACTAGGTCACACACTCCAACGTCAGTTGTATCTGTTGTGGCATTTAGTTTGACGATTCTGGATCCAGATGCGCCCTCTAAACGTAAGCCATTTTTCTTGATCGCCGCGATGTGATCTTTCCACGCATCAACTGCCCATACGTCATGACCTGCGTCAGCCAAAAGGGCAGCGT
>DFDI01000004.1 GCA_002367635.1 Betaproteobacteria bacterium UBA3031 | reverse complement strand
CCACTCAGCCGATAATCTCTGAGTTCATTGTCAAGATACTTCTTCCGCTCCTGGCTCAGCAATGGCTTCTGCGCAGCAGAAACATCTTTGAAGCATTGGTATATTTTTTTGTTTTGAGACAATCGAGAATAAAATTCAGTCACTTTGGGTAACAATTCATTGAATACAGACCTCAATGGCTCAGAACTGATGACCGAATTCAGATGTCCCACTTGGCCCCAAGCTCTTCTGAGCTGGTCCATGCTCCTCATGACAGGCTCTACCGTATTATCCCAAGTACTCTCCTGCTGCAAGGAAACTTGCTCAATGACTTTTTCTGCCTGGTCCAGCAGAGAACTGATCGCGGGCTTAACGTCCCCCACCTGAAATTCAGAAAATCGGGGTAAGCCCGCAAAATCGCAGAGCGGATTATGTTTCATCATGGCGATTCCACCTGTTTTATTATTTAGATTACGACTACAAAGAAATGTGTTGATCGCCTAGAGTGTAAATTAGTCTTCCGCCGCCAACACTATGCGCCCAACACTCGAGCATTACGCGTCACTCATTGATGTCGATTTGAGAATGGGTATGCGGTTTCCATCGTCAATAAATATATTATGAATTTCTCTGACAACTCGACGAACTTTAATCACGGTTTTAATTACGAATCAACCAACAAAGACATCACCGCCATCCGCACCGCGATACCAAAAGTGACCTGATGAAGAATGACTGATTGCGCTCCATCAGCAACTTCTGATGCAATTTCCACTCCACGGTTAATCGGGCCAGGGTGCATCACAATAGCCTCAGGGTCAGCCAACGCCAAACGCTCTTTTGTCAGGCCGTAACTTTGGTAAAAATCTTGAGCACTAGGGATCAGTGAAGCCTCCATACGCTCATTTTGGAGCCGAAGCGCCGTGACGACATCCACGCCATCTAGAGCCAACTCGACGTCGTTATAGACTTTAACGCCCATTGTTGCCATGGTCTCGGGGACCAACGTTTTGGGACCAACGACACGCACCTCTGGGACACCAAGCGCTTTGAGCACATGAATTTGAGAGCGAGCGACACGAGAGTGAAGGATATCCCCAATAATCACCACCTTTAACTTACTAAAATCCTTTTTAAAATGTCTTATGGTGAATGCATCCAGCAGCCCTTGAGTGGGATGCGAATGGCTCCCAGCCCCCGCATTTATGACATGCACGCCCTTGGGCACATGCTCCGCAATCATATGTGCCGCGCCACTTTGAGAATGACGAACCACTAACATATCAGCCTGCATGGCAACCAAGTTATCGATCATATCAAGCAGACTCTCACCCTTACTTTGCGATGACGTTGCAATATCTAAATTAACAACATCTGCTGAAAGCCTTTTAGCCGCTATTTCAAAGGTAGTGCGGGTGCGGGTACTGTCTTCAAAAAATAGGTTGAATACTGACCGTCCGCGCAAGACAGGCACTTTCTTTGCTTTACGGGTCCCAACAACCAAAAAAGATTCCGCACGGTCAAGTATCTCAGTGATAACTACGCGAGGTAAGTTTTCCAAGGACAGCAGATGCCGAAGCGTTCCATTAGCATTCATTTGTATACTGTCGTTCACAAATCAGCTCCAATCCGGTTAATCAACATCGATTACAAGCCCCCCACTTTCATCTAATCGCACCTCAATTTTTTGGTCTTTCGGAATCTCCACAAGTCCTCCAACAAACTGGGGCTCGATGGGTAATTCACGACCACCTCGGTCGACCAAAACAGCTAACCGTACCGTCTGAGGTCGGCCAAAATCAAAGAGCTCATTGACAGCGGCTCGGGCTGTTCTGCCTGACTGCACAACATCGTCCACTAAAATTACGTGCCGTCCATTGATATCCACATCAATCGACGTACTTTGTTTACTTTTTGCCACACCACGAATCTCGAAGTCATCACGATAAAAGCTAACATCCACCGAAGCGGCAATCACATCAACATCTAACTGATTAATAAGATAATCAAGAACCACCGAACCTCCATCCCGGATCCCGATTAAAATCGTACGGTCGTCGAGCGCGTCCCTTATTTGCCGAAAGAGCGAATCAGCGATTTTTTTTGCCTCAAGCAAGAGTTTTAACCTCTTTTATGGATGTAGAAAAAAAATCCTCGAGTATTAATTGGGCCGCGACCATATCAATCACTTTCTTTCTTTTCTCCCAACCTAACTTATTGGCAACAAGAAATTGATCCGCCTCAAAGGAAGTGTAACTCTCGTCTATCACATGCACCATAAGTTTAAATCTAGACTCGAGTGTCTTACAAAAACGATTGACCCTCTTCTCTAAGGGGTGCGGTCTATCCTGATCATGCCGAGGCATACCAACAACCAGTGCTGACGGACTCCATTCATTTACAATACATTCAATTTCACCCATCAATATGCGCGACGTTTTATAGACAATGGTCTTAACCGGATGAGCGATACCAATAGACGCGTCTCCCATTGCAACGCCGACACGTCGTTCCCCATAATCAAATGCTAAAAACAGATCGCTCATAGCGTTCCAATGGCCTGTGTGGAAGGACTTTAAAGTACGGCACCCTAAGCATGCCCAGACATCATGCAAATCTGATCC
>DFDI01000061.1 GCA_002367635.1 Betaproteobacteria bacterium UBA3031 | reverse complement strand
TATATACATCACACCATCTACAACCAACGGAGCGGTTTCCATTGACTCAAGCACGGCTGTTTGAAATATAAACGATGTTTTGAGCTGATGAACATTACTTGAGTTGATTTGACTGCTTGGGAAATATCGTTTTTGTGAATATCCGCCATTGACCTGAAGCCAATCAGTTTTTTCAGTATCGGCTCCATCAAGACGGGCTTGTGAGACTGCTCTCAGATTGCTTGACATTGCTTGGGTCGTATCGGTGTTGCCACCGGTAACCTCTTGTGCTAATGCAGATGATCCGAGGACTGCCAGAGCTGCTGTTCCGGCCATCAGGCCGAGTTTGAAGCTTGTCATAAAAGTACCCCCTAGAATAAAAATGAACGTCTGTTAATAATAGAATCGAGGAATTCACTATTTTTGGCTGCGAATTTTGATTAGCCTGTGGTGATTGGCTTTTCGTGTCGCATTATGAAAACCTTGTTCATAATATAATATGTGTTGTAGCGTTAAACAACCTTAAATCTATGGTTTGGAGAATATTATGGGTGTGATAACACGATTAAAGCTCGTCTTGACGGGGCTTTTTTTAGCCATCAGTTTTTTGGGGATTGCGCATACCGATCAGGGTAATCCAGACCGCTACACGCTAAATGCGCAATTACTTGCGGCGGCACGAGATGGCGATACCGCGACGGTGGAGCGCGTGATTGAGGAGGGTGCCAACCTCGACTCGCGGAATCGTGGCGGAAAAACCGCCCTATACTTATTTGTCGAGCGACGCGATCTGGCAATGGTCAACTATATGCTCAACCAAGGTGCAAATCCCAATATTTCCGATTTGGAGAAGGTGACGCCGACAATGTCTGCCGCTTATAACGGGGACTTATCCATACTGAAATCACTCGTACAGTCCGGGACGAATATTCAAGAGGAAGATCAGGTATTTAAGACGGCGATGATTTATGCGGCAGCGGCAGGACATTCACATATTGTGAAATATCTGTTGGAGAAGGGGGTAGAGGTGGACCAGCGATACCACCATGAGCTGACCGCGTTGATGTGGGCCTCCGGTATGAATCAACGATCAGTGGTTGCTTTGTTGTTAAGTCAAGGGGCTGATATGACGCTCAGAGATGATCGTGGAAAAACAGCTAGTGATATTGCAATAGGTGCAAAGGCGGGTTCAGTGGTTAATCTCCTCGAATAATGCATGTGGCACTGCGAGCTAACTTTACGGATTTTGATTGGATTTGATTGATTCGATGAGTATTTGTTGTTCGTTTAGAAGTGCCCTGAGTTCTTCCACAGTTTTTGTTAATTGATTAACCTTTTCCTCTAGAGCTTGTTCTCGACGTAACTCTTCCACGACGCCATCAGACTCAAGCCTGGATATTTCAACACGAATACCCGATATTTGATCTAAAAAGTAATCCACCCAAGGATCTCTTTGCGCGGTGTCTGCTTTTGCCGCTGCAAGGCAGAACGGGATCAAGAGTAAAACTAAGATGTACCGATGTTTTATCATTTGCGCAGCCTCTTTTCTGCTGATTGGCTCACCGCATCATTGATAGAGGAGTAGATGTTAGGTTGTGTACTACGATTGAGTTTCTATCAATGAGTTCGACCACTCTCGGTGCTATATGGCTGGTCCATTCTTTACTCTCGTAGACTGCTTTATAAAGTTCTTTTTTCTGTTCCGCACTCTCGAAACGTCTAATCCAGACGTACGTGCTTCCTTTTGGTGTGGATGTCATCACGCGTTCGTTATCGATGATAGAAAACTCATCTGAACTGTCCATAACAAAACTGCCGGTAATCACCATGCCGTTTCCAGATTGGAAGGGAATGATCGTGTCTTCAATAAATTGAACCCACTCATCTGTTTTTCCTGGTTTGATTTGATAGATACGTAGCTCAAAAAATGGTTCCATTCTGCTCTCCTTAATTAATTTTATTCTTATTTTTAGGGCCCCTTACTCAGGCCGGTCAGCTTTGGTGGCGCCAACGATGCTCACACCTTGAGTAAAAGTATTTTTGTGCGTATCCGTGATGATTTATGACAAGTTACTCTCATTTTGTTGTTCTTAATTACTGCCATCTATTTCAAACATTACCTCATTTCGTCGCAGTATGGGGAGCGTCCAAGGCGGATTGTAAAAGGCGTAGATTGGATTTCCATTTATTGCTATGTCATTCTGTTGTGCAAAGGTTTTAAGTTTTTCTTCATGAATCTGGATATTTTTTGTCGAATTCGAACCTGAAAACTTTATTGCGATAACGCTCTGCGCGCTTTTTTTCGTAATTATTACTGCAGGGTTATTTGGTTTCGGCAGAGTCTCAAGAGAGTGTTCATTCGGCATATTAAAACTGATGATCCACCCGTTTTCTTTGTAAAGCTGCTCTACGGGCGCGGTCATCGCGATTTTTTGATTGGTGGGAATTAACGTCTCTGTTCCTTTTTCTGTTGAGTTAGCAATGGTATTACCGCCGAAAATGTAATCTGCAAGTTGTCGAAATCCTGCGGCAATGGATTCTTCGCGGGCTCCGGATACAGTAACTTTAGCTATGATTCGTGGTGCATATTCCCGCCACTCAATGGAGGAATGCTTTTTTATAACTAGATAGTTCGGGTGCTCAACATTACTCATGATGGGACCGCATAATACAGCGGTAATAAGAATCGTGAGTAGAAGCCCTATAGAGGCATGTTGCCATTTAATCTTCATCGCGAGCTGTCATAGTCCTGAAACCGTAGAGCGTCAGTAACAGCCAGGCGATCATTATGGTAATGCCGCCAATCGGCGTAATATTTACAAGTCTCGGTATGTCGAAGGTTACCGATGTATAAATGCTGAGACTGAAGAGGATGGTCCCTATGATAAAGAGGTAGCCACTCCACCGAAGTAGGTGTGATCGACCCGTCTGGCCCCCGTTCAGAAGACCAAATCCAACCACCACTGCAGTTACTGCGTGGATCTGGTTATAGCGAACAGCCGTCATTAAAAACCGAAAATGCTCCTCAGTTATCGTTTCACGAAGCCCATGTTCAGCATATGCGCCGAAAGCGACTGAGATAAAGCCAAGAAGTGCTCCAAATAAGAGAATCATTGTGTGCCTTTGTGTGATTTGGTTCGAGTGTCAATCGTTGGATGAATTGACTGAATTTTCTTTAGATAGTTCATTGTCTGTCGAACTCAAGGGTCCTGCAAGAAGATACTTTATGTGGGGTGTGGTGCTATTCAATTTATTCTTCAAATCACCAGTTTTGTATATTTAAGTGATGAATTTTTGTTTTTTTTGTAAACATATTGTTTTATATGATGGTCGTCAGTATTATAGGAAGCGGAAGACCAATGAGAATGAAATGACTCTGTATGGGCGTAGATATCGTGGTTGACCAAAATAAATTTAAGGAAAGCATCACCTCAATCATGAGGTTTGCTAACTTTTCTCAATACAATAGAGGAGTTTTAATCATGAGAGCATTTTTATTAGCAGTTTTTTCATTGATGTTTATTTCAGGTCCCGTTTTCGCTGACGGACACTCGCTAGCAAGGTCGGGCGTCATTAAATTTCATACGGGTTGGAAGTGTGAGTATCCTACGACGGCGGGTTCAGACGATAAAGTAGTTGGTGCTGCGATTTGCCAGGGCTACACATTTTCATCTGATGGCTCTGCAGCGTTGCATGAGGGGCTTGCAGGTTGTTATGGAGCCTTTAATGTAGAAGGGAACGTTGTTGGTCAGTGTTCATGGAGTGATGCGGACGGCGATAACCTTTACACCTTATTTGATGGAAATGCGTTCACAAATATAGGGACGAATAATATTACTGGTGGTACAGGAAAATATGCAGGTATGACTGGATCAGGACCTTGGGTATGCAAGGGTGTAGCTACTGGTGAAAGCATGTGTAATCAAAGTTTGACATATGAAATAAAATAGATCGATAGGTTACACGGCGGGTCTTTTGGGCTTCGCATTAAAAAAGGCGTCTTCGGGCGCCTTTTTTATTAAGTTAGGTTTATGTAGAATTAGGAATTAAGAAATACTTAGTGAGTAGAGAATGAGTCACATGAGTTTTAATTCAGATCGAGTGGAGTGGCGACGTGTCACAGACCCTTTGTGTAAGACATATAAGGTGGATTTTGAGTATAGCCTTTTGGGTTTCGATCTTGATGCTGGGCGATTGGATATGCTCCTTCGATACGCTGCGGGTAAAGGGCATTGTCGAAGGCATCGGCATGTGGCATCTACAATGACGTTAGTGCTTGAGGGGGAACAACATTTGCAAGAGCTCCGAGTGGATGGTTCGACCAAAATCGTCTCTCGTAAAAAAGGAGATTATGCGCTGTCTCCTGGCGACGCTCGACCGCATCTTGAGCATGGAGGAGATAGTGGAGGCACTGTGCTCTTGTCAATGTGCGCTAATGACGGGGTTCTCTTTGAATATTTTGGAGAAGAGGCTGAGGCATCATGGACGGTTTCGATCGCTGAATTCGTCTCAAGCTGGGAGCGTGGGGAGATCTACGGCACGGCAAAGTGACCCAGCAGGAATGTGTTTGCTGAGACGTCTTTCGGGATGTTCAAATATTGAAGGTCTATTAAAAAAGACGTTGACTGATCAACGTCTTTTTTAATTTTATATCCCAAATGTTTTATCAGCCTTCGTAAAACCCAACGCCACAGTACATCCCTTTAACTTTGGTGATGAAAGAGGTTTTGGTGTACACCTCCTCACTATCGGTGGTGGGCCGCACAAGTTTATATGTAATTTTTTTGATCTCTCCTTTTTGGGTGCTAGACACTAATGACCAAATATTCAGGCCATCTTCGTCCATCAGTCCGGAGGCGTCAGCACCAAGATTTGTAGGGTGCGCAAGTAAAATACCTTTTTTATTAAAACAAAATACATATAAATCTTTATATCCAAAACCGCCGTCTAAGTCTGTAAATGCGTCGAGGGCTCGTACTTTGTCAATGTTTACTAAGTTGATTGCGCGTTCAATCATTGCTTTGGCTTGTGCTTCTGTGCCGAATTCGGTCGCGTGATTTAGCGTAGTCGTCATGCTCAACAAGAGTGCGATTGCCGCGAGAGTTAGTTTCTTGATCATAATAAATACTCCTATAGATTGTTTCACTTAAAAGGCGCGCAGGTATTGCTCGAACAATTGTATCGATAAAAACATGTTGTGAGTTATATTTCTCTAGTCAACTAACGAGTTTATATTGATCGTTAACTGCTGTAACTTTGGTAATATCAAGTTTTCGTTTCGTGGAGAAATCATGGGTTGGGAAGGTAAATTGTTAAGCATTCATATCGCACCTGAGGCGAGCTATGAGATGGAGGCATTGGAGGAGGCGGAGCTTGTCGCTGGCAGGGGCATTGTCGGAGACCGTTACTACCTGGGCCGCGGTACCTACTCGCCCAAGCCAGACTGCCGAGAAATCACCTTGATTGAACAAGAAGCATTGGATGCATTGGTTCGAGATGATCCACCCATGCAAGGTTCTTCCATCAAGATTGAGCCGTTTGAACATCGAAGAAATCTGACTGTAGAAGGTGTGCCTTTAAATCATCTTGTTGGTTACCGGTTTAGTATCGGTGAGTGTATCCTTTCGGGTGGGCGACTGAATTTCCCTTGTCGATATCTTGAGCAACTATTGGATCGACCGGTGTTTTTACCTCTTTATAATCGGTCAGGTCTTAATTGTTGGATCGAGAAGGGTGGCGTTATTCATCCCGGGGATCAGATCGTCCCCTTAAATGAAGTCACCACCAAGCCTCATCGTTAGGCTGATTTGATGAGCTCACGTATCATTATGAAGCTCCACGTTGAGCGACGTGATCAGCTTGATGAAGACTTGGTTCGTATCTGGTTGCGCCATCCGCTGAGGCCTAAGCTCCCAGCATGGTCTCCCGGTGCTCATGTGGACCTCCGTCTCGGTGACGGTAAGATTCGACAGTATTCGTTAACCAGTGATCCGCAAGATCTATCGCAGTACGCCATTACCGTAAAGCGAGAAAATGCAGGGCGAGGTGGATCATCCTGGGTACATGAGCATCTTAATGAAGGAGCTCAAGCGCGGGTCTCGACCCCGCGTAATAACTTTGTGCTGGTTGAGGCCCCGAGTGTCTTGATTGCGGGCGGTATTGGTGTGACACCTTTGATTTCTATGGGGCGTGCATTAATGCAGAGTAAGTTGTTACACGGGTTTCATTTTTGTTCACAGAGGGCCCAACCTAAGGTAGTGGAGGAGCTGAAACAGATTTGTGAGACTTCGTTGAGCACATACGTTTCCGATGACCCCAACAGCCCGCGGCTCGATTTGTCGGCGTTGATTGCTGGATTGTCACGTGATCTGCATGTTTATTGCTGTGGTCCTGAGCATTTGATGACTGAAGTGAAAGAGTTGACCAAGGACTGGAATCAAGAGCAGATTCATTTTGAGGTGTTTAACACCGCAGCAGATGAGGGCTACAAGCCTGAGCCGTTTGACGTCATCGTATCAAGCACTGGGGAAACCTTACGAGTTCCTGCAAATCATTCGGTACTTGATGTGTTAAGAATGGCCGGACATATTGTCCCGTCGTCCTGTAGGCAAGGGCTTTGTGGTACCTGTGAATGTGGCTATATATCAGGTGATGTGATTCATCGCGACTCGGTGCTGAGCCCTGATGCCCGTCAAGATCGTATGATGCCGTGTGTATCAAGGGCGCGGGTTTCTGTGACGCTAGATCTATAAGTCGTTAACTACGGCCGCAAAAATTTTTATATTTATACACCACTCGAGATGCAAGCCAAATTAACGAGTGAAGTGTTTCCGGTTGTGCTCGGGTTGATCCGCCACGCAGCATTAATTTCGGCTCGGAATACTTCTCGGCCTGAAGCGTTGATTCTTTCGAAGAAAATTATACTCAAGGTTTTCTGCTGGTGTGTGTCGCAGTCCACTTCAATCTCTCGTACAAAAGACTGAAATGTAATTTGGTGCCCATTGGGTTGGGCGACTTGGGGAATAAAAAAATCAACAAGATTTCTCACACCTCTTTTTGTACTATCAATGTGCGATATGTTGTCAACATCGAGATAGATCACCATGTGCTCGGTGTGATCAATCTGGTGCCAGTCTGCAATGCCAGGTTGAGGAATGAGGGCTAAAACCAAGCCGCAGCATCTCCCCATACGCATCCATATGGTATTAAGCCAATTATAGGGCTCAGTCAAACATATCTTTCTCGGTGGCAACTAAATGATCATGTATCGGTTGGAAGTGTAGCCATCCGATGTAATCACTGCCGACGTTTTCCTTGCTGTAAACAGCTCTATCATGAGGCACCAAATTAGGGACCTGACCTGTTGACATGACCAATAGCTCTTGTTGGCAACATCGTTCAAGAGCGCTAAACCAAAACGCCGCAGAATCTATACTGTGTTTGCTCATCGTTAATAGGCCGTGATTTTGGTGAATGACGGCTTTTACGTCTTTAAATGATTTTGCTAAGTTCATGCCAGCATCTTCACTGACCGCGACTGCTCCAGCCTCTTCGGTGATGACATTATGATCTTCGTAAAATGCGCAGGCATCTTGCGAGATGGGATCAAGTTTTTTTCCGAAAGATGCAAATGCCGCACCATAAAGTGTGTGCGCGTGACACATTGCGACAATTTCCGGATGCTCCTTATGGACTGCTGCGTGCAGTACAAAGCCGGCTCGATTGACAGAGTAATCTCCTTCAACGACTTTCCCGTCATGATCTACAAGGATTAAGTTAGAGAGTTTGACGTGCTTAAAGTGAACAGCCATAGGATTTGTCCAGTACAAATCTTTAAATTCCGGATCTCGCACCGTTAAGTGTCCCGCAAATCCGTAGTCGAACTTGAAGTATGAGAAGGAGCGGCAGGCAACGACTAATTTTCTTTTGAGTTCATTGCGTAAGTCTTTAAAGTTCGAAAAACTCTTCGCTTTAGGGAAAGTTAAGTCAGGCTGAGTAGGTTTGTAAACTGAATATTCTTCTTTAAATTCGGTATACATGATTTTCCTTGGTTTTCTATGATTTCTTAAAAGCGCTGAGGGGTTATTTGTGCGCCATTGTATTCAGTACTAATTTACGATTTATTAAGAGGAAATAATACAATATTCTTCGTTTTGCGGATTCTTGAATGAGATAATTTTTGTATAGATGCTCGATAAGTAACCTTTTCTAAGGTTTATGTCTTCCTAAAGAAAATATATTGCCGGGTGTGTTGGCTAAAAGTAGCTCTTTATTAATTATGTTTGCTACAACGCAATAGCGGCGCTTTGAGCGCCGCTATTGCGTTGTAGATCCTACGCAAGAATTAATCGTCTTCGATTTGAGCTTGGGTGTAATTAGAAATGCCCATATCTCGTATTAAAGATAATTGTGTCTCATATCGGTCGATTGACGATTCTGCATTTGACAGTAACGTCTCAAGTAAGTCTCGAGTGACAAAGTCTTGCTCAGTCTCAGCCTCGCTGATTCCGGCTAAGAATCCGGGGCGTTGCACCTTCAATTCAAACTGAAGGTCGGACTGGAGGCATTCTTCAATGTTTTCTCCAATGGATAACGTGCCTAGTGCTTGCAAGTTAGGTAGTCCTTCTAGAAAGAGTATCCGTTCGATGATTTTGTCGGCTTCCTTCATCACGCGGATAGAATTTTTGTATTCTGATTCATTCAGTCGCTCTAGACCCCAATGTTTAAACATTCTTGCATGTAGAAAGTATTGATTGATTGCCGTGAGTTCGTTTTTGAGCACGGTATTGAGATGTTGAACGATCTTATTGGAGCTTTTCATGCAGTACCTCCTTCTTGTCCATTCATTTGACTTTGAAGATAGTTTTCAAGTCCAATCAACTTGATGAGTCTTAACTGTTTTTCCAAAAAGTAAGCGTGATCCATTTCTGTATCCTCAATTTGCTGCACGAGTAAATCACGTGTGACAAAATCCTGTTTTTGTTCACATAGAACCACGGCCGATTTTAGAGCGCCAACCACTTGGTATTCAATCGCGAGGTCGTTTTTTAACATGTCTGGCACGTTAGTTCCGGTCGTCATGTCATGACGAGTGGCCACGTCTGGTTTACCTTCCAAGAAGAGTATGCGTTGTACGATGTCTCTAGCGTGTTGACGTTCGTGTTCTGATTCGTGTAGCGAGTGCTCCGCCAGTTTTTGAAGGCCCATGTCGGCATACATTTCGCCATGCAGTAGGTATTGATCTGCTGCCATCAACTCTCCTGCGAGCAACTGATTTAGTACAGTTAAGACCTCAACGTTACCTTTCATAGGGATTTCCTTTTATTAAAAATATTTTAGAGAACTCGTTTGAAAGAAAAGTTCATCGTTACTTTTCTAGAAGCTTGTTTTGCTTGTCTTTGAGTCAGAGCGTTTAACGATTTTTGTTTAATTTGATTTTGACGGGCGAATTATGCCACGCCCATTCGGGAAATGTTAAAACGAAAATCATTCTCATTTCTATTACACTTTTTTGATTTAAGGGCCTTGGCTAGTAGCCAAAATGTCCGTGTAATGCCGGTCAATAGATCGAGATGACGGATGTTCTCTGAGCAGAACTAACCCATAACGCCGCCATCGTCTCGCTTAATGGCTATGATCGCTGATCGAGGTGTTGCATTGCCACCGTCAGGCCAATGGCTGCCGCCTTTTTGTCCGGGATGTTGTATGCCAACAAACATGGTTTTTTGGTCCAGACTCCAGGTGAGGCCGGTAATTTCACATTCTCTTGGTCCTACTAGAAACCGATGAATCTCTCCGGTCTCTGGGTTCCCCATAAGCATTTGATTATTGCCCATGCCGGCAAAGTCATTTTTGTTAGAGTAGTCTCCATCGGTCTGAATCCAAAGGTTGCCTTGCGCATCGAACCTGAGTCCATCTGGACTATTAAACATGTTGTCAGTGTTGATGTTGGATGACCCACCAAAAAGGTTTGTATGTTGAGTGGGGTTGCCCGCTAAAAGAAAAATATCCCAGGTGAATGTGCTTGCCGCATGATTTTTATTTTGAGGGGTCCACCTTAGAATATGACCATAAGGATTTTTCTTTCTAGGGTTAGCCATATTGAGAGGCTGAGATGCTTTATCACCTCGATATTTGTTATTTGTCAGTGATACGTAGGCTTCGGCTTTGGACGGGTTGACGGCAACCCATTCTGGCCGGTCCATTGTTGTCGCCCCAACTTTGGAAGCTGCCAGTCTTGCGAAGATTAGTGCCTCATCATCTGGCATGCCGGCTTCTTTCAAGGATATCCATTCTCCCGTTCCATCGTCATGAAATTTAGCTGCGAATAGTTCGCCGTCATGGAGTAACTCAGCGTTGTCTTTATTAGGGTGATACTGATCGCGACTTACAAATCTGTAGAGAAATTCACCCCGTTCGTCGTCGCCGAGGTAGACCACGACATGGCCATTTGCCGCAATAACCAATTCCGCATTCTCATGTTTGAGTCGACCCAGAGCTGTAAGTTTTTTCGGTGTGCGCTGCCCAGATGGATCAATTTCTACAACCCATCCATGTCTATTGGGTTCATGAGGTTCGGTAGACACATCGAATCGAGCATCTGTTTGAGCCCACTTGTACCCCCAATCTTTTCCGTGTTTGGCAATGCCGTAACGCTCCTCTTGAATGCTTTGGTGGAATTCTTCTCCTAAGCTTGATGAAAAATACCCGTTAATGTTTTCTTCGCAGGATAAATAGGTTCCCCATGGTGTTCTTCCGTTACCACAATTGTTAAACGTGCCTAGAATTTTTGTGCCTGATTGGTCTCTGGTGGTCTTGAGTAGATCGCTGCAAGCAGCGGGGCCGACTGCACAAAATTCCGTATCCGGGGTGATACGTCGATTGAGCGGACTGTCCTTGACTACATGCCAACCTTTGTTGGTTTCTTTTAATTCGACGATAGTTAAACCGTGGGCGGCTTTACCCTTGTTTACGTCATCATCTGTTTCTGGTGATTGAGTCAGGCGATTGCCAAACATTGTTTGTATATTTGCAAATTCGTTGTTAAAAACGAGTACGGTTCGTCCATTAACGGTGAAGGTATCCATTCCGTCATTATTGTCCCCGACTGCTAGCGCCTGAGTTGCGGCCGATCCAAAGGTTTCTTGATTGAGTCCAGGAGCGTCTGAATAAAGTGGGTCAGCCCACCGGACTACAACTTGTGCGTTAAATCCCTCGGGGATTGTTATGGTGTCGTCGCTGTTTGCTGTGACAGCTTTAAAGGTTAGTCCTGAGCGAGTTGAAGCCAGAGTGGGTCCAGTAGGTAGGCCAGCAGCTAGAACAAAAGCAGAGGCTCCAAAACTTAAAGTGCCCTTGAGGAAGCTTCGTCTTTCAAGGATGTCATCGAACTCTGGTTCTTGATTTCGGTTGCGGGCATTAAACTCATCGCAATTGTCGAAAGTGGTGATTGGTTTCGTCATGAGTCAATTCTTTGATTCATTATTAATCTTGGATCTAAGCATAATATGATTAATCCTGTATTACAGGAGGCAATTTGTTGATTGACTATAATTTAGTGATTCTTAGTTCAATGGCTAGTTTTATGTGGCCCATTGGCGTGGTATTGTTTGGAACAATAAAAATATACAAAAAATTTTGATGAGGTTAGAAGGGAGCGTTCCAGTGGACATGACTGATCACAACGAAGCATATCATTCGCCTGCAATCACGCAATTGAGGGAGGATTTGGCGTTGGCATTGCGTGCCGCCTCTAAACATGGTTTAGCCGAAGGTGTATGCAATCATTTTAGCCTGGAGCTTCCTGACCAGTCAGGGCGATTTCTTCTGAATCCTAGGGGCCTTTTGTGGCAAGAGATTTTTCCTGACGATATCGTCTTGATCAATACAGAGGGTGATGTATTAGCAGGGAAGCATCCAGTGGAGTCTACCGCTATGTTTATTCATTCTGCTATTCATCGGGTCTGCAAGAAAACCTGTGTGTTACATACGCACATGCCCCACGCAACCGCGTTGTCTTTAACGCAAGATCGGAGATTAGACACAACTTTGTCCCAGACTGCGATGAGGTTTCATGGCCGTGTTGTGGCTGACGATCAGTACAATGGTCTAGCCCTTGATGTGTCAGAAGGAGAGAGAATCGCACGTTCGATGAAGGGTGCCGATGTTGTATTTTTAGGAAACCACGGTGTGGTGGTCTGTGGGGATCGTATGGACTATGCCTATGATGACTTGTACTACCTCGAGCGAGCATGTGAACTTGAGGTTTTAGCGCGTTCAACAGGGCAGCCGTTGATTGGCGTTGATTCGGATTTAGCTCAAAACGTTTGCGATGAAACCTTGGGTGAGCGGTTGCAGTCTGAACTTTTCTTCAAGGCGCTTAAAAGAGTCCTGTAAATATATATGAGATTGCCTTTGTGGCTTTATTCATACATAAAAAATGCAGGGATTATTCATCCCTGCATCTCACACTATCTCGAGAGGCCTAACCCCTGAATAGGGCTGGCGCGCGTTAATTTAGTTACGCCGCGCTCAAGGCCTGATTCAAGTCTTCTTTCAAGTCGTCGATGTGCTCAATACCGACGCATAAACGTACAGTCTGTTCGGTGACTCCTGATTTGACTAACTCTTCTGGCGACAGCTGACGGTGAGTGGTTGATGCCGGATGCGTAGCTAGAGAGCGAACGTCTCCGATATTCACAAGGCGTGTGAATAAATTCAGTGCATCGAGGAATTTGGCGCCAGCTTCGCGACCACCTTTTAGTCCAAATGTGAGTAGTCCTGATGCTTTTCCACCCATATATTTTTTGACTAGTGCGTGGTCGGGATGGTCGCTCAATCCTGCATAATTGACCCACTCTACTTTGTCATTTTTCTGAAGATGTTGTGCGACTGCCAGCGTGTTATCGCAGATTCTATCCATGCGTAGCGCAATTGTCTCGATACCTTGTAAGATCAGAAACGCATTGAAAGGGGAGATAGCCGCACCGGTATTGCGTAGCGGCACCACGCGTGCTCGACCGATAAAGGCTGCTGCTCCCAAAGCCTCTGTGTAGACCACGCCGTGGTAACTCACGTCAGGTTCATTCAATCGTTTAAAGCGAGTCTTATGTTCAGCCCATGGAAACTTACCTGAATCAATGATTGCGCCGCCCAAGCTATTGCCGTGACCGCCTAAATACTTGGTGAGTGACTGTATGACGATGTCTGCGCCATGTTCTATCGGGCGACAAAGGTATGGACTTGGCACGGTGTTATCAACAATCAACGGTACGCCATGTTTGTGTGCTACGGCTGCTATGGCTTCAATGTCTGTAACATTGCCTTGTGGATTCCCTAGGGATTCTACGAAGATAGCTTTAGTTTTGTCATCTATGAGTGACTCGAAACTAGCGGGATCACGATAGTCGGCAAAACGAGTTTCAATCCCAAATTGAGGGAATGTATGCGCGAAAAGGTTATAAGTTCCGCCGTATAAGGCACTCGATGAGACTATGTTGTCGCCTGTTTCTGCAATGGTTTGGATGGCATAAGTGATTGCTGATGCACCTGAGGCCACCGCCAGCGCTGCAATGCCTCCCTCGAGGGCTGCGACTCGTTCTTCGAGAACCGATTGGGTGGGGTTCATTATCCGAGTGTAGATATTGCCTTCTACTTTTAAATCGAATAAGTCTGCACCGTGCTGGGCACTGTCAAACGCATAAGCAACTGTTTGGTAAATTGGTGGTACAACCGCCTTGGTTACTGGATCAGGCTTGTAGCCCGCATGAACGGCTAGGGTTTCTAGTTTCATTGAGTTTCCTTATATTCGCATGATAAATATATGATTTTATTGTCTTTTAATTTTTTGATCTAATATTTTTTTGATCTTAGTTTATAACTAAAAAGTTTTAAAGTTTATGACTATATGCTTTTTGATAAGGATAGAATCATGCGCCTACCAAGGAGATCCTAATGACCTTTGTTGTGACCGACAATTGCGTTCGATGTAAATACACCGATTGTGTAGAGGTGTGTCCGGTGGATTGTTTCTATGAAGGTCCAAACTTCATGGTCATAGATCCAGAGGGATGTATCGATTG
>DFDI01000084.1:46841-49206 GCA_002367635.1 Betaproteobacteria bacterium UBA3031 | reverse complement strand
TTGGGGGAATTCGGACTTTATCCCCTTCGGTGAGTCTCCGACTGGGGGCTGCACGGCCTCCATTTACGCGCACTTCTCCGCTACGCAAAATACGATAAACATGACTCTTAGGGACACCTTTAAGTATTTTTAATAAATAGTTATCAATTCGTTGCGCTTCCCCATCAACGCCAATCACGACTTGGTTTACACGATCTTTACATAAGTTATTCATTTTGAATTATAATTCACCGACGAGTCGTTTGACGACGAGAATGCCACGGTCTCATAAAGATCGTACGGCCTCCGGGTTTATAGTCCCGTTGTTAGTTAGCCGTTCAGTTCTCAACGAATTTATTAGCAGGCTCGTCCCAAGGTTAATTTCGCTCACCTCAACAGTGAAAAACGAAAGTAGCGATATAGTAAATGATTTGCGCGCTTAGAACAGCGTGGGAGATTCAAAGTGCCAACGCCTTAAGTTGCGGGGGCCTATGTAACAAACCGGAAAGATATTGATTTAGGAAACGATTGCTCGACACAACGAAAGAATTTATTTAATTTATTAATTGAAATAGTTGAACGAAACTATCCAAAAATAGTGCCGGTTTAATCTCCCACAGCGGTACGTGCGCGGGGGAATATAAATGAAACGAATGTTATTTAACGCAACCCATGCTGAAGAGCTGAGAGTTGCGATAGTCGATGGACAGACACTCCTCGATTTAGATGTAGAAACAACTGGCAAGGAACAGAAGAAAAGTAATATTTACAAAGCTGTTATCACCCGTATCGAGCCTAGCCTCGAGGCGGCCTTTGTTAATTACGGTGCCGACAGGCATGGGTTTCTTCCGTTTAAGGAAATCAGTCGGACTTACTTTAAAGACCCACAAGCCAATCCCACTAAAGTTCGAATCCAGGATGTGTTATCCGAGGGCACCGAGCTCGTCGTGCAAGTCGAAAAAGACGAGCGTGGCAACAAAGGTGCGGCACTAACCACATTCATCAGTCTCGCAGGACGATACTTAGTCTTAATGCCTAATAACCCTCGTGGGGGTGGTGTTTCAAGAAGAATTGAAGGAGAAGAACGAGTCCATCTGCGCGATGCCATGGATCAATTAAATCTACCTACCGGAATGAGCGTAATCGCCCGCACGGCAGGTATTGGGCGTAACGCAGAAGAGCTGGAGTGGGATTTAAATTACCTCACTCAATTATGGAAAGCAGTAGACGGGGCGGCTGACAGTCAAAAAGCACCCTTCTTAATCTATCAAGATGCGAGTCTTGTTATCCGAGCGATTCGAGATTACTTCAGACAAGATATTGGCGAGATCCTGATCGATACTGAATCGATCTACGAGCAAGCTCGTCAGTTCATGGGGCACGTTATGCCGCATAACGTGGATCGGGTGAAGTGGTATCAGGAAGAAACCCCCCTATTCTCTCGCTTTCAAATTGAGCAGCAGACAGAGTCAGCTTATTCGCGACAAGTAGTTTTACCGTCCGGTGGATCCATCGTTATAGATCACACGGAGGCCATGGTCTCAATTGACGTTAACTCTGCTCGATCAACACGAGGCAGTGATATTGAGGAAACCGCGCGAAAAACCAATATCGAAGCCGCGGAAGAAGTTGCCCGGCAATTGCGCTTGCGTGACTTGGGTGGGCTTGTTGTTATCGATTTTATCGATATGGAAAATACAAATAGCCAACGCGAAGTCGAGAACACTCTGCGCGAGGCTCTTAGGTATGACCGAGCGCGCGTTCAAGTAGGTAAAATTTCCAGATTTGGATTGTTGGAGCTGTCGAGACAAAGACTGCAAACCTCATTGGGTGAAACAAGCCACATCACTTGCCCACGATGCAGTGGCACTGGGAATATTCGCTCGATTGAGTCTACTGCTTTGCATGTTCTTCGAATCGTGCAAGAAGAGGCGATGAAAGAGAGTACTGCAGCTGTGCATGCCCAAGTTCCTGTCGCTGTAGCCTCGTACTTACTCAATGAAAAAAGAGACGAGCTCTACGCCATTGAACATCGAGTAAAAGTGAGCTGTGTATTGATACCGAATACCCACTTGGAAACACCACATTACATCGTTAAGCGCCTTCGTCATGATGAACTTAATCAGATTGATATGACTGTACCGAGCTATGATCTTGCTGAGGAAGTGAAGGACGAATCACTAGAAAAAGGCAAGAAGCAAGACGTTATAAAACCTTCTGCGGCAGTGAAAGGAGTGACGTCCACACAGGCAGCTCCACCTCAAACCAAAAAAGATGGTTTCTTCAAGCGACTCATTGCTTCCATATTTGGGTCTAGCGAAGACAAGGAAAAATCACCATCGGATAACCGAGGTAGAAATCAGCGTACTGATCGAAGGCGTAGTGG
>DFDI01000084.1:29259-46600 GCA_002367635.1 Betaproteobacteria bacterium UBA3031 | reverse complement strand
CGTCGCGGCCGTAACGACTCCGGTGGTGACCGTCGCCGACCACGAAGAGGACGTGGTAGAGATACTGAAAACCGTAACAATGCGGACGTTAACAATCCTGTGGAACAAAAACAAGAAATTCAGAAAACTGTTGAAGTCACGAGCAATACAAGTGTCGATACCACGGTGCAAACAACTGAGCACTCAGAAAGACGAGAAGATCAGACTGGACGCCGTCGTCGCAGAAATAACGATCGACGAGGTCGCAACCGAAGAAATGACCGTGGAGAGGATGGGGCAACCATGGACGCAGCACCGACTACCGAGGGTCAACAAGCTGCTAGTCCTCAGCCGGCGACATCAACCAGCAACGACGTGGGTTACGAGGCTCCCCGTAAGGAAGAACCTCAAGTCGTCGATACACGAGCTGAAACCCGCGCACCTCAACAAAGAGCAGACAAGTCACCGTCTGTAACCGCGCAAGTCTCAGATGTGGTCGAAACAAGTCGCAAAACGGTTGATACGCCCTCAGTACAATCCGAGAAACCTGTAACCCACATCGCATCTGATAGGAATGATGCGAGTGCAGAAGTTCAGGTGACCGCGCCCGTTGTTGCAAAGCCTGCACCTGTCATCCAAATGCCGATCGTGGAGAAGCCAGTTGTATTACCTAAAGGCATGACAATGATAGAGACCGCATCGTCTGCGAGCAGTTCTGATCTTGACTCACAGCAGAATACAGCTGAATTAGAGAAGGCTAGAGAAAAGCGTAAACTGCGACGGCAAGCAAAGGAGGCGGCCTCATCTGCGAGTGAACCCCTGCAACAGGTGGAAACACAAGATAGTCCAAAGTGAAGAAACTTGTGACCGTTATGATTCGGTCACACTAAGGGTAGTTGGCGGATACATTGTATTTAAAAATGTATCCGCTCCCTCCTCAATCATCTCAAGCACAGTATTGAATCCTTCCATCGAACCATAGTAAGGATCGGGAACATCTTGTTGCCGAAACCTTAGGCTATACTCCAAAAATAATAGGATTTTCGATTTGCTATCGACGGGTTTTAATCGTTGAAGTATCCGCAGGTGCTCCGTATCCATCGCTAAAAAAATGTCGCAATCAAAAAAGTTATTCAATGAGATTTTTTGTGCGCGAATTTCACTTAAGTCATAACCACGTTGAACCCCAACCCTAATACTTCTATCATCGGGAGGACTTCCCACATGGTAAGCATGCGTTCCTGCAGAAGTGCAGTTGAACGTATTGTGCAACCCCCTCTCTGCCGCTTTTTTCCGCAGCACAGCCTCCCCAGAAGGGGATCGACAAATATTCCCCGTGCACACAACTAAAACTTTCATAACGAATATTTGATTATTTATTTAGGCCAGTGAACCTGAAATAAATCGATCCTTAAGGGATTTGAGCGTGTCCCTGCATTCTGCTGCCTTCTCAAATTCTAAATTTTTAGCAGCCTCTTTCATGCGCTTTTCAACCCGTTTCATTTCAACCAATAAATCTGACTCAGATTTGATTTCGGTAGGACGCTCAGTTTTAGATTTACTGTTCCCACTTGAGCTGGGCTCAGAGTACACACCTTCGATCAAATCACGCACACGTTTCTGAATCCCAGTCGGAGTGATGTTATGTTCAATATTAAATTCAAGTTGTTTTTGACGACGTCTGCTTGTCTCATCAATAGCGCGTTGCATCGATCGAGTTATTGAATCGCCGTACATGATGGCTCGACCGTTAATGTGTCTTGCAGCGCGACCGATCGTTTGGATCAATGCGCGCTCAGAACGCAGAAACCCCTCTTTATCTGCGTCCAGAATAGCTACAAGTGAGACCTCAGGAATATCCAATCCTTCTCTTAATAAATTGATACCCACTAAGACGTCAAATTCTCCAAGTCTCAAATCTCGAATAATTTCGACACGCTCCACCGTATCAATATCCGAATGCAGATAGCGCGCAGCAACTCCATTCTCAGATAAAAAATCTGTTAAATCTTCAGCCATTCGTTTAGTCAGCGTGGTAACCAGGACACGCTCATGGAGCTTGGTTCGAATGCTGATCTCTGATAAAAGGTCATCAACTTGGTTCGCCGCAGGTCGCACTTCTAATTGAGGATCTACAAGCCCTGTTGGTCGAACCATTTGCTCCACAACTTGTTGTTGCTTCTCACTTTCATAGTGAGATGGTGTCGCGGAGACGAAAATGGTTTGCGGCACTATTTGTTCAAATTCATCAAACCGTAAAGGTCTATTGTCTAATGCGGAAGGCAATCTAAAGCCGTAATTCACTAAATTTTCTTTTCGCGCCCTATCCCCTTTATACATCCCACCAATTTGCGGTGCAGTGACGTGTGATTCGTCCATAAACATAATGGCATTTTTAGGTAAGTAATCGATTAACGTCGGAGGAGGATCACCGTTTTTTCGTCCCGATAAATGTCTCGAGTAATTCTCAATGCCTTTGCAAAAACCCATTTCAGTAAGCATTTCTAAATCAAAACGAGTGCGTTGCTCAATGCGCTGCGCTTCAGCCAAAAGGCTATTTTTTTGAAATTGAGCCACTCGCTCTCGCAGCTCTAACTTGATCCCCTCTATAGCACGCAGAACAGTTGCTCTGGGCGTCACATAGTGGCTGGATGGGTAGACGGTATAGCGCTTCACCTTATTCAGGATGTGACCAGTGAGTGGATCAAATACCGACAGTGATTCGATTTCATCGTCAAATAATGCCACCCGAATGGCCTGTTCAGAATTCTCTGCTGGAAAAATATCAATGACATCACCCCGTACCCTAAAAACACCACGATGAAAATCCATATCGTTTCGTTCGTACTGCATCTCAGCAAGTCTTTGAATGATCTTACGTTGACCAATTTCTTCACCCTCATTGAGGTGAAGAATCATGCCGTGATAGTCGACAGGGTCGCCGATGCCGTAAATGCATGAAACGCTTGAGACGATGATTGAGTCTTTGCGCTCGAGTAATGATTTGGTGGCGGATAAACGCATTTGCTCAATGTGTTCGTTAATGCTCGAATCTTTTTCGATGAAAAGGTCTCGAGATGGGACATACGCCTCAGGTTGGTAGTAGTCGTAATAAGACACGAAATACTCAACTGCATTCTTTGGAAAAAAATCCTTAAATTCGGAGTAGAGTTGTGCCGCTAAGGTTTTATTAGGCGCGATGACGATCGCAGGACGTCCTGATCGAGCGATCACGTTGGCCATCGTAAAGGTTTTTCCTGAGCCCGTGACGCCAAGCAAGGTCTGATGCGACATCTGACTCGTTAAGCCCCTCAAGAGAGCCTCTATGGCTTCTGGTTGGTCTCCTGCGGGTTCGAATAGCTGGTTGAGTAAAAATGGACTATTGGGAAATCTGATCAATTTTTCTGTAGACAAAATCTCGTGAGCCTTGTTTCTTGTGGAATTACCATGAACACGTGCGGTACAATAACGCCCGTTTATTTCTAACGAATATTTTAACAACGACCAGTATATGACGACTTCCGCTTTTAGTACTGTTGAATTAGCACCCAGTGACCCTATTTTAGGGCTTACTGAACTTTTTAAGTCAGATGCGAACCCTAATAAGGTTAATTTAGGCGTTGGGGTCTACTACGATGATGCAGGCTCTGTGCCTTTGCTTGAATGCGTCAAATCGGCTGAAGCACGCGTTGTAGGCAAACAAGCCGCTCGCCCCTATCAGCCCATTGATGGAAACGCGAATTACGGCAAATTGGTTCAAGCTCTTCTTTTTGGAGCTGAGTCTGACGCATTGGCTGAGAACCGAATCATCACGGCGCAGACTTTGGGTGGCACGGGTGCCCTTAGAGTTGGTGCGGACTTCTTAAAGCAAGTGGTCGGTTGCTCTGATGTCTGGATTTCTGATCCAAGCTGGGAGAACCATCGTGGCATTTTTCAAAATGCCGGTCTCAAAGTCAACGTCTACCCCTACTACGATTCAAACACCGGAGGCATTGCGTTTGATCAGATGGTCGAACAACTCAAAACGCTCCCAAAACAATCCGTAGTGTTACTGCACGCTTGCTGTCACAACCCAACTGGTGTGGATCTGAATACGGAACAGTGGAAAATCATTGCTGAGCTCATCGTTGAGCACGCATTAATTCCGTTTCTTGACATTGCATATCAAGGTTTTGGGGTCTCGCTCGACGAAGATGGTTTTGTGGTGCGCCTGTTCACGGAACGCTGTAAAAACTTAATTATCTCCAATTCGTTCTCGAAGTCATTCTCCCTATACGGAGAGCGTATCGGTGGCCTCTCGATTGTGTCTAGCTCTGCAGAGGAAGCAAAACGTGTACAAAGCCAGTTAAAACGCCTTATACGCACCAATTACTCGAACCCACCGATCTATAGTGGCGCGGTAGTCGAGACGGTGCTTGCTGACTCGGACCTTAAGAGCCAATGGGATACTGAGCTTGGAGGTATGCGTGAGCGCATCAAACACATGAGATTAGAATTATCGAGCAATATTGCAAAACTCTGTCCGGATGTTGATTTTTCCTTCATCACGAGACAACAAGGCATGTTTTCTTATTCGGGTCTAACCCGAGAGCAAGTGGTTAGGCTTAGAGAGGAATACTCGATCTATGCCATTGAAAGTGGTCGGATTTGTGTTGCAGCCCTCAATTCAAAAAATATTGGTGTGGTTGCAGAAGCCATATCTAAAGTGATTACCTAAGCACTCTAGTTGACCAACCGACTGCGAATCACTATCATAAGCGCCTTCCGATTCCTCGATAGCTCAGTTGGTAGAGCAACTGACTGTTAATCAGTGGGTCCCTGGTTCGAGTCCAGGTCGAGGAGCCAGTTATAAGAAACCGATATTGTAATGATGTCGGTTTTTTATTGTCTATTACCGTCTCATTATAGATTAGATACAACCTTTAAGTTGTTGATTTCATGCGGACTACTCACCTTTAAAAAACCTAATCTTTTTATTTAAAGGTTGTGGGCTTATGTCCTACAATGCTTTCAAAGAGATTAACAACATCGGAAGCACCTCTTCTCCAGACTCACATAGGCTGAATTGATGAGCTGGTCATTGGGCTTATGTCCTACAATGCTTTCAAAGAGATTAACAACAAAGGTGAATATTATGAATTGTGGTTCATTCGGTGGTTCATTTTTGTTGGAGTCAACTTGGGGGAAATACAGGTACTTCGATAATTATGTTGGAGGAGCGAGATGAGGTGTGTGATATGGATACTGTTTTTGGTCGCAAATAGTGTTCAAGCCGAATGGACGCCTATTTTTGTTGACGGACCTAAAAATGGATATCACTGGTACTGGGATGCGGAGGAAGGTCTGTACGACAGAGATAAAGAGATCATCCAAGTCCCCATTATGGGCAGTAGTGATGAAGCGTCCGTCTGGGAATTAATCCAATTTCAATGCGAAGTTGGGAGCTATAGACTGCTCGTCACCATGTATTACGATACACCACGAGCCAAGGGTAAGCCGAGCTTGGTTCAGCGCATTCCAAAATGGGAACTCACCAAACCCCAAAGCCCTTTCGGTGCGATGATGCCGCTTTTGTGTGAGTCATTAAAGAGCGCAGACCCAGATGATGGGGCCAAAGGCAATAATTAAAGTTATGGGGTACAAAAAAGTCTTGTAAACGGTTTCTTTTTTTACTGAGTGCTTAAAATTAGGCCTGCCTATGAGTAAGAACAGGACCCATAAGCCCATGCGCTTTGCTCATCGATCAAAACACACGTATTCAAGATCGCTAGGCTCCCCCTTACGGTAGCTTCCCAAAAAAAGCTCATCCGTCTCAATGCAACCTCTACTCGCACTGATGGCTAATTGTTCGTTTGAAATAAGAAAAGTCCATTCACACTCATTATTCCAACTGTATGTAAAACCATCCTTTTTCATATCCCATATATCGAAATGGCCAGATCGCCAAATTGTTGCATCCTGTCCATCTGAACAATAACGTTCAATAGATTCGGGACTAAATCCGTTCAATCGATATGTCGATCCCAGTTTTACAATATTAATATTTGCATACGTGTCGTTCACCCAAGATCCTTCTATTGGACTGACGTCGCCGACACGCGATCTAACACGCCATATACGAGACTCATAAACTTTCTCGATGCAATCAATGTTGTCGACACATTGGTCCCTTTTCGCTACGAAAGTTCTAGCCTCTACAAGGTATTGTGTTCGAGTTAATAACTGTCTTAAACCATCAATAAAGGTCGACAATTCAAAGTCGAGCGCTGATAGCGTCGGAGATTCGCAAATCACCGTTTGAGTGATGGAGATGATACTTCCGCAATCAAAGGACGGCCTGGCCTTGTGCTCATTAGCCAAAGATTTATCGCAAAGAAACACACTAAAAAGCGCACAGAATGCGATAAAAGTCGAGATTGTGGTTTTGTTTTGAAAACGTCTCATTGAATCAACCATAAAGTATAAAGCCCCACAGTCACGATATAACTGTTACAGATCAAGTGACGCTAAGCTGACTACAGTTGTCATCATTTGATGTATTTTAAGAGTGGCCGTTTGTTTTGGCAGCGTCACGTGTCGTTTCATTAGCACAGTAACCTTTCAGCAAGGCAGCCCGAGTAATGTTTGATCCCACAAACTCCCTCGCGCCGGCTACACATAGGGGCTTTTTGAGTTGATTTATTCATCGATCTTCCATCCAAAATTAGGTTTGACTTTGTGTGCGTCCACGACCCATAAGTCCGTGCGCTTTAATTGGCGGATACGCACGTATAGCCTCCTCCACCGGTTCGGTACCCCATCCAGGTCGATTGGGAATAATGAGATGCCCGTCTTCGTATTCTGGGGTATGCGTGAATAGTTCGTGATCCCACGCAATACGGTCTATATCGACCTCCATGATTCTGAGGTTGGGCACTGCGGCACAAAAATGAGCATTCATCATCGTGCATAAATGTCCGTAGAAATTGTGGCATGCGACGTTCACCTCATGTGCGTCAGCAACTGCAGCGATTTTCATGGATTGCCACACGCCGTTCCATGGAGTATCAATGATGGCGACATCTAAGGCTTGTCGACGCAAGAATGGTAAAAATTGCTGTACCCCGATGAGTGTCTCACAGGAGGCGATCGGGTGAGGACTGCGTGATCGAATATATGCGAGTGCTTCCGGATCACGTGTGTCGAGTTCGATCCAAAATATGTCCAAATCTTCAATTTCACGCAAAATCTTCAAGTACCCCTCAGTTTTTGCATTGAAGTTTAGATCCAATAAGATATCAATATCGGCGCCCGCCTCTTCACGTATCGTCTCAAGGTGTTCCCGAAGGCCTTTAAGTATTTTTCGATCGATGTTGAGCTCTGGCGCAAACGGACTACCAAATCCTGGCGCCCAACCTTTTATTTGATTATCCTCATAGCGCCATATATTAGTTTTTACCGCAGTAAAGCCTCTTTGCGTCGCTTCACGAGAGATCTCTCTAACGCCTTGCTTATCAGTAATGCTCGGTAAGTAGTGCGGTATCCGACCGGCTCGCCAACTGACAAAGTGAGACCAGTACACCCGCAATCGGTCTCGAATTTTTCCACCAAGCAGCTCGTAACACGGTAGACCTAGAGTCTTAGCCTTGGCATCAAGCAATGCATTCTCAATAGCACCGAGTGCTTGTCCAACAACCCCTCCGGCTCCTGGCCGCGTTGTGCAGAAAAGGTCTTCTCGAATCCGCGCATGCTGCATGACGGATTGTCCAATCACCCGCGGTGCTAATTGTTCAATCACCGCTCCAACCCCAGGTGAGCCAAATCCCTCATCAAACTCACTCCAACCAACAACGCCCTCTTCGGTGGTCAACTTCACGAAGTAATAATTACGCCATCCAGCACTGCAAGACAACGTTTCAAGAGCAATGACATTAGTTGCTTTAGTCATGATTGTTCCAATATCTATCTGATAGTCGTTATGAATCGTAACAGTTAGTTCCCTGAATTTAAAACACAGATATAGTTTTACGATATATTCATTGTGTCTCGCATGAACAATATGAACCTATAGAGTCAATCGTTTGATAGCGTTACGTATAGGCTTTGATGGTTACCGCTAGAAACATTCGCGCCTTTATTCTACTTAGGCAATCACAGTAACGATGTCACTGATTGAGGCCATGACTACCATGCAGAATGTAACAGATAAAAAAGGAACAGTACTGGTCTCTGGAGTTGGCTCCTCAGACGGATTAGGTGCCGCAATTGCCAGAAAGTTTTCGCAAGGAGGCTACCCTGTTGTGATTGCTGGACGAAGCGAACAAAAGCTTCAGCAAACTCTGGATGAACTAATGACTAATGGCGCAACAGCCAGCATGATCATCACAGATGTGACCGATGCTGCTTCGGTTAGAGAACTCGTCAATAAAGCCGAGGCGCTCACCCCGATCGAAGTTGCCGTTCATAATGCAGGTGGTAACAACCCAGCTCCTTTTTTGGAGGTCACAGAGGAATCGTTTACGACGCATTGGCGTGAGCATACCTTAGGCTCGTTTCTCCTCGCTCAGGCTGTGCTACCCCATTTCCTTGAGAGATCAAGAGGCACCTTAATTTTAACCGGAGCGTCAGGCAGCTTGCGTGGGAAAGCAAAATTTTCACCATTCTCTGCTGCAAAAGGAGGTGTTAGAAATTTAGCACAAAGTTTATCGAGAGAATTTGGCCCAAAGAACATCCACGTTGGACATGTCATTATTGATGGCGGAATCAATGGCGAACGACTCAATCGACGTGCGCCTCAACTTAAGGCTGAGCGCGGGGAGGATGGGATGCTCAATATTGAGGCCATTGCTGAGGCTTACTGGATGTTGCACCACCAGCACAGAAGTGCCTGGACGCTCGAGCTTGATCTTAGACCTTGGTCTGAGAACTTTTAACCAGCACATCGGGCGTAACCAGAAGGCCTCCAGTCTCAACCGCACCATATACAGTTGTAACTGTATATGGTGAAACCTCACTCGGAAAATGAAAGATCATGAGAATTTTTGCATTTTTACTTAGAAAGTTTTTACCACGGATTCTAATGCGTCTGATGCCGGGTGTGATTAGAATTATTAAATCAATATTACGTCGATAACAGCACTAAGGAACGATATGCCACTCATTCGAGTTGTGGTCCCCGAGGGAACATCTCCAGAAAAAAAAGATAACATTCGCACAAATATCAAAGAAGCAGTATTACGCACACTCGCACCTAAGGAAACTAAGTACGATTATGTGTCTATCTCTGAAGCGTTCGGAGTTATTGGCGATGGACTGCCGGTTGTTGATGTTGACTTAAGGCCCGGCCGGAGCCCTGAACGAAAAAAAGCACTTGTTGACGAGATCTCTCGAATATTGTTGGAGGAATTAAACGTCAAGGAAGAGGACATTTATGTTCTCTTCAGAGAAAATCCAGCCGAGAATCATTACACAGGTGGGACTCCCCTCCCAGAATGGAAACCCGCAAGCGAATTAACCTGAAGAGGTCTTAAGATAACGCTCTAGTGCGCTCAAAAAGAGATGCCATCACCTTTCTGTGAGTCCCAAGGTTTAAACTTTTGCATAATGACCGCAAATTGTTCTGACTCAAGAAATTGTTGGAGCCATTCATGCAGTGGGTCCCAATTTTGATTATCAAACCAGATTGGATCTGCAATACGAAATTGACGCACGAAAGGAAGACTCGCAATATCGAGAAAACCTTGCCTCTGCCCTGATACAAATGGATGTTTGTCTAACCGCTCATTAACGCGTTGAAGAAACGCAGATCCAATCGAGCGATACCCCAAAACCTCATCACCGTTCAAACCATAGCGACTCGCGTACTTGTATCGATCCAAAGCATCCTTAAACGCACCATCCAACTCGGTTAAAAATAATTTTGAGTATTCAGCTTCAGCATCGAGCACCTGACACCAATCATCAGGATCATTCTGTTTGAGCGCCCAAAGCATGATTTCCACACTCTCCTCAAGGATTTTACCGTCAGGCAGCTTGAGCACGGGGACTGTTGCTTTCTCACTATCTTTGACAAACTCAGCAGGTTTATCCTTCAGTAGGATTTCCCTGAGATACACCAAGATACCGCTGCGCTTGATCGCTAATCGCGCCCGCATCGCGTAGGGACAGCGACGAAAGGTCCACAGAATTGGCAAATCGTGATCCGTCATTGCGCTTAATGATTGGTGCACATAGGGCTGACGCGAAACACGCGCGTAAGAGCTGTAACACTGTGCATAGACGCCTTCTTTCCTAATATTGAACCTTGACCAGTGGAATAATAACAGCGACGATAAGACGTCTTCAAATAAACTCAGGAAAATTCATCAGGAGGCACATGGCATTAGATTTCAGTTATGACCCCGTTACTGTAACGGACGAGGCAACAGCCACAGGCATAACGGCCGATATCTTTAAGGACATTCGTCAGACAATGAATATTCCTGTCGTCACCTCCATATGGCGGGCCCTAGCATCCTGGGACAATTGTCTTGAGGAGACCTGGAATGCAGTAAAACCCATTTATCTCAGTCGTTTACCCGATACCCTCCTGCCCGATCTTTTCCGGCAAACAGCGTTATCGAGACCAAACTTGAGACTTGATCATCCCACTTCCGGTCTGGACCTGGATGTGCAGGACCTGCAGAATATTAAAGCCATTGTGAATGCCTATAACCGATCTAATGGACTTAATTTAATAGCGCTTGCGGCTTTTGTGACCCCCCTCACGGAAGGTGTCCCGTTATCAGCAAAACCGCCCAGCGCACACCCCCCATTATCACCGTTAAAACCATTACTCTCGCGAGACGAGATCGATGACCAAACGTGGGCGCTTGTGCAACAAGCAAACTCTTTAGGTACCAACTCTTTCGCAGACCAAACATTTTATCAGGATCACATCGCGACTCTATGGCGTCATCTCGCCCATTGGCCAACTTTCTTATCAGCCGTTCATGAAGGTTTTTTGCCTCAGCAAAAATCGGAAAAAATTCATTCAATGAGCCTAAAAAGCACGACATTGGCCGTGGAGATGGGTGCCCAAATGGCACGCTCTTTTAAACCAACAGAGATTGCACTTCCCCCCAAAGTACTCGAGATTATTCATAATTACGTACACAGCCCCAGACAAGTCGCTCGAATGGTTGTGATAGGACACGGAATATCTAATTGGCTAGACCATTCAAAACACCAATGATCTCAGACCAGTTAGTTTCATCTTTAAAAAAAACATTTAGTTAAGATGATCAGATACCTGATTGTCCTCGCCGTGTCCGCCGCATACCTAACCCCACCTCCTTGCGTCCGCGCCAATGACTGGTCCCCTGTATTGGTCTTGGAAAATGGCGATGAAATTTTGTGGGAATTGCATCAAATCGTGGAACCTAAGGAGCGATTTCTCATTGATGAGTTACGTGAGTTATCACAGCTTCACGACGGAATTAAATCTTTTGTCACACATTTTGAAATTGATTGTCATCAGTTGCGGATACGAGAGATTTCATATGATTATTATGCCAAACCAGAGGCTGTTGACCTGATTAAGACGGAAGACATCAAAACGAACAGGCGAAGATGGGCCTATTCAGAATGGAATGAGTATGTGAAATTTATGACAGGTTATTTTTGTGATTAACTAGGGAGTAAAGATGACTAACCAACATGAATACAAACGACTGTTCCACAAAGTACTAAGAGGCACTTTGATAGGGATTTTTTTAGCAGCAAGTAGTGTTTCTCACGCAGGTTGTGAGGACGAAACGGTTATCTGTAAAAATCAAAATATTTCAGATTTAATGAAACAAATAGAGCGTTTTGAAATAGATAATGCTGAGCTGAGGTTTGACGTTGACGATTTACGCGCTAAATTGAAAATGAGTGATAAAAAACTGAATTTGTGTGCTGTAAACCTTAAAAATATAACAGTGGAGATGCGATCTTGCGGGAAATAATGCACAATTTTCAGGAGAGAGTTATATAAGGTTAATCAAATCGGTAAAGCGCTCACACTAGAGTGTTTCCTGGCTCATTATTCCAACAGATAAAAAACAGAGTTTTCACGCAGTAGCGTTTAGATATAGCGCTACAATATTAATTTACTCTTCTAAAATATGATCGTATGAACAACACCATTATTTTTGACACCGAAGCTACAGGCATAAAAGAACCCATATTGATAGAAGCTGCTTGGGTTGAGCTTGAAAGCTTTGCACCCTTTGCTTTTACTAATCCTTTTGTGCAGCGTTACAACCCTGAAAAGCCCATTTCCTTGGGGGCCTTAGCTACCCATCACATCATGGACGAAGAGTTGGTTGATTGCCCATTAGCGGCAAGTTTTACTCTACCCAAGCATGTGGACTACATCATTGGCCATAACGTGGACTTCGACTGGGGAGTAATTGGCAAACCTGAAGTCAAACGCATTTGCACATTATCTCTGGCCAGAAAGCTATGGCCTAATTTAGACAGCCACAATCAGAGCGCTCTCCTCTATTACTTAGAGCGCAGCACAGCACGCGAGCAGTTACGAAATGCCCATTCTGCACTCATTGATGTGGGCATCTGCGCAGCAATCTTAAATCACATTTGCCAGGAACTAGGGATAAAAACTGTGGAAGCTTTATACGCCGAGTCTGAGAAGGCTAGAATACCAATCACAATGCCATTTGGAAAACATAAAGGCTCATTGCTATCAGATATGCCAAGAGACTACAAAGAATGGTTACTGAAGCAAGGGGATATCGACCCTTACTTGAGAAAGGCTCTGAGCGTTTGAGGTTGACGCCAGCAACACCCTCAGTCAGTCAGGCACAACAACCGACTACAATGGTTAGGACGCCCTTACCTACACCTTAGAAGGCTTATGCGCTGGTAACTGAAATAATATAAACCTGCAGATGCGCACCAGCGTGGAATAGCGCACGATTATCTGAGAGTTTCATAAAGAGTTAATAAATTCAATAACACTCTCTCGCTCAGATTTAGTCAAGTTGGTGAATCGTTTACGAGTCTTTTCCGCCTCACCACCATGCCACAGAATGGCTTCTTCAACGGATTGTGCACGTCCGTCGTGCAGTAAGCCCAAATGGCCCGAAATTGCGCTCAGTAAACCAATACCCCACAGAGGAGGCGTTCGCCATTCTTGACCGTCAGCTGAACCCTCCGGTCGATGATCAGCAAGTTTTTCACCCATGTCATGGATCAATAAGTCTGTGTAAGGATGAAACGACATATTCCTGAGTTCTTTGATGGGACCTTTGCTTCCGGTTTTCAAAGTTGGCACATGACATCCGGCGCACCCGACCTGGCTAAATAACGTCTCCCCAGCTAGAGTTTTTTCCTGATCATTAATGCGGCGTTGGGGAATGTTAAGAGCTTGCAAATAGGTGGTGATATTACTCAACCGACTGGGTAAAACCTCTGGTCTGAAAGTATTTCCCGTGCACCCACCCTGCCCACCACACTTTGCGGCTGATGGAAGCTCGCGACATTTGGTTTGAACCTCAGGGCAATTTTTTTCAGGAAAAAAGAAGGTCGTTGCCCCAATATCTGAGTGAAAGGCTGATGCAGTTTGTTGTTTTAAATTGGGTTGTGAAGCCTTCCACCCAAATCGACCAATTACGACGTCTTCCGTCTCCAAGTCGATAACATAGTTCGGTCGCCCTGATAGCCCCCCCTCTTTTTGCTCAGCGACAATATTTAGTAAAGACGCATCGGGCACCCATTCTAAAAGACCCAGCCCGATCACTTGCGGGGCGATCCTCATGGATGCAAGGGTCGCGTCATTTATCTCACCAAAGTTAAGATTTCTTATTTCGATTAAAGGTCGCTTAAGCGCAACAGTAGTTTTATCAGGGTATTCAAAAATACTTGCTTCATAAGTAACTATCGCCTCACCTTCTATAGGCACACGATTCTCAGCTGCCCTATTTTGCAATTGATCGCCATACCATGGGTGCGAAGGAAAAACGACGCCGTCGATTTGACGATACCCAAGCTTAATCACATTGCCTTTTTCTACCGTTGCTCCATCAGCAGCAGGTCGTGCTCTACTGTTGTTAGGGTGGCACCCCGCACAATTAGCTTCATTAAATGTTGGGCCTAACCCCCAAATCCCAGGTGCGGGCGCAAGCACCCACAACTCATTAAATTGTTCATGGCCTTCTATAAACTGCTTACCCAATTTTGCCGTTAACGCTAAGTAGGGTAGTGTGAAAGATAAGTCACCCGTCGCAGCAGTAGTTAATAACCCACCAGAATTCTCTAGCCCTTGAGGACTGGCATCACTGTAAGCGTACTGACTCACACAAAGAAGAGCCGTCGCAAGCCATATTTTTTTTGGGGTCTTAAACGCTTCTAGCATCAATGGTCGTGGTCATCATCTTCCCAGGGGCTGTGTTTGACTTCCTCAGGCATCCAAATCGTTTTATATACTTTTTGTAATTCATTTTCCCGAGCAATTTCCTCTGCGTCCGACATCTTGGCATATTTGGCTTCTGTTGGACTTGTGTGATTGCGTGTATTCAAACTAGGGGCAGAAATGACCTTCCTGAGCTCGCCCTTGCAATCCCGACAGCCTGACGGAGCAGCTTCATTCATCCCGTGCATGGCTTTATAAATAACTAGACATGAATCACAGGCGTATTCGTATGTTGGCACCCTATTTCCTTTTCGCAAAAAAAAGTGTGCCCCCAGAAAGGGGCACACCAAACCTTCGTTGATACAACTTAAGCGTATGCCTTGCTAGCTACAATGTCAGCCTTTGCAGTCATTGCTTTTTGCTTATCAATATTCCAGATTCTTGCCGCATTTTCACCTAGGACTTTACGTCTAATTTCAGGCGTAATCTTAGGATATCCATGTCCCTCTACGAGTTCATCAGGGATTTGGAAGTTTCTGAATGCTTCGATTTGCCACTGTGGGTTACCCCAAAGAAGTGAATCCGTACCCCAAAGAACATAGTCTGGACCAATATCACGGAGGAGTGTGCCGATTACGTGTGCGCACTCAATCGGTCTACTGGTAACCGTTGCGGCAAAGGTTGTACCCACTTCTGTATAGAGGTTCTTTCTTTGTGGCTTAAAGCCCTTCAACGCAGCAAGCTCATTATGATATGGCCATGCTGAGTGGTACGCAATAAAGTTAAGGTCTAAGAAGTCATCCGCTGCTGCATCAAAGTCTTCACAGTGTGCATATCGGGCGTAGAACTGTCCGAACGGAACACCTTTGTGACAACCAATGTTCGTAATGCCCAAGCGACGGCACTCTTCCCAAATAGGATAAGCCAACACTTCATCATCGAACCACCAACCTTTTTTATCGGTTGAATCAAAGGTGTAGAGCTTCAACCCAGAGATTCGATATTGGTCAGCGTACATGTTGAGCCGTTCAAGCGTCTCATCCACACCCTGATTTGGCGTTAAACCACCCGCCAACATGATTGTGTTATCAGGCCATCGGTCTCGAACACCTACTTGATATTCCATTGGGATCATGTCCCGCCCGCCGTAATCCTCACGGAAACCGAATGGGTTGAATATGCCAACGGTGGTATCACTCTCTTGTAGGATAAGCCTGCCGTAGTTTTCAACATTCATGTCACGTGTGCCATTCTCCATACCAAACGCTTTGCCCAGATCATCCAGCAACTGAACGAACCACATACCACGCTCAGTCGTATTTACACCCAACTGGTAATGGCCAGGTCGCGTACATACGTGAGTATGCACATCCACGATGAAGTCACTACCCGCTCGAGCAACTTGAATGGCCTCGTCCTTCGCGGCTACGTCAGCCGCTTCAGCAGCACCGACTTCAAAGAACTTCATTCCGGTTACTTCATTGGCCGCGATCATCGCTGCGCTCAAGCCAAGAGATGAGCGGAAAAAATCCCGTCGAGACATACCAGCTTTCTTAGCAGCCTCTCCCATTTTTTCTTTGATCTTCGGACCCATATTGCCTGTCATAAACAATGAGGTTCCGACGCTGTTCGCCTCGAAAGGGTCTGACCCTAGCTCCTCAAGTTGTTTATCAAGCCCCTTATGTGCTTGTAAAACATTGAATTCCATAATACCTCTCCCATATTCATGTGCAGAATCTAAACTATCAGTTAACTGTTTAGTTGCCGGCTCTACTACAGGTGATACGAGTCGCCCCTAAGACCATATTTTTTAGGTACAGTAAACACAAAGCTACAACTTCTATATTGCAAGTCAAGTATTTCGTGTATTGCGGCGCAGTAAATTGTTGGCGAAAACCAAGATAGTTTTAAATGCAGGGGCCCTTCAATTATAAGCAGGAACTATTTAATGATTTTACTTAAAAATGAATATAAGCATCTAATTTTAATAAGTATTATTATTATTTTCGCGAGCGAAAATAGCCTCGTTCACGCTGGAAAGTTTAGAGGAACGCCCGTCATCGAACAAATTGACACCGTAGAGCATTCGCAACATGTGAAACTCATTAGAGCGTTTGATTACGTCGATAATCAGGGAGAGATCTGGACCGCTGAGGCAAACCGCTTGATCCCGCTTCATCTACTCTCAGATGAAATCAGACAAGTCAGACCTTTGCCCAGCGAGTTTGATTATCTGAAAACTATGCTGATTTATCACAGTCAGTCGGTACAAGCCACGGCCCCGTGGCGCGATGCGCGTGACATCGTATACGACGCTTTACTCGACGAAGGTCTTCAAGAGAATTTAGCGAAAATGATCTATGCAGTAGTGCGTGCAGAGGGATGGCGTTGGGAGCCGCTAGGGTCTAGCTGCTATAAATCATGTCATTCGAATGCACCCTTACTCAGATGGAGAGCGATGCCCGATTATGAACAATTGAATGAGACGATTGATTGGATCCTCTTTGACTTCCCTACACTCGATCAAATCGACATTCGAGTTGATGCCCTCATTTTAAAAACTGGACCACATATCTTCGCCCAGTAAGCATGAGGTTATATCCGCAAATTTTAGCTAGAATGGTATGATCAAACTTAATAAAATAAAGTAATTTATATGACAGTAGTAATCAAAACGGATGACGAGATTGCCAAAATGCGCGTTGCTGGAAGGCTCGCATCTCAAGTACTCGATTTTATTCAACCGAAGATTCGTGCAGGCATTACCACCGAGGAGCTTGACTCCTTGTGTCATGACTTCATGGTCAATGTTCAAGGGACAATCCCTGCCCCGCTGAATTACGCGCCACCCGGATATACGCCCTTTCCCAAGTCCGTATGCACGTCGGTTAACCACGTCATTTGTCATGGTATCCCAGGACCTAAAAAATTAAAAAATGGTGACTCCATCAACATCGATATCACAGTGATCAAAGATGGCTATCACGG